>JAUWJK010000081.1 GCA_030607735.1 Candidatus Bathyarchaeota archaeon
AGTGAAAAATAATGAATAAGATAAACTTGGCTGTTTTCAACACACAACCACCTCACCTCTATTACGGAGGAGTAGAAAGAAGAATTATTGAAACAGCTAAGAGATTAACACAATACATTAACACAACAGTTTATAGTGGAACTAAATCTGGATTTAAAAAACCTACATCGATTAAAGGAGTCAATTTTGTTCCAGGATTTTCAACAGATAAACTCTATCCAATCGATAATTGGTTTTTTAACAAAACTATTTCAGGATCTGTAAAAAATATCCAAGCACATATTTATGAGTCACACACAGTAAGTGGATATAAATTCCTAAAAACAATTAGAAAACAAAAGAGAAAAGAACTTTTCATTCAAACCATTCATGGAGTTCTCGCAGATGAATACATAAAAGCAACTCAATTAGGAACGCCAACAATTCGCTCAAAACTAGCCAACCTGGTTATGTGGAAACTATCAAAACTTGAAAAACAAGCAGCAGAAAAAGCAAATTTGATAATAACAATTAGTAAGTATACTCAAAGCAGAATTATTCAACTATATGAAATTGAAAAAGAAAAAATAAGAATTGTTCCAAATGGAGTCGACATTCAAAAATTTAGACCCCTAAAAAACCAAAATAGAATAAAAAAACAAATGGGGGTTAACAACCAATCCTGTGTTCTTTTTGTTGGTCGATTGATTCCTAGAAAAGGATTAGCGTTTCTAGTTCAAGCAGCTAAACAAATTGTTAAAGAAGAAGAACAAACAAGGTTTGTAATAGTTGGGGATGGACCTCAAAGAAGTCAACTAATACATAATCTTGAAAAAAATAGAATTCTAAAAAATTTTATTTTCTTGGGAGATGTCAAAGATGAAATACTACCCTTAATCTATAATTGCGCGGACGTTTTTGTGTTTCCTTCAATCCAAGAAGGTCAAGGGATAGCATTGTTAGAAGCTCAAGCAGCTTCCAAACCTGTAATCACGTTTAATACCGGAGGAGTTCGTGAAGCTATTATAAATCAAGAAACAGGTTTACTTATTGAACCAAATAGTGATGAATTGGCTTGTGCAATTCTTAAACTTTTAAAAAATGAAGAATTAAGAAATAAAATGGGAAAAAAGGGAAGAGAATTTGTTTCCAAATATTTTTCATGGAATAATAGTGCAAAGAAATTGTTAGAAATCTATAAAGAAGCAAATTTATTGAGGAAATAAAAATTGAACATTAATAATATACTTTAACAGCTTTTGCTAATCGTTTTAAATCAACAGAAGATATCCATTCAGTTTCTAGATAGCTTAAAATTCGTTTGTCACTCAAACCCAATCTACGTGCTTCTTTTACAGTATAAGTATATGCCTCAAGTTCAGTGGGTCGATCAACATAACTATATTTGCTATCAAAGAGATTTTTGCCGTCTAAATATTGTTTTACATGAACAAGTTCATGTATTAGATCCAAATAAATATCGAGTTTGTCACCTTTATTCAAATATCGTAAACTTACTACTAAGTGCCCATTAGTATCGTCAATATACATATAGCCACCAAACCAAGTTAAATCGACTTTTAGATTGCATAATACGTCTATTGTTTGTTCTCCAAATATTTTTTTAACTGCTTCTACTTTTTCAAAATTTTTAAAGTAATCAAAAAAAATAAAAGTTGAAACTCGCAAATTTAAAAATCGACTTAAAAAACTTCTTCGAAAAACTCGAAAAAATCTAAATAAAAAATTTTCTAATTTGATCATAACTACCGCCATTTTTTCTTATTTAAAAACTGAAAGATATTCAAGTTTCATGCCTTTTCTAGCGAATTTTGAAGGATCAATTATACATCCAATACTTGAATCAATATTATTATACACGGGATTAACCCACATACGTTTTGGATCAAGATTGAAGTGTAGCGGAACTTCAGTCTTAATTTGATATTTATCAAGATTTTTTATCAAAAGACCTTCACTGCATGCATGACGAAGTGAAACCATACTCCGCAATAATCTTGAAGCACCAAAAGTTCCAACACCATGCCAAACTGCAGCATCTTCAGGTGACCCTAATGAATATAAAAAAAATTGAGGCGATGAAGGAGTCTCTGAAAAACTATAATTAACCAATTTTTCGCCATCTATAGTAAAATCATCGTCAGCTTTTGCAATACTCACTTCTTCAGAATCAACTTCATTGGGATAAAGTAGAGTAGTTCTATATTTTACTCTAATACTTTTCAGTTTCATTCCTTCAAAATACATTTTACCTCGGGCGGACCGTTTAGATCCATAACCTTTGCTTGAGTGGGGAGTAGAAAGCAGAGTTGTACGTTTTGACATACTTCTTTTCATGCACGCATACGATTGACTAATAGCCTCATAATCTTTATGAGACTCTCTAACGATATTATGTATTAGTCCATTTTCACCTTCTTCTTCCAAAGTAGACAAAGGCATACGTAATGCTGAAATTGACAAATCTATTCCAAAAATTTCAAAAAGGTTAACTAGTTGTGCATATTTTACTTTATCAACAAAATCTAAATAAGAATTAGAGGACATCTCAAGATTCTTCTCAATAAGATCTATCTCATTTTTAGAAATTAAAGATCCTTCATATTTTTTAAAAAATTTTTTATCAACAGAAAGATCATCAGTCTTAACATATGCAGCAGGAAACGCACTTTGACCACTCTCAACGATCGAATTTTTAAGGGGATTCATAGAATAACGATCAGGCTCTATCTCATCGGTGTTTAATAAAAAGGGTACAATACATCCTTTAGGAGGCTTTTTTAAAGTCTCGCATATTTGGCAAAAATCTTGGTCATCAGGTTCATGCAGACCATAATCTACGAAATAATTCCCAAAAGCTTCCAATAAACGTAATCCGATTATCCCTTGAACTTCTTCGACTGTGAGCTGAGGATTTGCATACTCAATCGAACCTCGTAAGAAAAAATGGTTACCTTCAAATTTTGTTAGAACCTTATTATCATCCTTAAAACTAAATAAAGAAACAGGATTTCGTGAAGATTTCTCAGGAAGACTATTTATACGCTCAACTAGTACTTTTATGCTTTCCCATGAGCTTTTCAGAAAATCTTCTGCGAGTAAACAACATAAATCACTTGACACAACTTCAACCTCTTTCCAAAGATTCTGGAAAATATAAACAATCATTATCAACAGAGGGACCTAAAAACATTCTCACTACACTAAAATCTTTTTGTAATCCAGATTGAAATAAAAATTTAATCAGTTCTTTACTTTTTTTTGGAACGTAAATAAAAACTTCAAAATCAGATAGTTCTTTTAAAGCACTAGAAATAAGATCGTAAACAATAGGTTCAGAATTTTTCCTAGTAATTAATGGTCCGATTTCAGCCACTTTATTAAAAACTTTAGAGAGAATATACCCTTCGATAACGTTATGTTGTCTTAAAAAATGTAGTTTATTGTTTTTATCAGAAAAGAGTGGAAGTAAAGTTTTCGCTCTATTAAATCCTATGCATTGCTTATCAAAGTCCAACAAGCTAGAAAAATCATTTTTTTCAGCTATTTCTTTTTCGATCAATTCTGTTGAGCACGAAGGATTTCCTCTAAAAACTATGAATTCATTATTAATTATGAATTTATATTTTTCATAAAAACCTGTTAGATCAGGATAAGAGTAAAGTCCAATTGTCACTACACTTTTTTGTTTCAAATAAGTGATCGCATGCTTAAGAAGAAAACTGCCAGCACCAATATCTTGATATTCTTTTTTAATAACGAGGTTTCCAAACCAACCTATTTTTCCAAAAGCAACACAGGTAGCGATACCCACTCTATCTGCACCGTTAAATAAAACAAAGCAACCAAAAGGTTCAACAGCAGACATAAATCCAAAATCCTTACTGGTCATATTCCAATCCATTGTATTGGCTAAGTGAACAGCAAAAGAAAAATCAGTGGATTCCATCTTTTTCACATAAAACATTTAAACACTCTCTCAATTCATAATTGCAACATCTGGAATTTTATGATTAAATAGGTAATATAAAAAATATTAGAAATTACTTATAAAAGAACTGTTTATTTAGTTGCGTTGAATTTATCAAAATATAAAAAATCTAAACAAGATTAAATTAATTAATCGGTTAAGGTCGTGATTTTAAATTGGAGCCAAAAAGTAGAAAAATTAACAATAAGGCATTAACTTTAATTATCATCTGGGTTGTTCTCTTGGCTCTTTCATTGATTTTGCTAGAAATATTAGCTTTAAATTTGGAAAATAATCAGAGTCTCACGAGTTCTATTTGGTCTGGTTATGTTGTCAGTTCAAATCTTGGAAATCCCCAACCATTAGTAACCCAAATTAATGCCTCTTGGATAGTTCCAAATGCATATGCAACTTCAATAGACACATATTCTTCAGCTTGGATCGGAATAGGTGGGTTTCAGCCGGATAAGTCATTAATTCAAACTGGAACTGAGCATGATTATGTAAATGGCAGAGAGTTCTATTCTGCTTGGTATGAAATATTACCTGATCAAGCAATAAGAATAGAAGAAATGAGTATATCTCCAGGTGATTTAATTTCAGCTTCAATAGAATTAACGAATTTACAAACACACGAATGGAAAATAGAAATCAAAGATATTACAACAAACCAAGAATTCTCAATTAACCTAATTTATAATTCTTCAAAGGTAACAGCTGAATGGATAGTAGAAAGACCATTAGTAAACAATCAAAAAAGTTCACTTGCAAATTTTGGAACATTGTCTTTCAATGACTGCTATGCTACAATCAATGAAAACACCTCGCCCATAGGAAATTATCCTCACTCACAAGTTACAATGACAAATGATCTTAGTTTGCAACTAGCATCGGTTTCTTCGTTAAACGAAGATCAAACAGGTTTTATAGTCCATTATAACAAAAGCAATTAAAGAAACAAAAATCATTAAAATCTAAAAGCAAAATATTTAACATAAAGGTAGATCTTTTGTGGAAGAAGAAAAAATAAGAAAAATAGTTCGTGAAGGTTATAGCAATATTGCAAAAGCTGAAAAACCCAATTGTGGATGCAGTTGTGACGAAAATATCAGTGAAAATATTGGATATTCTCGTTCCGATCTAGATTCAGTACCTAAAGGAGCCAATCTGGGTTTGGGTTGTGGAAATCCTGTAGCATTATCAAATCTTAAAATAGGCGAAATAGTTGTTGATTTAGGATCTGGAGGAGGATTGGATTGTTTCTTAGCAGCGAAAAAAGTTGGTTTGGAAGGGAAAATTATCGGAATTGATATGACTGCTGAAATGATTGATAAAGCGAGAAATAATTGTAAAATAGGCAAGTATAATAACGTTGAATTTCGTTTAGGTGAAATCGAAAATTTACCAGTTGCAGATAATACTGCTGATGTTATCATTAGTAACTGTGTAATTAATTTGTCACCTGATAAAAAACGAGTTTTTAAGGAATCTTATCGTATTCTCAAACCAGGAGGGAAACTACTTATTTCTGATATAGTATTGCAAAATAATCTTCCTGAATTGATTAAGCAGAGCGTTCAAGCATATATTGGCTGTGTCTCAGGTGCAGAACTAAAAACTAAATATATAGGATTAATAAAAAAAGCAGGATTTAATCAAGTTAAAATAATTAGTCAGACTTATTTTCCAATAAAACAAATGCTTAGTAGTGCAACTTCAGAATTGCTAAATAAAAAGTTAAAAAATGATTTTTTAAAACTTAATGATTCTGTAATTAGTGTAAAAATATTTGCAAAAAAACCAAAATTACAATAAAAACCAAATACGAGTGAACAATAATGAATTCGATTGATATTGCAATGAATTTTGGTAATGTTGTTAATCTTTTCGCTGTTTTATTTCTGACAAAAGCTATTATAAAAGATAGAAATTTTTTAAGAGGATTTAGTGTAAGTGGAACACTGCTTACTACTATAGCAATTAGCGGTTTTGAAGTAGGGTTTTTTCTTATGGGAAATTTTTTCAGTTTCACATTGGGATTAGTCACACTTATTTTTTGGATAATGACCTTCATATTTGCCCTTAGAAATATGAAGAATAAATCAAAAAACTAGATAGGTCCTTTTCAAAGATGAATATTTTAATAAAAATAAATGCTTTCTAATTATAAATATTGAACAGTAAAAAATATGTGATTTACAAACCTATGTTCTTAGATCTGTTCACTGCATCATAAACTAAACTAGGAGTATATCCTGCAAAACTTAGAAGATTAGAAGCAGAAGAATACAAAAGAAGCAAATATTGCTTCAAGTCTACATGAGTATGAATATCAATAAGTTGTTCTGCTTTAACTCGACGGTTATATCGTTTATTCTTTGAATCTGTAAATAAAAAACTAACATTTTTTCCAGCAGGAACTTCAACTCCAGCCTCACTTAATTGTTCAGCAGCAATTACTTGACTAACTTTTTGCACATAATCACTTGGGTGTTTTGATAAATGCTTAGTGACAATCAAATCTTCAATTGGAACTTCACCGTTTAGCAGTTTTTGACGATAGATCTTTACAATTCTCCAGACTTCAGGAAGTTTTCCCATAAATTGTTCAGAGTTATTAGCAGTAGCTAATACATTAATCATATCTAATTGAGCATTGTAAATAAAACGTGAAGTATCTCGATGTCTAACCTCCAAACCTCTAACTTTAACTTTACCATTTTTCAGTACACCATAATACCTATTCAAGACCCCGATATTGGGGTGAACCAAAGAGGGCAAAAAAACTATCCATTTATAAAATCCTTCAAAAGCTAAAGGAGCACCAATTTTTTCACCGGTTTCTTTGACTAAATCATAATATTCATCAACCCTAGCACCTTCTTTTTTTAACCATAAAGAATCTACAATACCATGAATAACTTCAAAACCGTTAGCTTCTGCCTGTCTAGCGGCATTGAGAAAAGTGTCTCTTCCAAAAGCGCAAACTGCCATATGTCCATCAACAGTACCAAACTTTGCGTTTCTATAACCCAGATATCCAAAACAGGTTACAAGAATCCATTTAAGAGCAGCTTGGCGATTATCAAAAATCTTTTTGAGCGAAAGATCGTTTGTATTATTTTTTAATCGTTTGTAGCATAATCTCTTAGACACAACAAGATCCAAGGCTTTTGGAACAATTCCAATTCTTTTCTCACAAACATGAAAATTTAGTTCAGGAATTTGTAACTTTGAATCCAAACAACATTTACACAAAACTGTTTCTGCAGAAATGTTGTTTTTCACCATCAACA
>JAUWJK010000092.1 GCA_030607735.1 Candidatus Bathyarchaeota archaeon
ATAATCAAACCAGTAAAGAGCATAATCAGCTGTAAATAACAAAAAATCATCAGGCACAAGTCCAAAGGAAAAAAATGGCTCAGTTAAATATCTGCTTAAAGCATTTACAAATTTTTCTGAGGCATCAGAGTAGTTTTCAGCAGACCTAACCCACCTATAATCCCATAAATCCAATTGGAGCCCACCGAACTCATCTTCAAACTCAAGACCCAAAAAATAATCCCCATAACGCTCCTCAATAACAGGGAGCATATCCAAACGCCAATGCTCTTCTTGATAAACAACAAAATACATCTCCCTCTTAGCGAGAATCGAGCATAGCTCATCTAGTTTTTCAGAATCATGAGAAACCCCTGTTGTTCCTAGCAAAAAAAAGTTTGAATAAGAATCCACTCTGTCAATGATCTCTTTTGTCTGATCTATATCATCAAAAGCCACATCCACGCCAACATAAAACGCATTAACATTATCGTTAACTTCAACAGGCTCTCTTTCCATGCTAAGAGCTATACCATATAACAGGAAGGGAAAGAGCATCAAACATACAATAATAACAATGATATACTTTAGATTCAAGGTATCTACAATGATTGTTTTTAGCTAAAATAAGGTTTATTATAAACTATTAAAAAAAAGTTGTTTTAGATAACTTAGCAATATTTCTCAATATGTATTCTAAGAAATCTTCATTCGACACTACTGGAGCCCAAGACTATCAGAACTAAGAGGCAGAGTGCTCAATGCAATAGACTCTGTTTTACATCTGAGAATGGTATAGACCATCTAAGGTGACTCGCTTAAAACGCTAAAAACTCTTCCAAGTAGCCTGATACCGCTTACCAGTATAATCATAGGCACTTGGCTTCTTGTTACAGTGATCATGGGTCTCATGCCAACTTACAACACCAACACTTTTGTGTTTGAAGCCACAATCCCAACTGCACTCCCACTTATCGTTAATGTTTTTACGTTTAGCCACAACAAGTCACTCCCACTTCAAAGGGTGTAGACAAGGAGATGGTTGGTGCCAGTCCATGCTGGAGCAAAAAATGCTATACCATCCAACACACTCTACTTGTCGTGCCCAATGAACCAGACCCCAAATTGAGGAGAAGGGAACTGGATTATAATAGCACATAACTTAATTCATAAACGAATTCGACAAGCATATATCAAATCTTGGAATCTTTACGTTATTTCTTTTGTTTAAAGCACTCATATAAAGTGAAAAGGATTACTGGCAAAAAGTTTGGAGTATAAAAGGAAATAGTAACATGTGAAGTAATGCCGTAGAATCACCTACAATAATCCAAGTTAAAGATTGAAGATAATTGAAATCAACTGTCTTCTCTTCTTTTTGGTTTAATACATCATAAATTAGGTTGATTACGTGATAAAATGACCCTTGTTTATTTTTTTGGGCGGGTTTAATTTTTGAATTTTATCTATGGTGGCTTAGCTGTCTATTTGGGGTCTTTGGGTGTTGGTCAATGGAGTTTAGGGGGTCATTGCCTCTCTGAGGCGGTGTCCAGATTCTGGCTTTGACCAGCCGAAACGAAATTAATTTCTGGGATGCACGGTGGAAGAAAGAAAGAGAAATAGAGTGGACAAGGAAACATGCTAGTCTAAGTTATTTGGACTGTTTATAGAGTATTTTTGGATTATTAATTTGCAAGTATACGATATTTTATGGTATACTGATAATAATGGTGTTGAAACACTTTTTATTACCAATGAATATCACAAGTAAATATGGATCCAATTAATATTGTTAAAATATGTCCAAAATGCAATTGGAGAAATGAAGTTGAAAAAGGAGATAAACTTCATCAACATTGTTCAACTGATAAGCCTAAAGAATCAGATGTAACAGAAGATGTTATTAAAAAGATTAAATATTGTAGAAACCCAAAATGTGCTTATCCTATTAGATTATACTACTATAGGACAAAACCAGCCTTTAAATTAATTTAGCTTGTTGCTCTTCTCTCTTTTTTCTTATTTTTCATCCAAATTTTTTTTGGGTAGAGCAAATAAAGAACACAAAAAGATAAACCTACTAGGATCTACTCATTTTTCCCTGTTTCATCTTCTCTATCTAAGTCTCTTGCCTCAGCCATTATAGCAACTTCTTTCCAACTTTGCTTTTTATTAGTAGCAAAAATCTCAAGCCTACCTCTCCAACCACAATCCAAACACTCATACATAACTAGCAACCATCCTAAATGACCAGTCATATCGCCCTTTGAAGACTCAACCCTACGCAAGTTTACACTCTTACATTTAGGGCAAACAGCAACATCAACAAACTTACTCTTCTTCCTTAACTCATCTAGTCTGTGTATAAGCTTCTGGACATTTTTACTATCCGCTTTCTTTTCCTTTTGTACAAGCTCTTGCTTTTGAGTCCTTTTAGCTTTCTGTTCAGACATAATAATCTCACTTAGCTTTTTGTAATCCTAAAGTCTATTAAATCTTCTTCAAACATCTTTTATTAAGTTTTTTTGGGTAGAGTAAACAAAGAACACAAAAATAGTTAAGCAAAACTAATGATATAAGATCATAACAAAATGATATAAAGAATAATTATCAGATAGAAAACTAAGATGTTTATAGATAATTTTGTTCCCTCAATAGATGAAACAGATCTAAAAGATGGAACCATGAAAATGGTTACTGTTTCAGGAAAACATATTCTATTAGCTAGGATTGGTTATGAGGTCTATGGTGTTTCAAAGATATGTCCCTGTAGAGGATGTGACTTATCAAAAGGAAAACTAGAAGGCTACATAGTTTCTTGTCCCTGTCATGGTTGGAAGTTTGATGTTAGAACAGGTGTCTATTTGAGAACAAAACAGAAGCTACTCACAACTTATAGGTGTAAGATTGAGAATGGCAAAATATACGTTGAAATCTTCTAATTTCTAATCATTAATTCCTAAACGTATTATTCTTCAGATTCTTTATGGTTTTTGTCTTTTATTAGCCATTTATGTGTAGAACACTCTTTACAGATACAATTGTTTTCTTCAGTAGTGCAGGTAAACCTATTTTTGTTTAGTTTTTTTGATATAACCAAAACCTTCTGCTTGGGTAGTATGTAAAAACTGGAATATACACTTTTTTTTGTAAGTTTCTAGACCGTCCAGAACTGATCTTTAAGGTTTTTTTTTAAGCTTCTTGTGGTCCCTGATCACCAATCACAATTAATGAGGTGAAACGTAGATGACCAAAATCAAGTGTGTAAGGTTGGAGTGTTTAGTGTGTCATGTTGTTGGGTCTGCTCAACTGTTTCTAAACAAGAAGAGTGTAGTTAGGTATTGTAGGGTACGTCATTATGTGGGTTTGAATGAGTTTAGGAAGCCCCAGTTTACTTACCACAAAATAAATAATCTAAACGTAGTGAAAACTTTATTAGAAAATCAAGGCTTTCATTTTCAAACAGCTACAGGTCAAGATGGTCAAACCACAAAAGTAAATATTAAGTTTCATGACCATGTAGTCAATAACTCTGGGCTTAAATAACAAAGTAGGTGCCTCGGTAGCCTAGCCTGGTGGGGCACCGCCTTGGTAAGGCGGTGGTCGCGGGATCAAAGCCCGCCCGAGGCTCCATTTTACCTTGTCTACCGGATAATCTGGAATAAAAACAGATTTTGTTATCTTTGTAATTTCATAGTTTTTTAAGTTAGTGCAAAACTTTTAGGTTACCACAGTAAAATTTTTAAATATTATTTAGTAGCAACTATTTTTCTATTTTAATGTTTCAATAAACGTTATGCGCCAAGAAATGGTATATTAATTTATATATATACCAAAATCTATCAGATACAGAGAGGATATCATGGCTTTAGTTGATCTTACAACACTGATAGCAGTTGTATTAGTGGTAATCGTCTCTTCAGTAACACTAATTTATGCAATGAGAAAAAGGGACAAAAAACCTGAAAAAAAGATTAATAACGCTAAAATTCAACCGAATTTAACCGGTTTACCCTTTAGGGTTACAAAAAGTGTAAAATTAAACACTGCATCCCACGCTAAAAATGAATTGAGAATTCTTGATGTTGAACGAGAAATTTTAAGCGATGCGATAAGAAGATTATATGAAGCTCATGGAGAAGGTAAAATTTCTGAGATAGAAAGAGATAATCTTGCTGGATCATACAAATCCCGAATGATGGCTATTAGGGAATCCATGTCTAAAGACGAAACAATTGTTACATTACATGAGCTTGAGGGTATGCAAGAAGATTTGATGAAGCTTTTTAGTGAACGTTTTGGAGATCTAAGCACAAAAGTTGAAGATTTACGGTCAAAAATTAATGTAGAACCAATAAAAGAAATAAAAGTCCGAATTCCAAAATCTTTAGATTCTATTGAAGAACAAACAGATGAATTGAAAATAGGAACAACAAAGAAACGTCGAAAATTGACTCCGGAGAAATCAGGTTCAAAGAGTGAGGCTGAGAAAAGAATAGAAGCAATTACTAGTGAAGTAGAAAAAGTATTGGACAAATTAGGGCAGATTGAAATTGAATCATAATTCAAATTGGATTGAAAAAGCTAAAAAAGAAGTGGCAAAAGCTGCAATCAAGCATGTTAAAGACGGTTTCATTGTTGGTTTGGGAAGTGGAAGTACTTTAGCTTATGCTATTAAGGAATTAGGCGAAAAGATACAAAAAGAAAAAATTGTTGTTTGGGGAATACCCTCTTCCTACCAAGCTTTTTTATTAGCAACTAAGTATGGCATAAAAATCACTACATTTGAAGAACACCCAATTATTAATTTAACAATAGATGGAGCAGATCAGATAAATCCTCAACTTAATTTGATAAAAGGTATGGGTGGCGCATTAACACGTGAAAAAATTGTTGCATCTGCATCAAAAACAAATATTATAATAGCTGATGAAAATAAAAAAGTAACAAATCTAGGTGATGGGAATCATCCAGTTCCTATTGAAGTGTTACCTTTTGCATTGTCTTTAGTGAAAAATCAAATAGAACAAATTGGTGGAGCAGTTGTTATTCGTGAAGGGACTGGTAAGGTTGGACCCGTAATAACTGATAATGGAAACGCGATTATTGACGCTAGTTTTGGTGTTATTAAAAATCCAAAAGAATTAAACAAAAAACTGAAATTGATTACTGGAGTAATTGAAACAGGACTTTTTATTGATTCGACAGATATTGTTTACATTGGAAAACCAACTCGTATAGAAAAAATTGAAAAAAAATAATTTTTTAATAATTCATTTTTTGTTAATCATTTCATTTAATATAACTATAAATAACCTTAAATTGGGCCGTCTTTATCAGGAATAAAATGAAAATAGATAGCCGGGGTAGCCTAGCTTGGCTTAGGGCGCCAGACTCATAATCTGGAGAACAAAGGAGGCCTAACGCCCAATGTCCAGAAGTCGCGGGCTCGAATCCCGCTCCCGGCACCAAGAAAACTAACAATTAAAAAAATATTTTTGTTTCAAATAATAGATTGCTGAAGCATACAACTTTGGTACTTATTTAGAAAATGCTTAATTAAGAGCCTTGCTTATTGCACTCCAGACGGATAGATAACTTATGAGTGATCAAATTTCAAAACTACCACCTCAAGTTCAAGAAAGATTACTGCGATTTCAACAATTGCAACAAACAATGCAATCAGTATTAGCTCAGAAACAACAAGTAGAAATGGAAAAAACAGAAGTTGAACAAACATTAACCGAGCTTCAAAAAACTGATGCTGACGCTGTTATCTACAAGACTGCAGGTTCACTTTTAATAAAAGCTGAAAAAACAAAACTGGTCGAAGAGCTAATTGAACGAAAAGAACTCCTCAACACGAGAAGCACTGTTATAGGTAGACAAGAAGAAAGGTTGCGCTCTCAAGTAAAAGAAGCTCAAACAAAACTTCAAGCTGATCTCAAACCAGTTTCTCAATAATCAGAGTAGTATTCTACTTGGGTGAAATAGGTGGAAAAGCGGGTATTACCCGAGCTAATCACTAATCAAACAGAACTTTTATCTGAAGTTGCAGAAACTGCGGCAAAAAAACATGTCTCTCTAAAATTTCTTCGAAACTGGTGGAAACTTTGAACATTATCGTGGAAACTACTAGTGAAAAACCTGTAACTATTTCAGTTGAAGTGATTTTAATATTATCTCCCAAAGCTAAAAATGTAAACGTAGAACTAATTACAAAAGAAGCTGTTAAGGAAGCACTAAAAGTTTCTGGAAAGTATTTGAGTAACTTAAAATGAATTTTTCCAGTATCCTTAATTTATTAGATAAAACACATGCAATTTCGATTCTACTTTTATGTCATCCTAATGCTGATCCTGATGCTTTAGGTTCAG
>JAUWJK010000117.1 GCA_030607735.1 Candidatus Bathyarchaeota archaeon
CTGGTCCTTCTGATGAGGATTTAGCTCTTGGTTACTCTTTTTTGAAGGTTAAACAAGATAGAGTAGTTGAGCAGAAGAAGAAGTTTAAGATGCTGGATAAGAAAATGAAGAAGCTTAGACAGTTTAAAAAGAGATAGCTTCTTTTGTCATGAAAACTTGGATTAATATATGGAATAAGTTAGCTGTTTTGTTCTTCTAATCTACTTTTTTTGCCTTGCTATGGCACGCAAAGCAGAATTTGTAGGTTCTATATCTTCTTTTAGATTGAGTAATAAGCTTACCACAGTTCAGGCAATTAGTTTTATTGGCTTTTTTAGGTTCAAGGAGTTTTAGCCTAACCATTATTGCTTTTGTTGTTTCTGCATCAGGTCTTGATTTTAATGCTGTTTCCAAGAGTTGGTTTGCCATTTCAAGGCTTTGATTACCATATAATTCTTCAAACTTGTTTGATGGCTTAACTATTGCATCAATCTTCTTGGGCAATACACTTACAAAGTTTTGTGGGTATTGTTTTGATTTGTCTAAATCTATTACTGCAAATAGATATTTGATTTTAGTTTGGATACTATAATGTTTTGTATATTGTTTAGTTATAAGTAGTCCTAGCTTTATTTTGTTTCCACCAAGCAAAAAACGGATTTTGTTTTTCAGATATCCTGTTTTATGGTTTAGAAGATTTTGTGTCTTAATTAAGTTTGACTAGGGTTTAGTTGATTACTGTTGATAGCTTGTTATGAATGTAGTAGTAGGTTCTATTAGATACCTTTTTGGTTCTTTGTTTACTCTACCCCAAGAAAACTTGGGAAAAACTATTATCTAATTCTTACGTAGTGGCTTTTTACTAGATTGTTATTGTAGATCTCAGTTTTTACATGTTTAAATTTTAGTTGTTTGTCTAATTTGTGGAATAGTGGGATTCCATCTCCTAGAAGAATTGGAACTTTTGTGATGATTATTTCATCTATTAAGTCCTCTTTTAGAAAGCTGTGTATTGTTTGACCACCATCAATGTACAAATTTTTGAATCCTTGTTTAATGAGGTCTATGTTTACTGTGGTTATCGCTCCATTTATGATTTCAACTTTACCAATAAGATTTTCTGGAAGCTCTTTAAGGCTGTTGCTTAGTACAAACACAGGTTTGTGATATGGCCAATTTCCTAAAGTTAATACTTTTTGAAATGTGTTTTTTCCAATAACAATAGCATCAATGTGTTGTATGAACTCTGAATAGCCATAATCATTTTGTTGTGGGTTTGGTATGTTGTTTAACCATTCTAGGTTTCCGTGTGGACCTGCAACGTATCCATCTATGCTTATTGCTAGGATACATAGTTTGTCAATTAAGTATCCATTTACTATTATTAATGTTTAATTATTTTTTATTGTTTACTTTTTGAAGTTCTACTTAGATTTCTTTGTGTTCTTTGTTAACTCTACACGAGAAAACTTAGATAAAAATGATAAATTAAAAATGAAATTTGTTTTTAATGTACTTTTAAAAATTAGTATCTTGCTAAGAGTCTTGAGTTGCAACTTGGACATTTTGATAGAAAAGAAACATATTCAGTCCATTTGCTTCTTTCCCAACTATATCCACAGTTTAGGCATTTCATGATTATTCATCTTTATTCTCGTATCTTTTTGCTTTGCAATCATAACAGGTTTTCTGTTTTCCATACCTGTATTTTTTAGATTTGAATTCTTCTCCACAAACATTGCATTTAACCATGTTCTTCGGTTTAGGATCAATTAATTTTAAACGTGCTAACAGTTCCTTCTTTATGACTTGATCATCCTCTGTTTTTAGTTCCTGATCTAAAAGCTTCTTTATTATTTCCTTGCTTTTGGGTCCATATTTTTCTTGGAATTTATTTTGTATTGTAGCGTTTGGATTGAATGTTTTTGGCAGCATGCATACAAAGTTTGCCGGATAATCTTTTGATATGTCTTTGTCTACTACTGCTATTCTTATGTGACCTGGTTTAGTGTAGTCTTTGATGTTGTAGTTTTTTGTTATGTATAGTTTTAGGTTCAAAATTATTCATCTTTTTTTTATTGGATCACATTGTTAGGGTATTTGTTTTGTACAGTTTGAGGGTGTTATATTTAGTTTCCTTAGGTGTTCAGATAATTAACATGGATATTCCTTAGTTTACTTTTGGCTAGAAAACTTGTGTCATTTCCATTCTCGGTTTAACCGCTTTTTGGTTCTACATTCACGACAAGCCTTTTGTCTTCCATAATTATACTTTCTATATTCAAAATCTTTACCACACCCAATACATTCAGCTATGTTTTTTGGTTTAGGATCTAAAAGTTTTAGGCGATCCATAATCTCCTTTTTTATATCCAAGTCATCCTCTGTTAATAGTGCCCTGTTTAACAGTTCTTTAGCCACGCCTTGGCTATTATCTCCAAACTTATCTGAAAACTTGCTTTGCAAGTTCCCTTTTAGAACAACATGTCTAGGCAGAACACATACAAAGTTTAAGGGATATCCTTTTAATTCGGCTAGATCTACCACTGCCATTCTTATAGTATTGCCTTTGTAGTTTTTGCTATTGAAGTTTTTTGTTATGTATAGACCTAATCCAGTTTGTTCCATCACAATATATTCCGTAATATTATTTATTTACTGTATTTTTTTACAGTTTATATAATCTATTAATACAGTTTGCAGTATTAGAACATGATTAGTTCTTTGTCTTTCTTCTACCGTGCATCCCAGAAATTAATTTCGTTTCGGCTGGTCAAAGTTAGGATTTAAAAACCGACTATGTGAGGCAATAACCCCTAAACTTCATTGACCAAACCCACTAGACCCCAAATAGGTGATTTAATCGACTAAAATAAGAATCAAAAATAAACCAGTTCAGAAAAATAACAAGGATCAGTTTATATCGTATTCAAATTATTTTTGATGTGTAAATAATAAAGAAGCTAAGACTGTTGATTTCAATTATCTTCAATCTTTAACTGGGATTATTGAAGGTGATTCTACGGTATTACTTTACATGTTGTTGTTTCTTTTTATACACTGAGCTTTTTGTCTGTAATCTTTTTCAATTTATGTGAGTGCTTTTACAAAAGAAATGACATATGGAGTTTTGCGCTTTGATAGACTGTTGTTAAAATCAGTTAAGAGTTTGTCAACCTACTTGTATATTCCAGTTCCCTTCTCCCTCAGTTGGATTCTGGTTCATAGGGCACGACAACTGGAGTTTGGTGTGGATGTTTAAGCACATTTGCTTCTAGGCTAATACTGGCACCATCCAACTCCTTGTCTAAGCTCACTTTGTTTGGAGCAGTTTTCGGTGGCTAAACGTAAGAAAATTGATGGTTTGTGGGAGAACAGTTGGGATTGTGGTTTTAAACACAATAGTATTAGCGTGGTGTCTTGGCATGAGACTCATGATCACTGTAACAAAAAACCAAGTTGCTATGATTACACTGGCAAGCGCTTCTGTTGTTGATCCTCGTTCTTTGTTCATTACTTTCCAGTTCCAAATATACTCAGTGAACTGTGTTTTTCTAACATCAGTTGGGAACCATGCATTGTAAAGGATTACCCCAGCAAATAATGCTCCAAATATAAGAAGCAATCCACCTTACAGAAACAAAATATCACTTAGTAATAGGGTTGTTGTCCTATTTTTCCAAAAAGATAATACACCTCGCAATACTGGAGCGTAATCATTTAAGATGATAAACTCTAGAATCATTGGAAAAAATAATACTAAAACAAAAATAATTAACCCGACAAAACCTTTTAGCTTTTTCAAGTTCTTATCCAAATATATTGCGTTGCCAAGCAAATAAATTATTTATTATTTTTTTTAAATGATTATTTTAATTTGAAGGTTAAATAGTTATTAAATAGAAGATGTATTTTCAAATCTTAATAGATTAACTGCGGGGGTCTCCCAGTCAGGTCAAAGGAGCAGGGCTTAGGACCCTGTCGCGTAGGCGTTCGTGGGTTCGAATCCCAC
>JAUWJK010000038.1 GCA_030607735.1 Candidatus Bathyarchaeota archaeon
GGTATACCTGGATTTAGAAGTATATTATCAAGTAGATCGCTTGCCTTATTTGCAGTTGCTCTATTTGCTTGATAAGTAACAGCTGTTTGAATAGTTTGATTAAAGAGACCAATAAAAAGCAAAATAGCCCCTATAAACACAATCATTGCAAACATGTGATCTAATGAAGAGTTCATTATTAGATCCCTCCAAAAGATACTATAATTGAACCATTGGTCAGTTTATTTGCAATAATCATGTTGTTAGAGTTACTCGTGAAAGTCGAATTTTGCCAAGAAAAATCGTTTCCTACTGGAAATCTTGTTATAGATTCGATGTTCGTTCCAATAATCATAAATCTGATTTCTAGACTACTGCTTGAGTTGGAACTTAAACCTGAATAGAAAGTTGCATTTCCAATGTAAGGGGTTCCCTCTATGAATTCTGGAACTTTTGATTCAATAGTAACTGTGCTACTGGCAATTGATGAATGTGTTAAAGCAGAATAAACTTGCTGCAAAGAGCTAGATATGTGACTTGTTATTTCCTTTATCGCAAGAGTTTGTCGTGAATCTGCCCATGAATTCATTATCCAACTTGCAGTTAATGGAAACAAGAAGATCTGCATTATCATCAGTGGAATCATTATCATGTATTCAATGGTTATTTGTGGCATTTTTTTTTCTCCGATGTTTAGATTTTTCCCAAGGTGACAATGATTTTTCCTAGATATAGTTCAATAACTGAGTTTTCTTGAAGAATTACTTCTTCGCTGATATTATCGAAGTTGAAGAAACTTGAATCAAAGCCTACTGAAGCATCACCATTTGGGAACGTTACATTGAACCTAACTTTATCTACTCCGCTTTTGACCAATTTGGTTATAGAGTCTCCTTGTAGGGTTATTGATTGAGAGAGGTATTGATGTGCGCCAGGTTCTAGAGTTGGAAGATAAAACTTGTAATATGATGTTGTATCTTGTTGGGGTCCTGTTATGGATGAATTGAGCATTCTAATGGTGGGAACAACAACTATTCTTGTATAGTTACCTTCAGCCATTGGCAGTTTCTCGACACAAAATACGTGATCTACAGGCGCTGATGGTCCAATTTGTAAAAATGAACCACTTGAAGAAGGTAATATTCTTTCAAAATAGTTATTACTTATTGAATAAACACCCACCGGGACATTAAACATGATCATGCCCGTTACATTATTGATCACAGTTACCCATCCCGAACCCGTATCAATTTCGAGAGTATATCTGAGAGCTGCAGATTGGAATTTCATGTTCCCAAACTGGCTTGAAAAACGAACTGTCTGAGTACGTCCAACAGTCCATGCTATATCATCTATTTGAAGTGCTGTTGTAAGCAAGAATTGTTTATTTGTTGCAAATTCGTTTTCAGCTAATCTAGCGTCTAAAAAAGTATTAGCAAAACTCACTGTCACAAGAACCATAACTATTGTAGCAGCAGTAAGTATCAGAGTTGAGATAGCAGGACTAACCGCTTTTTTGTTTTTGCGTATGCTTTGAATCTTAATATATCTCGTGTCAATTTCCTCTCCTTTTATTAGTTACATAAACATGGGCATTATTTTCGATGCCGATACTGCGATAATTACAAGTATAGAAGCATGTTTGAAACCCGCTGCAATAGACTCTTCACTAATTTTTCCAGCGACAATACCTATCAGGTAACTGTGAAATATTACTGAAGTCAAGAATATCGTTTTCATACCTTCCAAATCTCTAGAGCCGGTTTCAGGTGGTGCTACACCTAAGGTTCCAGTTGTAAAACCAAGCATCATAATTGTTGTTGCTACAAGCAATATTGAAGCAAGGTATGGCATCATTATGTAAGGGCGAACTGATGCTTTCTTTTCTTTTTCCACTTCTTGAGTTAAACTATTAAACCTGGCAAGCGATTCAATCATTGCGATTGTCCCTCCTCCAACATCGATTGTTTCAACTAAGAGGAACATTACTAATTGAGTCATCCAACTTTTAGTTCGAGTTAAGAACTGCATTATCACTTTCTTGATGGGTACACCCCATGAAATTTCACTGCTGATTTTCTGAAGCTCTTTGCTGAATACTCCATAATCACGTTTTGCTAAACTTGAAATACATTTTTCTGGTGATAATCCAGTTTTTCTGACTTCTGTTAAATCTCTTAGAAAACTGGTTATTCCTGCTTCCATTCCCGCTTTTCTTCTAGCGAGTCTCATGTGAACAAGTGCAGCTGGAGCTGTTGAAACAAACAATCCTACTGATATGGCTATGGGAAGATCGATCACAGTTTGCAATGAAGTGATAAATGGAATAGCTGTTAGACCCATGAAGTTTGTTAAGAAGAGGAATAGAGCCAAACCGATTGCCCCGCAAACACCAAACACTTTGTAGGGTCTCATATCAACGAGCGGAGTTCTTGGCTGCATACTGTGTGCTAGATAAATGAACATCATTGATAACAAGGGGGTAAACAAGTAAGTGTAAAGAATTATTCCTGAATACAGGGTAACACCTGTACTGTAAATTGAATCAACACTGAACATAATATAGAAACAAAGTGACATCATAACCATTACAATAATGAAAGTTTCCAATAGCATACCTAGACGTTCAGCAGCAGCTTTGACTCTTATTGATCTGGCCTTGAAAATTTCTTCTGCTTTTCTTTCTAAAAAGTGACCTATATCTCCGCCTATTATTACTGTTGAAGCATAACCTGCAAGAAAATCCCTAAAGATTTCTAACGGATTCTTCTTGGCAGCAAGTGTGAGAGCTGATAATGGATCTATTCCAAATAGTTCTACATCTTTTATTATCTCAATTGCTTCTTCTTTCATTGCAGGCATTAATTCGATTTTTGTTAACCTCTTAAAACTCGCATAAGGTGCAATACCTCCAGATGCCATAACACTAATGTACGCTGCAGCAAACGGCATCTCTCTCTCAAGACCAGCTGCACGATCACTAGCCTTGGACATGGGCATTACTATAAATCCAATAATTATGTAGGCTGGTAAAGGAACTAGAAATAAAATAGGCATAAAACCAAGGGTGACAAGAAGCACTAATGATAAAACAGACACTGGGACAGTTAGTAATGCTATAAAAAGCATCATCGAAACATAAGTTTCAGGGTATATTTTGATTCTGGCTTTTTCTAATGTACTTTTAAATGCGTATATGTTTTTCAAAAAGTATGGCGCCATCCCTCCAAAGAGGCGAAATGACCATACCTCAAGATTTTTTAGAAATGGTATTTGTTATTGCCTCCAGTTCTGTTTGGACTTTTTCATGAATTTGGTTTGGTCTGGCGTAGTATTCTCCAATGATTGCTGCAACATCATGGTAACTTCTTATGTTTTTCTCTATCATCCAATGGAGAACATCTTTGCGTTTTCCAATTTCTTCTATGAGTTCTTGTTTCGTTACTCCACTTTTTTGGGAAATAGATGTTAATAATACGCTTTTGTCTAAGCGAGTTTCATGTATGTCTTGAGCTGGGTTCCAACTTATTGGTGTTCGGTATTTCTCGAAATCAACTATTTCGTTTACGTTGATTACTCTTCTATATGCCTTTTTTTCGCCATTTTTAATTAAATGAATTCTTTGAATTGAAATTACAATATTCATTAATGGAATATATGCAGGGGCAATCTCCATGGGTTTTGATGTTAGTCGCTTTACTGCCGAATCTATGTTTTCAGCGTGCATCGTGGCCATACCACCGTGGCCTGTTGCTAAAGCTTGAAATAGAACGTATGCTTCTTCGCCTCGAATCTCTCCGACAATCAGGATATCTGGGCGATGGCGCATTGATGTCTTAACAAGATCAAAAAGAGATACCTCACCCACACCACTTCCACCTAGACCATAACTTTGGCGAGAAATTAATGAAACCCAGTTATCGTGAGGTAAATTAAGTTCTGCTGTTTCTTCAATTGTAATAATTTTATTTCCTGGTTTAACTAAACAGGCTAAAGCGTTTAGGGCAGTTGTTTTTCCTGCTGCTGTTCCTCCAAGAACCATGATGGATGAATTATTTTCAAGAGCAACCCAAAAATATGCAGCCATTTCTTCAGAAAATGTGCCAATATTAATTAAGTCAATTATGGAATAAGGATCCTCTCTGAATTTTCTAATTGTGAAAGCTGTTCCAAAAGGAGTAATTTCTCGCCTGTAGCAGACAGCAAGTCTGTGTTTCCCTGGGAGTGAGGCATCAACTATTGGAAAAGCGGTACTAACGTGCTTTCCAGCCATATGCACGAGTTTAACCACAGTGTTGTCAAGTGTTTCATCATCGTGAAATCGAAGATTTGATTCAATACTTTCATATTTTCTATGCCATATATAGACTGGTTTGTCTACTCCATCACATGAGATATCCTCAATGTTTGGATCTCGCATTAATGGATCTATTTTTCCAAATCCTACAAGATCTCTTTCTGCATGATAAAGAATTTTGTACCATGAAACATCTGGAAGCCATCCTAAGCTTATTCTATATTTATCGACTATTTTTTTTGCTTCTTCAGCAAAAAACTTTCTTGGATCTGCGATTTCTTCTTTTGGAGACTCGATTTCTGCGAGTAGTATGTCAAGTATTCGCTCATATACTCCCCTTTCGAGAGGATCTAGTTGTAGTTCATCTAGAATATAGTTGAATTCACCTGTTTTAGGATTTTGAACTATTATGACATGTGAGAAAGGTTCGTATAATGGATACTTTTCGATTACTTTTAGACCCCTTGGTATTCGCTTTTGTGGAGACATTGGGATATGCATTTCTTTTTTCTTCTTTCTGAAGTTAATTTTGATATTTTTAAGCTTGTTTAATCCCGAGAAGGATTTTTTTAGCTTTAGCATTGCCATCTTAGTTCTCCATAATTTAAGATGGTTTCAAGACTCTATTAAATATTACGTCTCAATACATAATATTGTAAGTGTGTTAAACACAACTACACAAAATAAATAAAAAAATCAAATAAATCAAAACTTGTTTCACTATAAACATTCATTTCCTTAAAAAAGTTATAACCAATTCAAAAAAGGATTCTCGGCTTTTTCTTCTCCAATAGTGGTAATACTTCCATGTCCAGGATAAACAATGAACTCATCATTCAGAGCTGTTATTTTCTTCAACGATTCTTTCATGTCACTTTTTGACCCACCAGGAAAATCCATTCTTCCTATGCCCTTAGAAAATAAAGTATCACCAGTAAATACAATCTTTTCTCCCACCAAAGAAATCCCTCCTAGCGTATGTCCTGGAGTTGAAATAATTCTTAAAATATTTTTTCCAAAATTCAATAGATCTCCATCTTTTAATCTCTTTATTACTGGCTTTTCAATTATTTTTTCAAGAAAAGGAGCATCTTTTTCATGAATACAAATTGGACAATTATACATACTCTGAACAATTAAGTTTCCTGAGACATGATCAAAATGACCATGAGAGTTAACGATTAATTTAATTTTTAAAAAGTTTGCTTTAATGTAACTCGTAATTTTTGATAAGTCACTACGAGTTTCCATTCCAGGGTCAATAATTATTGCATCTTTTTCTAAACCATTAACTACATAACAATTTGTCGAAAGCGCTCCTACAATAAAAGATTTTACCTCCACCAATCAACAACCCGTTTCCTTCTCATTATGCTGATTATTCATGATTTTTTGACCTTTTTTTAATTTATTTATTCAAATCAAACTATTCAATTTAGTGATTAGACAAATTAATTTTTGATCTGTATTTCTGTTAAACAAAAAAACAACAAGATTTATTATTGTTTTTTTCTTCACTGAAAACACCAATTAAGGAAGGGCTAAATTTGAAAGGGTTAATTACCATATTTTTTTTTCACTTTTTACTGTAGCCTCTCTTCTTATTCCAGTTCCAATGTTTCCAAGTAGTTGGTTATCTTTGATGTTAGGGCAAGGGTTAAACAGTCTTTTTGTTCTGCTTAGCGCATTATTTAATGGATTGGTGTATGGCGGTATTCTAGGGGTACTCTTTTATGCACTAAGTCGGAAGATCGAACAATAACTTTTACCGTGATTATCCTTTAGCTTTCTATCGTTTGTTGAAAACCAGTCAATTTCATGTTAGTTTTGCAATTGTTACACTTAATGGTAAGTTCGACCAGTTCGTTATTGCTAATTTTAGTATCAACTATTTTGTAAACTGATTCACTTTCATCTTCTGGAGAAATCATTGTTGAACATTTTGGACAAGGAAAAGCTCCATTGCCATCAATTTGTGTTAAATCAATTTTATGTTGAACTTTATTTTTCATCATCATTTTTTTTACGCCTTTGTTTCTTTAAACTTTCATGAATCGAAGTTAATTATTAACGATTATGAATTACTAATCAATATTTTTTTATTAATTAAAAAATAATTGGCAATAAGAAAAATATATGTTTTTTTGATGTTTTTATGTTTATTTGATATGTTTTTTACCATTCAAATTTTTCTGGAGAAATGTAGTCTCCGAATTTATCTCTTGCTTCAATAAGGCGTTTTCTTTGTTTATCCAATATTTCAAACAATTCAACAGGTGTATCGACAACGTTTTCTTGATAGAATCTTTGTACACGTTCGATCTTTGCTAAATTTTCTGGAACTCGAATTGTGAATTGTTTGACGTAATCTTCTTTTGAATATTCTTTGTTTAGTATACGATTAAACAGCTTTTGCAAATCATCATACTTTGGTAGAAATCCTGTTGGTGATCTAATAGCTCCTGCTTCTCCATGAACACGCAGTTCCATCCATTTTATCCATACATGCTTGTCCTGAGGTGAATTTAAAAATTCGCCCTCTTTATTTCGCAGAAAATAGTTTACGCCAAAGACCATTGGTGCCTTCTTTAGTCTCTTTCCAAATTCAATGTTATTACAAACGTTTTGACCTAAAGGAATTGAAATGAAGTCTTGAATACTCATAATGTTTATTTCAGGAACACCTTCTTTTCCTATCGTTGCAAATGTTGTTTCAGTTTCTAAAGATGCTCCATAGCTGATTATTCCATGAGTCCAATCAAAACTTTGTTGAACTGGTACATACGCTTTTGCATCTCGTCCACCATACATTATTCCACTAACTTTTACGCCCATTGGATTATCAATTTCAGGATCACAATTATTCAATGCTTTGAGTGTCACCGCGTACCGAGCATTCTTGTGTGCAAGAGGAATTTCTTTTCCCGCTGAGTCTTTTTTCCCTTGATACCATTCTCCTGAAAAGTTAAGTCCATCTTCAGGCGTTTCTTCTCCCATTCCTATCCAGTATGGTTTACCATCTTTTACCAATATATTGGAAAAAATTATTTCACCTGGACTATTTAATACCTTATGGATTGCTACATCATCTTCAGGATTTACATCTTTGATAATTCCAAATATTCCAGATTCAACATTGACAGCTCTTGCAACTGACCCGATATCTCTGATGTATGCAATATCATCACCTAGTATGGTTTCACCGGGGAGCATTGCTGTAGATGTTTTTCCACATGCACTTGGAAAAGCACCTGACAAGTATGTTTTACGTCCTCCAGGTCCATAAACTCCCATGAGCATCATATGTTCGGCTAGCCAACCTTCATAATTGGCTTTTCTTATCGCTAATCTAAATGCTAGTTTTTTAAAACCAACCGAGTTGCCAGCATATTGAGTGTTAACACTATAAATTGTACTGTCCATAAAATCTACGTAAATTGCTTTTTTATCATCCTTTGCACTAGTCATATTTTTATCAAGTTCTCCTGCAGAGTGAAGAACGCGCAAAAATTCTCGATTTGGTTCGGCTTGACAAAATACTTTGTATCCTGATCGATAGAGTAAATCTTCAGCATGTGCAACATACCATGAGTCAGTGCATTGCAATCCTAAAATTGTGAATACAGAGTTTGGTGGTCCTAATGAGATGAAACGAACAATCATAGTTCGATTCTTCATTGAATCCATTAGTAGTCCTTTTACTTCATGTAATCCTTCTTGTCTATCAATTTGATTGAGAGCTTTGCTAAAAGTTGTTCCTCTTGGGACAAGATATTTTGTTGCTTTTCGATCTCTACCTTGATCGTTAGTACCGTCAAAATGTACTGTGTGTCCCTTTATTTTTAGAATATTTTTTTCTTCGCCGCTGAGTATGGCTTGTTTTCTAATGTGGTCAATGTCTTTGGGATCATCACTACAGATGAAGATTTTTTCCGCATGACAAAGATCACTAGACTTAGCAATAAATTCGTGTACTTTGGGATTTTCTATAGCGCAAAGTTTTTTGTAGTCATACTCTGTTAATTTATTTTTTAATGCTTCTAAATAATTATTCATTTCATGTATCCTTCTTATAATTCGTGAACTATTCCAGGTATTCTAGGGAAAGGCTGAGTTTCAGCTATATGTTTGGCTCCACTTATCCAACTGACTAGTCGCTCCAAACCAATTCCTCCTCCTGAAGAGGGCTTAAGTTTTCCTTCTTTAGATAGTTGTAACAATAATTTATAATTTTCTTTGTCCACGTTGTCTCTTTCTATTTTTTCTATTATTTTCGCATATTCCCATTCTCTTTTGGCGCCAGATAATGTTTCACCAAATTTTGGTAAGAATAGATCGTAATTGTCCCATTTTCCTGTTTTAAAATCTTCAAAATCATAGAACTCTCTTGGAATGTTTGTAATCCATATTGGGTCAGTAATTTCTTTTGAAATTTTTTCTTCCCAATTTTCTCCATATTCGGTTTCAAGATCGCATCTGTCAAAGATTTTGAATGGCTTTTTTGGGATTTTTATTGTATCACTTGTGCAAAGGGTGATTAATTCTTTTTTCATGTCTTGATGCAAACTTGTGACCAAATTATATATTGCATCTTCGACTAAAACCATTACATCTTTTGATGAAGCATCTCTAATTTCAAAATCTAGCTGACTGAATTCGTATATGTGCATTCCAGTTTTAGCTCGTTCTGCTTTTTCAATTCGTATGTTTGGTGATAATATGAATAATTTAGGATATGCTGTTGATGAAGCGATTAATTTATGGATAATCATACTGGCTGTAGTTCTTACAGTTTTTCCATAGATATCTACTTCAATGCGTTTTTCTATGGATGCTCCTGGATCAGGCCATAATGGATCGGTTGATTGTGAAAGAGTTACTGGTAGTAACCATTCAAATCCATTATTAACGAATTGTGAGGTGAGATTTCTTAATGTGTAAGTCATAACTTTTGCTATGCACGCTTTTCTTTTTATTTCACTTTCTGTTAATTTGTCCAATGATTTTGGAAAATTTGATGAATTAAATTGGTCGATCATGGTAAATCCTCTATTGTTACTTATTCTTTTTCTGCTAGTAGTAATGGATTGGTGGATAATAAATTTTTTATGAAAAATATGGACTTTTTTATGAAAAGTGATTGTTTTTATGCTTGATATTTGTAATTATTACAATATGTTGATTAAATTAGATGAGAAAGACTTAGCGATACTTAATTTAATTCAAGAGAACAGCAAACTTACTGCTAGACAAATTGCTAGTAGAATCAAGGCTCCAATCACTACTGTTTTTGCGAAAATAAAAAGAATGGAAAAACAAGATATAATTCTAGAATATCGAGCAATTTTAGCTCCTGAAAAACTTGTTTCAGGAACAACTGCGTTTATTTTAGCTTCAGTATCTTACAGGTTAAAAGATGGTGGTGTTACATCCCAGAGAATTGTGGCAAAAGAGATAGCTCAGTTTCTTGAAGTTCAGGAGGTACATATAATTACGGGTGATTGGGATTTGATAATAAAATTGAGAGCTGAGGCTGTAGATTCTATTGGAAAATTTGTAGTTGATAAACTTCGATTAATAAATGGTTTGGAGAAGACTCTTACCTGCATGGTTTTTGAGACTATAAAGGAGACAACAAAACTAATTATTCCTAAAGAATCTATTAAAAAAAAACATTAAAAATTAATGCTCTTTTTGGTCTTTATAAATATAATTTTTTTTTGAAAACCTTTTTTTATTCATTTTTTAATAAATTAATCCTTTTATTTGCTACTATAGTACAACAATGGTAGGGCTAGAAGAACAGTATTTTTTCCTTTATATGTCAGAGAATATTGGACTCTTAACGGTGGTCCGTTGGCCACTTTTCTGTTAATGTATTTGTAGGAAGAAAGTGTTTTTAGTTTATCTGAAAGAGTTCGCGAATTTACTCCTAGGATTTTTTTAATTTTCCCAAAACCTGCTTGGTCTTTTAGTAATAATGTGTAGAGAATTGCTAAACTCCATTTCTGAGATATTATGTAAAAATTTTCTTCAAGATTTTTAATGTTCTCTTTAAGTTCTATGGGTGTTATATCCTGTTTTTTTAATATCTGGCCAAAAGTTTCTTCTATTCCCTTAAGAGTTTGTTTAAGTTTTGATTCTATTAAAATATACAGTTCAGCACTGAGTGAAAGTTGTTTGGTCATTTAGTTTACACTTGGTGTGGTGAAGCTTACTTAATGATTTATAAAGGTTTACTAATACAACTAGGTATAGAAAATATATCATAATTCGTGGAGTTTTTGATATGGCAAAATTTGATGTTATTGTAGTGGGTGCAGGAACTGCAGGGTGTTTAGCAGCAAAAACCTTGGCTGAAAAAGGATTAAAAACTTGTTTAGTTGAAAACAAAAATAAAGAATTGATTGGTGATAAGATTTGCGGAGATGCCCTTGGTGAGCATCATCTGAAAACTTTGGGTTTAGAAAAACCAAAAGGTGGTGAACTTGAGACTAGAATTGAAGGAATACGGATTTTTTCTCCTAATGAAGAAACAGTTTTTACTATAGCCCATGAAGATTTTGTTGGTTATTTGCTTAATCGTAAACTTTTTGGTCAATGGCTTTTAAGAAAAGCAATCGATAAAGGTGTTACATTATTAGATTCTACAAAGTTCCTTAATCCGGTAATTAAGAATGGTTTTGTTTCAGGTGCAATAATAAAAGGTTCCGATGGATTAAGAAATAGATTAGATAGTGAAGTTGTAGTTGATGCTAGCGGCTTTTTGGGTATGGTTCGACGTAAACTTCCAAAAGAAATGAATATTGATCAAAGAATAGAAAATGATGATGTTGAAGCTTGCTATCGTGAAGTTCGTCAATTAAAACAAGAAACTGAAAATACTAAGTATTGTGATATCTATTTGAATCAAAAAAATACTCCAGGTGGATATACTTGGATTTTTCCTAAGCCAGGTGCTCAAGTCAATGTTGGTTTGGGCGTCTGTATGAGTGAAAAATTTCCAAATCCAAAAACTCAACTCTACAATAACATTCTGAAAAAACCCATGTTTGAGAAGTCCACTTTATTGACTGGTGGTGCTTGGTTTGATCCAACTAGGCGACCTTTAGATAATATGGTGGGAAATGGTGTTGTGGTGACTGGGGATGCTGCAAGTTTAGTGAATCCAATCCATGGAGGTGGAATTGGGCCTTCAATGTTAAGTGGGTTTTATGCTGGAAATGTAATATCTGAAGCTTTAGAACAAGGCAAACCTACACAAGAGGCTTTATGGAAATATAATAAATTGTACATGGGTTCATATGGGAAAAAACAAGCTAGTTTAGATATTTTTAGACTATTTTTAATAAAAAGCAGTGATTCTGATCTCAACTATGGTATGAATTGCAGACTGTTAACTGAAGACGATATTTTAAAAGCTGGCATGGGTGACGAGTTCCACTTAAACATATCAGAAAAAGCTAAACGTATTTTTAGAGGCATAAAACGAATGCGTTTTCTAAATAAACTTCGAGTAACAATTAAAATGATGCGTGAACTTCAAGCTCATTATGATACTTATCCTAAAACTCCTGAGAACTTTGATGATTGGCGTTTAGTGACAAAAGAACTAATTAAAGATGCAAGATTAAAACTAATTGACTAACACTTATCCTAAAGTTACCATAAAACAGCACAAAAATACTAAAAACCTCATTACCTTACTTCTTTTTCAATAAAAATTAATAGCCTGCAGAAAATTTGATTTCTATCAAATTGACAAAATCAACTTTGGTCTTGTTAGCTGTTTATTAAAAATGTTTGCATTATTGGTCTTCTATACATTTTCTGATAAAAATATGGTTTAACAAAAAAAGTTAAAGTTATTGCAATAATTATAAGTTATACAATATAGTTGACTTGAACATGGATAACAAAAATACAATTCTATTTGCTATTGGTGTTCTCTTTATTATTCTGGTTTTTCAACTTCCATTTTTTGGTGTTCTCGCTCAAAACGAAATAATGTTTTATCCAACTGACAAGTTCGAAATTGCCGAACACAATGGCTCAATTACCTTTTCTTCTGAGGGTTATTATGAACTGGCTAGTTTGGATAATAGCGTGTGGAAGTTTGTTAATTTTCAATTAAATGATGGTTTTAAGTTAGAAACTTTTAGCGTGTCTGCTATCGATTCTAATGTGTCAAATTTGACAATGCAAGTTTTTGATGATAATCTTGGATTGTTTTTGGGTTACACTGTTGTGGGGGTTGGGGAGCAGACTTTTAATTTTGGCGTTGATGCTGTTGGTGGTGCATGGAGTGTGATTTTTGATGATGTTTTTGTAGCTGAAAATTCTGGATGGCGTATTTTGCCAGACAACACCTTGTCTATAACAGGGACTGCTTCAAATGTTACATTGTTATATTTTGTTTTTACTGACTTTTATGGAGGCAATGTCGATAGCTCGGATAAATCATTTTTTGGGCAACATTCAGTTTTTATATTGTTGACAGTTATTTTCATAATAGTTATTGTTATGGCCGTAGCACTTAGATGTGTGAACCAGAAGATTTCTAATAAGAAACCTAATTAGTAAGATTTATCAGGGAATCATCAAAGCTTATTTTTTTATGTTTTTTGAGAAAGTTTGGATAAACTAATAAGCAAAAAACAAGTAACATAGTGCCTAATGAAAACAAGATGATCTGGGAAAATTCTAGTGTTATGGTATTGACAGTATTTGGTACAATATTGTTGTTAGGGATTTATATTATTCTAAGTAGGGTACGAGACAAAACAAAGAAAGTTAGTACCCTTAGGCTTTTTATCCAACTGGTCGCCGTTGTTTTCGTTTTTATGGGTCTTATTTTAGGACCGTTTAATACTCCCCTATGGGCTCCTTTAGGACCAGCACCACGTGATCGGTTGGTTGGGACTGAGTTTTTTGGAAACCAATTTCCGGATGGTCTTTCTGTTCCTATACTCGCTTGTTATTATGCTTCAGGAAGAACTGTAACCTGTCCAATTTGGCAAATTCAAGCTTATATTTTTCCATTCTGGAGTCATGACGTAGGTTATTTTGTTAATTATTCCACATCTGGTTTTGAGATGCTTGTGATTGTTTTTGGTTTAGTTATTGTTATGTCAGTTATTTTAGGTAGGTTTTTTTGTGGGTGGATTTGTCCGTTTGGTTTGTATATGGATCTGATAACTAGGATCAGGAAATTTTTTAGAAAAAAACATTTGAGCTTTTCTGAAAAATCAAATACTGCTCTTGGGCAGCTAAGATACGTTATTATTGCTCTTTTTTTGATTTTGAGTGTTATTTTTGGTTCATACTCGATTTTTGGCACTGAGATTATTTCAGGAACTATACCGGGTGGTCCATTGGGCACTGAAGCTGGTGTTGTAGGATTTATCAATGAGCCGTTTTGTTTGGTGTGTCCAATGAGACCTCTTTGTGTTTTGGTGCTATCAGGTTTAGGTTACATGGACTTTGAGTATGTTTCTCAAATAACTTATGGTCCTTTTTGGATAAATGGTTATTATTTGACTTCAATAAACATGTTTGTTTTGATTGCAATTACGGGGTTGTCTTTTGCTTATAGAAGGTTTTTTTGTAGAATCTGTCCTTTGGGTGCGTTAACTGCAATTTTTAGTACTTTTACTCCGTTTAAGCAAATTGCTCTAACTCGTCTCAATAAAAATGAGCAAAAATGCACTAAATGTGGAGTATGTAAACGTGTTTGTCCAACCCAAGCTACTGACATGTATGAAAAGAAAGGTGGAGATGTTACTGAGTCAAGATGTATGTTGTGTGTTAGATGTGTTGAGATGTGTCCTTATGAGGATGTGTTAAGGTTGGATTTTGCTGGAAAAACAGTTATGAAATCAAGAAACTGGTTGAATACTTAGCAAAACTTTGCTTACATCAAATAGTTGAAAAGATTTAATTGATATTGAACTGTTTAGGAAGCTAAATGATAGTACAATGTTTGAACTTTCATAGAAAAGGTTTATTTCTGCATATAAGTGGCGATGTCTCCCGCACAATTTTCCCTTTTTTTTCTAAAACAATTAATACCTTGCTGAAATCTCTTTTTTATTTAATAGAAAACATTATTGTGGTGTGTAAGACTTTGATAAAAATAGAAATTA
>JAUWJK010000039.1 GCA_030607735.1 Candidatus Bathyarchaeota archaeon
AAATAGATTATCTAAATTTAATCATTGCGTTATTTCTCTGGAAATTTGTTTAAACATGACGAGAAAAAAGTTGTTAATAATCCAAATAAAGCGTTCCTATCGTCAAATAAATTGAATATTCAGTTGGAGGAAACAAAAAGAAGGATATGCATCAAAATTAATCCATGTATTTAAAGAATGAAAACCAATTCTTTTTATACAAGAAAAGAACAAAAAGCATTGTTTCAATTTAATACCATCAAAACTGTATTTGATAAAACTACATGGAGTTTATCCCAAACCAAAGTAAACAATAAAACTTTGAAGAATCTGCGGAGGTGAGATAATGATCGAAGAAGAAGTATGGAAAGACGAAAAAGATGAGGACTGGGAAGAAGATGAATGGTAAATCTAACTAAAAATCAAATATTTTTTTATTATATTTTGTAATTTTTTACTTATTATTTAATCCGGATTTTTCAGGTCCATATTTATAACTCAGAATCTAACTTCATTATTGAGTTTAAAATGACTCGAGTTGCCGTATTAGATTCTGATAAATGCAAAGTAAAAAAATGTGGTCAGATATGTATTAAATTCTGCCCCATGGTACGCAGTCAAGTAGAAGCAATAAGAGTTGAAGAAGATAAAGCAATAATATCTGAGATCTTATGTAGTGGCTGCGGAATATGTGTAAAAAAATGTCCTTTTGAAGCAATTTCAATAGTAAATCTTCCAGATGAACTCGAAAAAGACTGCAGTCATCGATTTGGAGAAAATCAGTTCAAACTTTTCAGATTACCTACACCGACTCCAGGAACAGTTCTAGGATTATTGGGAAAAAACGGGATAGGAAAAACAACAACTCTAAAGGTGTTATCAGGTGAAATTAAACCCAATCTTGGAGATCATAACAACCCCCCCGAATGGAATCAAATTATTCAACATTATAGAGGATCAACTCTTCAAGATTATTTCAAAAAAATGAGTGAAAAAAAATTAAAAATAACACATAAACCACAATATGTTGACAAAATTCCCCGAGCTATTTCTGGAAAAGTTAAAGATCTTTTAGAAAAAACAGATGAAAGAGGTATCCTAGATAAACTTAAAGAAGATCTTGAACTTGAAAAAATATGGAATCGATCATTAGATGTCCTTAGCGGAGGAGAGCTGCAAAGAGTAGCCGTAGTTGCAGCTTTGAGCCGAGAAGCAGATGTATACTTATTTGATGAACCATCTAGCTATCTGGATGTTAAACAAAGATTACAAGTAGCCAAAGCAATACGCACCCTAAAAGAAGAACAAAAAATAATAATAATTGCCGAACATGATTTGGCTATTATCGATTATCTTTCAGATCAAATTTGTGTTTTCTATGGGGAACCAAGTGTCTATGGTGTTGTATCGCATGTTCATGGAGTAAGAACTGGAATTAACATTTATTTGCAAGGATATATTCCTGATGAAAACATTAAATTCAGAAAAGAGCCAATAATTTTTCAAACAAAACCTCCATCAACTAGTGAGAGTACAAGAGAACCTCTCTTAAAATGGGATAGTTTTGAAAAAAACTTCAAAGGATTTAAACTAGTTGCTGAACCAGGAGAAATAAAACAAGGAGAAATAATTGGAATCCTTGGACCAAATGGAATCGGAAAAACAACTTTTGTCAAAATCTTAGCTGGACTCGAAAAAATAAAAAATACACAAAAATTTGCAGAATTGAATGTAAGTTACAAACCACAATACATTTCAGCTGATTATGACGGAACAGTTCAGGAACTTCTTATAAATCTAGCAAAAGGATCGTTTGCTTCAAGCTGGTATATGACAGAAATAATTCAACCCTTAAAAATTAACTTACTCTTCGAAAGAAAAGTTTTAGAACTTAGCGGAGGAGAACTACAAAAAGTTGCAATTGCCGCATGTTTATCAAGAAAAGCAGACCTCTTTTTGCTTGATGAACCAAGTGCATATCTAGATGTTGAAGAGAGATTAAACACAGCAAAAATAATAAGAAGAGTTGTTGAAGCAAACAATACGCCTGCTTTTGTAGTTGAACACGATGTTGTAACCCAAGATTTTATAGCAGACCGACTTATGGTTTTTAGCGGTAATCCATGTGTAAAAGGTGTAGCTAAACCTCCTTGCACTTTAAGAGAAGGAATGAACAAATTTTTGAAAGATATGGGTATAACATTCCGCAGAGACGCCACAACTAAACGCCCCAGAGTTAACAAAGAAAACTCAAAATTGGATATTTTTCAAAAGGGAATTGGAGAGTATTATTACACAAGTTTACGTGAAAAATAGCTTCAAAAAACAAAAATAGAGAAAAGAAGCTTAAAAAAGAAAAAATAGCATACTGTAAAAAAAAAATTAAAATAATTAAAAGGGCAGTTAACTTAAAGAATGACCAAAAATATATCGTACGCAAAACAAAATAAGAGAGTAGTATTGGTGGAGGTTAAATGTCGCAGTCATCTTTCCAAGAAATAAGTGCATCGGATTTCTTCTACCGAAATCGTGACATTGCCGGTTTCACTAATCCCTCAAGAGCTATATTTGCAGCAATAAGAGAACTAGTAGAAAATTCGTTAGATGCCGCTGAAAGTCTAAAAATACCTCCAGACATATATGTTAGACTATTACCCGTTGGAAAAGAAGATAATGGCTCTCAAGTTTTCAAACTCAGAGTAGAGGATAATGGCTCTGGAATACAACCTAGATTTATTCCATCAGCATTTGGACAAGTGTTGTATGGTTCAAAGTATAAACTAAAACAAATGAGAGGAACCTTTGGTTTAGGAGGGAAAATGGCTGTATTGTATGGACAAATAATGACTCATAAACCCGCAGCCATTACATCAAGTACGGGTCAAGCTAAGATTTACTCCTTTAAATTAATGATCGATATTCAACGAAACCGCCCCATTATAGTTGATAGAAAAGTATTAATTAACAAAGAAAAATGGCGGGGAACTATAGTCGAATTCTTTATTGAAGGAGATTACTTAAGGGCAATGCCCAAAATATTAGAGTATTTTAAACAAACAGCCATGGTTAATCCTTATGCAAATCTGACTTTTGTTGATCCTAAAGGAAGATTATACAGATTTACCCGATCAACAACAGAAATGCCTGAACCTCCAAAAGAAACATTACCACACCCATATGGTGTTGATGTTGAGCTTCTTCAAAGACTAATCTATATTAGTCCTCACAAAACCATAGTGGATTTTCTAAAAAACCACTTTCACAGAGTTGGAAATATTACAGCAAAAAAATTCCTAGCATTTACTGGATTAAGCCCTACCAAAAAAACTAAGAAACTCTCACGCGAAGAAATTGTGACACTTACTCAAAACCTAAAAAAATTCAAAGAGTTTCTACCTCCTGACGCTAGTTGTTTATCCCCGTTAGGCAACGATCTATTAAAAGCGGGAATAATGAAGGAACTGAAACCTGAATATCTCGTTGTTAGTCAACGTAAGCCTTCAACTTATGCAGGTCACCCGTTCATAGTCGAGATAGGAATAGCTTATGGAGGAGCAATTGCTAGAAAAAATTCTTTTCAGATATATCGGTTTGCAAACAAGATTCCTCTTTTATATGATGAAGCAAGCGATGTATCATACAAAGTTATAAATGCAATTAATTGGCGCAGATACAAGGTTACTCCAGATATGCCCATTGCAATAGTTGTGCACATCTGCAGCACGAAAGTACCTTATAAGACTGTGGGAAAAGAGTTTATATCGGATAGAGAAGAGATCAGGCGAGAGGTTGCGAATGCGCTAAGAGAAGTTAGCCGAAAAATTCACCATTTCATGTCCAAACGTGAACATGTTGACAAAGAAAGGAAAAGAATAAGCATTTTTGCAAAATATTTACCCAGGATAGCTGAGTTTTCAACTAGTCTAGCCGGAAAAGAAACCCGCCCTGATATTAAGAAATTAATAGCGAGTGTAAGAAAGTATGGAAAAGAAGAGTAAAAACGTTATTAATGATAAACAAGCTGAAATATTGAGCAGTTTAAAAAAGTTAGGGACACAAATTTATAATCAATTAGATAATGGAGTTTTTCCAACAATAAACATGCCTAGTCGTTCCACAGAAAATATTAAATATGATCCTAATCACCGCCAATATGTTTTAGGTAAGAAAACAGTAACTAGAAGTGCAAGAAATATTCGCCACGTAAAACCCTTTACTCAAATGGCTTGGGCAGCACTTTTTTCTAACGAACTAACTACTCATCGAAAAACTTCAACTTTAAGAGATGTGTATTATTCTGCACAAGCCTATAACATGACTTTCAAGAATCAACAAGAATCAAACAATATAATAACAGATTTAGAAACTGCAACTGGACACGCAAGAGAAGAATTTCATATATTCCCTGAAGAGCGTTCTGCTGTTTTTGGGGATCTAACTATAGAATATACAGTTCCTGGATATGAAGGAAAAACACTAAATTTATCTGCTCATCCAGACGGGGTACTAGTAGGTCCAGCCTTGACCACATCTAAGTTTATTGATACTTCAGCAGATAAAGTTATTGCGATAGAAAAAGGTGGATTATTTACAAGATTTATTGAAGAAAAGGTTCACACAAAACACAAATCAATTTTAGTGTTGACTTCTGGACAAGCTCCAAGACAGACAAGGTATTTTCTTAGAAGGCTCTCTGATGAACTAAAAATTCCTGTATATATTTTCACAGATGGTGATCCATGGGGGATGCATATAGCAATGGTAATAATATCTGGATCAGCAAATGCTGCACATCTTAGAAATCTAAACACTCCAGATGCTAAATGGAGCGGTGTGTGGGCTTCAGATATCGTCAAATATAAATTGCCATCAGATCCGCTAGATGAAGTAGATATAAAAAGACTCCACGAACTACAAAAAGATCCAAGATACCAGGATGATCCACTTTGGCAAAAAGAAATCAAAATATTCCTAAAAATAAAAAGAAAAGCAGAACTAGAAGCTTATGCTCGTTATGGTTTAACATATATTGTGGATAAATATCTACCAACAAAACTTGTTTAACCTGTTTACGAAGAGAAATTTATAATAAGTCTTCTTGTTTATTTTAAGCAATACATCTGTTGATATAAGGAAAGATCTGTTATGAGTGAAGGAGAAACAATTTGGCTTTCAATGTCAGGCAAACTCTTTGGGATCATTATTGCATTAATTGGAGTAGTATTTCTTTATTTCACGTTCGCAAGCACCGAAACTTTGGGAGTATTTACGGGCATATTTGGTTTCATAGGTGTTGCAGTTTTGATTCTTGGTTTATTTATGATTATTGTAAAAACAAGAGAATAATAACAAACTTTTTTTATCCAGAGTTTTTCAATCACAATCTATTCCAATAAAACACGAAATAGACTAAAGTCTATCATAGTTGTTAAAGGTCAAACAATCTTTGATATCTTATGGCTTAGTGTTTATAAACTAATGAAGCGTTATTTTGAGTAAGTTAAAATTTTGAAAAACAAGAAAGTGAGATGTATTCCTGATGCCTATTCGTCAACCAATAGTTTGCGTACTCGGTCATGTAGATACGGGTAAAACTTTGCTCTTGGATAGAATTAGAAAAACCACAGTTCAAGCCAGAGAGGCAGGAGGTATAACTCAACATATTGGGGCAAGTTTTTTTCCAGTTGAAACTCTTAAAAAACTGATCGGACCATTGCTTTCATCTCTTAAAGGTAAAATTCAGATTCCAGGTTTATTGATCGTTGATACTCCAGGTCATGAGGCATTTACCAATTTGAGACGAAGAGGAGGCAGTGTAGCAGATATAGCAATTCTTGTTGTTGATGTGCTAAAAGGATTTGAGGCTCAAACGCTAGAATGTATAGAAATTCTTAAAGTGCGCAAAACTCCTTTCATAGTTGCAGTAAATAAAATAGATCGAATTCCAGGATGGACACCCAAACCATCATCACCTTTTGGTAAGTCCTATCCAACTCAAGGAAAGTATGTTAAAGAAGCGTTGGATAATAAACTGTATGAGATCATGGGAACTTTTTCTCGTCATGGATTTAGCACCGATCGTTTTGATCGGATTAAAGATTTCACATCAACAATTGCATTGATACCAACTAGTGCAAAAACAGGAGAAGGATTAAATGAGTTGCTTATGGTTTTGGTTGGTCTTGCCCAGATATATCTCAAGAAAAAATTGAACACAACAAAAGGTCCTGGTAAAGGATCAGTTCTTGAAATTAAAGAAGAACCAGGGTTGGGATTAACTCTTAATACAATAATATACGATGGCACACTGAAAAAAGACGATCTTATTGTTGTTGGAGGAAAAGAAAAACCGATAATAACTCACATCAGAGCAATTCTTGTTCCCAAACCACTAGATGAAATAAGAGATCCTAGAGATAAATTCACATCTGTTAATCACGTTTATGCAGCCTCTGGGGTAAAAATAGTAGCAGCCAACTTGGAAGGGGCCCTGGCAGGAGCACCACTATATGGAGTTCCTGCTGGAGAAAAACCAGAAAAATATGTTAAACAAGTTACTGAAGAAATTGGAAAAATCAGAATAGCAACAGAAAGTAAAGGTTTAGTATTGAAAGCAGACACATTGGGCTCATTAGAGGCTATTTCTGAAATTCTAAAACAAAACGAAGTTCAAATCAAAATAGCAGATGTGGGTGATGTTTCAAAGCGCGATATAACTGAAGCTTCAGTAGTAAAAACACATGATCCATTATTGGGAGTTATTTTAGCTTTTAATGTAAAAATTCTACCTGATGCAGAAGAAAATGCAGCAAACATTGGTGTAAAAATCTTCAAAGAACCAATAATCTACAATTTAATAGATAATTATCTAGATTGGTCTAAATCCAAAAGAGAATCAAAAAACGAGCAAGAATATGAAAAACTTACAAAACCAGGAAAAATTAGGGTAATACCGGGTTATGTTTTTAGACGAGCAAAACCAGCAATATTTGGTGTAGAAATTCTATCAGGTCGAATCATACAAAAAAATTCATTGTTAAGGATGGAAGATGATGCAGTTTTAGGAGTAGTCCAACAAATCCAAGATAAAGGAAAAGCAGTATCTGAAGCAAAAAAAGGAATGGAAGTAGCTATATCAATGGATAAACCTATTTTTGGAAGACACATCTTCGAAAAAGATATTCTTTATGTGAGAGTTCCTGAGGAAGATACTAAAATATTGCTAGCAAACCACCTAGACAAACTAACAGAAGGAGAACAAAAATTACTTAAAGAGTACGCAGAATTTATGCGGAAAAAAACGCCGTTTTGGGCATTCTAAAATAAAAAAGTTTTGTACAGATCAACCGCCTCCAACTGGAGGTAAAATAGCCAAAACATCACCAGAAACAAGTTTTGTGTCCAACCCATTTAGAGTTAAAACACTTTTTCCATTTATCAAAAATTGAAGAAATCCTCGTACATTACAAGTTTTTGGATCATAAACATATTCAGTAAATGGTTTGCCATAACACTTTGATAACAAGTCAATAATCGTGATCACCGCTATATTATCCATAATTGGTAAGTCTAATGTTTCTTCTTTCTTTCCAGTTATCTCCCTAAGACTTGTAAAAAAAAGAACTTTGATCATCAATTTCAACACTAAAAATACAACAAAAAACTTGTAGAATTAAACTGTTATGGATTAAATATTGATTAAATAAGCAATAAAAAAGAAGTTTTGGGAATTTATGATATGCAAAAATATCTAATAAACCAAAAGATGTTTCGTATATCAGGGTAAAAGTTTATATTTCCGTTGGTTTTCTGCTTATTTCCGATTAGAAAGGTTCTATAAGGAAAAATGTGATAAAAAAATGGCATATTTAACAACAACAGGTTCAGGACAGCCTGTATTAATTTTAAAAGAAGGAACGACTAGGAACAAAGGAAAAGAAGCACAGAAAAATAATATAACTGCTGCGAAAGTAATCGGCGAAGTATTAAAAACTACGCTTGGACCACGGGGCATGGATAAAATGCTTATTGACGGTTTAGGCGATATAACAATAACAAATGATGGTGCAGCAATTTTAGATGAAATAGATGTTGAACACCCAGCAGCAAAAATGATGGTAGAGATTGCCAAAACACAAGATGATATGGTTGGCGATGGAACAACAACAACAGTAGTTTTAGCAAGTGAACTACTTAAAAAAGGTGAAGAATTACTTGACCAAAATATTCATCCAATCAAGATAGTTAGTGGCTATCGAAAAGCAGCACAAAAAGCTATCGAAATCGTAAACAAGGTTTCAATACCAGTTGATATTAAAGATAAAAAAACTCTATTAAAAATTGCTTTGACTTCAATGGGCAGCAAAGCAGTAGGTGGAGCTAAAGAACATCTTGCACAGATATCTATAGATTCTGTTATGCAAATCACTGAAGAACGTGGAGGCAAAAAAATAGCAGATATTGACAATATTCAACTTGTCAAGAAAACCGGAAAAAGTCTTCAGGAAACTCAGCTTGTTAATGGCATAATTATTGATAAAGAAATCGTTCATTCTGGAATGCCAAAAAAGGTATTAAATGCAAAAATTGCACTTTTAGATTCGGCATTAGAAATTGAAAAAACTGAAATGAGCGCTGAAATCAGAATTCGTGACCCAAATCAAATGAAAGCATTTCTAGATCAAGAAACAAACACTTTAAAAGAAATGGCTGAAAAAATTAAAGCTTCAGGAGCAAATGTGGTATTTTGTCAAAAAGGTATAGACGACATGGTACAACATTTCTTGGCTAAAGATGGTATAATTGCTGCAAGAAGAATTAAAGAATCAGACATGGAAAAACTCGCAAAAGCAACAGGTGGAAAAATAGTTTCCAACTTGGATGATATAAAATCAGCAGATTTAGGAAAAGCTGGCATAGTAGAAGAACGTAAAATAGGGGACGACAAAATGGTATTTATTGAAAAATGCAAAGATCCACAAGCTGTTGCAATATTGATACGCGCTGGACTTGAAAGATTGGTTGATGAAGCTGAAAGAGCAATGACTGATTCCCTATCAGTTGTATCAGACGTTATTGAAAATAACAAAATTGTTGCAGGTGGCGGAGCGGTAGAGATCGAAGTAGCTAAAGAATTACGCAAATATGCCCCTAAAATTGGAGGCAGAGAACAATTAGCAATCGAAGCTTTCGCAGATGCAGTAGAAATAATTCCTAAAACTCTAGCAGAAAATGCAGGTTTACAATCAATTGATATTCTCGTGGAACTAAGAGCTGCTCACGAAAAAACAAATGGTAAATACAAAGGAGTAAATGTTTTCAAAGGCGGACTAATGGACAGTATTGAAAAAGGTGTTATCGAACCAACTGTAGTCAAAGTTCAAGCTATAAAATCAGCTGCTGAGTCTGCTGCAATGATAATGAGAATTGATGACGTAATATCCGCCTCAAAATCAAAAGGCGGCCCCGGTGGACCCTAAAAGGGTAAATTAACCACCCTAATAATTTTTTTTAAATTAGTAACTTTTAGTTTAGATTATTTATGACTTCTTTATTTTCGTAATTTGATTTAGTCATAAAGATGATAACATATTTCGTCTCCTCGAAATACATTATTTTAGTTGCCATATAGAGTTGGTAAAGAAATGTTGTTTATCAAAAAGATTTTCTATAATGGAAAAACCTGATTCTTTAGCCAAGTATTTGATATCATTTTGATTATATTTATAAGATGATTCTGTATGAATTGCCTCACCCTTTGCGAATGAAAATACTTTGTTCAAAGAGCTGATTTTAATGATCTGCTGCTTTTTGCTTATCAGCTTACTCACAATTGCTCCTTCTTTTGTATCATAAATTGATAAATAACTAAAGAGGTTAAGGTCAAAGTTTCCTCCTAATTCTTTGTTAATTCGATTAAGCAAATTCTTGTTGAATTTTTCGCTTATTCCTTGAGAATCATTGTAAGCATTCTGAAGTGTTGTTGCATCTTTTTTTAAATCAAATCCAATAAGCAAATAATCCCCAAGGTTTAGAGATTCTCTAATTCTTCTAAGAAAACTAATAGATTGGTTAAAATTCATATTTCCAATATTAGACCCCAAGAACAAAACCAAATTAGTACCTGTTTTCATATTTCTTAAACAAGTTAAATCACAGGAGTAATCAGCAACAAGTCCATTTGAATCTAAATTTTTAAAATCTCTTTTAAGAGAATTTATTAAATCATCTATAGCACTTGAAGAAATATCGATCGGATAATAGCGAAAAACTATTTTATTTTGAGTAAGATGTTTGAGAAGTATTCTTGTTTTTTGACCATCTCCAACTCCAAATTCAACTATATTGCATGTCAAATTCTTTAACAGATTGCCGAAAAAATCGCCACTTTCAGAGAAGATTTGAAATTCAGATCTAGTTACATAATATTCAGGTAGTTTGGTTATTTTTTTGAATAATTTACTTCCTTCTTCATCGTAGATATATTTGCAGGGAAGACTTTTATTGGAATTTGAAAGTCCTTTTAAAACATCATTTTTAAAGTCTTTTAAAAACTGTTTATTGTCTATTGTGTTATTAATTGTTTTTTTAGTTATCATGTTTTTAGAAACCTCATCTACATGGAACAAATTTAATTATGGTTTTCGAATTTTTCACAATATTTTTCAATTCTATGAATAAATGTTCAATATCTTCTATTGTTTGGTCTATGCTTATTGAAAAACGAAGCGAACAATGTGCTTCTTCTTCAGTTAATCCCATTGCTAGCAAAACATGAGATGGTTTAGCAGATCCAGCACTACAAGCTGAACCAGAAGAAAAGAAAATACCTTGTCTGCTTAATGCTAACAGGATGGATTCACCTCTATATCCAGGCAGTGTTACACTCGAGGTATTGGGTACACGCTCAGAATCTTCTCCATTAATAAAGAAATCATCGAAGATAGAAGATACCCCCTTTTCCAAAAAGTCCCGAATCGAAATGAGTTTATCCATCTTTATTAAAGAAACAGAAACACCCTCAGCCGCTTTACCAAAGCCAACTATACCAATCAGATTTTCAGTTCCAGATCTAAGTCCAAATTCTTGACCTCCACCATTAATTAATGGTTCAATAAGTATTCCTTTTCTACGATAAAGTGCACCTATACCTTTGGGACCTTGAATTTTATGTGCAGATAAAGTTAGTAGATCAACCTTCAAATTTGAAACATCAAGTTCAATTTTTCCTAGAGCTTGAATTGCATCAGTATGGAAGAGAACATTATGTTTATGCGCAATTTCGATAAGTTTTTTTATCGGTTGAATTACTCCGGTAACATTATTCACCATCATTAAACTGATTAGAACTGTGTTTTCATCAATTGAGTTTTTAAGATCATTAGGATTGATTATACCCGATTTATCAACTTCCAGATAAGTTACCATAAAGCCTTCTTTTTCTAGTTTTTTACAGGTTTCTATAACAGAAGGATGCTCAATCATAGAAGTTATAATATGTTTCCGGTTTTTCTTGTCCGCATAAACTACACCCTTAATAGCTAGATTATTCGCCTCAGAACCACTTCCAGTAAATATAATCCTTTTAGCTGTGCAGTTTATTGCTTGAGCAACTTGTCTTCTCGCAGTCTCTATTAATGAACGAGCTATTTTTCCTCCTTTATGAACACTTGATGGATTAGAATAAATTTCCATGGCCTCTTTCATCACTTGTTTAACTGGCTCGGACAGAGGTGTTGTAGCATTATAATCTAAATATATTAACTTCTGAGGAGTTAAAAATTTTGTATATTTTAGTTCGTCTTCTGCTATTTCGTCAGTGAAAATTTCTAAAGATTTTATTGAACTATCAACTTTTTCAACTTCACATAACAACGATTTGTAAATAGGAAATCCTGAAATCGGATCATATTGTTTGATATCAGTAAGTACATTAACATTTGAGTTATTCCATGATTTAGGACCAATTGGACTTCCACCCGCATGATTCGCATCAATAGCACCTTTGACAATATCGTCTGTGACTATTGCACGCATATTTACCGCTCCTCTTAGAGTACGAATTTGAACCATCTGCCCATTTCTTATTTTTCTTTCACTAGCATCTAAGCTATTTATAAGAACAGATGGTTCAGGATGGTTTTTATTTAGTCCTTCAATTCCATGGTGTTGAGTATGGATACTTGTTCTTGTGCGACTACCGGAATTAAATACTAAAGGATATTTTTTAGCGATATCTGGTCTGGAAATTGGACTTTCAGGAGGTTCTGTATATTTTGGTAGTGGATCATAACCATACTCTTCTAAAACTGTTGACAAAATTTCAAGCTTTCCTGTTGGTGTATCAAAACCAGGTTTTCCATCTTTTCTTAACAATCCTTTTTCCCATTTTTTATATTGCATAATTGTTGTTGGCTGGGATATAATTCCACCTGATTCTTTAACTTGCTCTAGAGTAAACCCTGATCCAACAAGGGCATGACGCAGAAGTTCTTCTTCAGTTTGCGGGTAAAGATGACCATAGCCTAATCTTTTTGCCAGTTCGGCTATTATGAATATATCACTTCTTGATTCACCAATTGCAGGGATCATCCTTTCTCGGATTTTAAACAGTGAACCATACACTACATATGAAACTATTTCATAATATGTTGATGCTGGAAGAACAATATCGGCATATGCTGAATCTGCTGTAAGTTGTCTATCAATACAAACTAGAAAGTCTAAAGAATTTAGTGTTTTTTTCCACAAATCTGGATTTGGCCAGGATGTAATTATGGATCCACCTAGAAGAATTAAAGATTGAATATGATATGGAGCTCCTTTCAGAACAGAATTAGGCAGGGAAATTGCATGCGCTTCATCTCTGTATTTAACATAAATTGGAAAATTTGCATTCCCAATTCTTTTGTTTATTTTACCAGGATTTTTTACATGGTCAGCAGAATTGATTCTAAAACTATTCTGAGGCATTCTAAAACACATTCCACCTGGAACATCAATTTGACCTGCAAGAGCCCATAAAATTATTGAAGCTCTAATTCCTTGTACGCCAGAAGCACTATACTCCATTCCAGTGTACATTAGTTTGCTGGCACCATTTGCGCGAGAAATTTTTCTAGCTAATTCTACAACAGTTTCTCTAGGCACACCAGTTATGTTCTCTACGATTTCAGGTCGAAAGTGTTGAACATATGTAGAGAATTCTTCAAAACCATAAACCCAATTTGAAACAAAATCTTCGTCATATAGTTCTTCCTCAATGATTACATTACACATCCCAAGTGCTAGGGCCCCATCAGATCCTGGTCGAATGGGAATCCATTGACCTTCTGAGAGTTTAACTGTTTGAGTTCTCCTAGGATCAATAATTATAATTTCTGCTCCTCGACTTTTAGCGGCCAAAATTCGTTCCAAATCTATTGGAGGCAGATCAGTCGCTGGATTAGTTCCCCAAACTACAATTAGCTCAGAATTTTCGATATCATTATACATATCAATTAACATTTTTCCCATTGTAAGATGTGGAGCTATCATTCCATATGATACATAACAAAGAGCTCCAACAC
>JAUWJK010000027.1 GCA_030607735.1 Candidatus Bathyarchaeota archaeon
CCAAAGAGTTAGGAGTTTTTGGTAAAAGTACAACACTAAATTTTGATTTTCCTCGTGGTGCTGGTAATTCGATAATATTATCGTATGTGAAAGTTCCTTTGTTTGCTTCTTGTTTTAAAAAGTTGTAAACTTCTTTTCGATATTCTGTTGGATAATCAAAGAACACTTTAGTTTTTTCTTCTGACAAGCTGTTTAACCTGTTAATTTGTATGTTTTTACACACTTAAACATAATGATGTTAGATTTTTTGTTTTTAATACAGGTCTATTTGGTCTTCTGGTGGAGTTGTTTCTATTTCTTTTTTTGTTTGTTTTTAAGGTATAATTCTACTTTTTTTTCCACGCTATTGTTATGTAGTCTTTAAATATTATTTTGTTTTTTTTTGTTTTTATTGATATTAGTAAAGTTTGTTTTTTTTAGTTTCTTTTTTATGCTTTTTTTTGTGTAGTGGTTAAATATTGGATAGTTTGTTTTTTTTTCCTATATTTTTTATTTTGTATGTTATTGCGTTTATTCTACTTGCTAATATTAATATGATTTTTCCACTTGAATTTAGTGTTCTATACATTTCATTTATTGCTTTTTGATCGTTTTTTATGTGTTGAATTGATCTTCTTGAATATATTTCATTAATACTTTCTGTTTTTATTGGAAGGTGTGTTGTTGTTGCTATAATGTTTGTTTGTTTTGTTTTTTTTATGTCTATTCCGATGTGGTTTGGTAGTTTGTTGTTTCCACATCCTAAGTCTAGTTTATTCATTTTTCATTATTTCTTTTACTTCTTTTAATGGTAGTTGTGAAGGTGAAAGGTCTATTTGATTTTCTGGTATATGCAATAGAATTTCTACAGTTACTTCACAGTAACACATTTTGCGAGATTTCGCGGGGTATCTGGATTCAAGCCTTTTTCGAGGGCCATATAATATGCCAGAAGCTGTAGAGGTACTACGAAAGGTATAGGGGACAGAATTTCAGGTATTCCTTTGGGTATTTCAACATAATCATCTGATATTTTCTTGATTGCATCATCTTCTTCTTCTATTATCGATATTATTGAAGCTCCGCGGGCTTTCATTTCCATAATGTTACTGATCAATGTCTTATGTGACCCGTCTTTAGGACAAATAAAAAGTACTGGAAATCCAGGTTCAATTAAGCTTATTGGACCATGTTTGCTTTCTCCTGCTGGAAAAGCTATTGAAGGAATATAGGCTATTTCCATGAGCTTTAAGCTTCCTTCATAAGCTGTCGCAGAGCTGATTCCTCTTCCTAAGAAGAAAAAAGTTTTTGCATAGCTGTATTTTTTAGCTATTTGCTTAACTTTTTCAGCTTGAGTACGAATTATTTGTTCAACAATGTTTGGTATTTCCTCCAATTTTTCGGATAAATTATCCATTTCATCTTGAGAAATTTTTCCTCTTTTCTTGGATAATCTTAAGGCTAATTGAGCTAAAACAGAAAGTTCAGATGTAAAAGTTTTTGTTGCTGCAACGCCAATTTCAGGACCAGATTGTTGACCTATATAAACTCTAGAAACCCGAGTTAATGTTGATCCGATTACGTTTGTCAATCCCAGTATTGTGGCAGCTCTTTGTTGAGCACATGTTACTGAAGAAAGGGTATCAGCCGTTTCACCTGATTGACTTACAGCTAAAATAGTACTGTCAATACTGACAGATTTGCCGTGTTGCTCAGTAAACTCTGAAGCGTAAACAGGATAAGTTGGCAAAAAGGCAAGTTTTGAAAACATATAAGATGCAGCTAAGCAAGCATGATAAGAGGTTCCACAAGCAACTAAAAAGACATCTTTTGCTCTATCAAGAAAAGTTGAAATCAAATCCAAGTAATGATCTTGTATCCTTAACGTATTTCGCAAAGTTGATGGTTGTTCTATGATTTCTTTAATCATAAAATGGGGATACCCCTTTTTAACCGCCATTTCAGGAGTCCAATCAATTATTTTAGGTGTTCTTTTCATTATAGCGGAATCAGATATCCTTTTTATTTCACATCCTTTGGAGGAGATGATAACAAATTCACCATCATTTACAATTATTGCTTGATTTGTTATTGGTAAAAAGGCAGGAATGTCAGATGCTAGGTAATAGCCATTTTCGTTAACTCCTAAAACAAGTGGGCTTTCATTTCTGGCACAAATTATTTTGTCAGGTTCTAATATTGAGATAACTGCAAGAGCGTAAGAACCTTCAAGTCTTTTTATCGCTTCAAAAACTGCATCAGCTAGACTATATTGGGGATTTTTAAAAAGTGTATACTCAATTAAATGAGGAATTACTTCTGTATCTGTTTTTGAAACAAAAGTGTGCCCATTATTCTCAAGTTCAATTTTTAGTTCAGAATAATTCTCTATAATCCCATTATGAACAACCGCTATTTTACCTTCACAATCCAAATGAGGATGAGAATTTATTTTAAGAGGAGCTCCATGGGTTGCCCATCGAGTATGACCTATTCCAATTTTTCCTTCCAAATCATCAAGATTTACGAGACGATGAACATCATCTATTTTTCCTTGATCTTTTTTAAGTTGAAGTTCACCGTTATTCAACGTTACTATTCCAACAGAGTCGTATCCACGATATTCAAGTTTTTTTAGGGATTCGTGAATTAGTGGTGAAGCAGCCCCTTCTTTTAAGATACAGCCAAATATACCGCACATATTTCATCACATTCTTGCATCGTAAGATTTAAGTCTCTTAGAGGGAGTTACGATCTAATAAGCATTATTAAGAGAAAAACGATAACTCTAAAAACTTTTTTTTAATGGTTTCCTAATTTAGGATTACTAAAGCGGTTGAATATCTAAAAAAAAGTATTTAACCAAAAGCGCTATAATAAAATTTTTAATGGTTAACAAGGATGTAGTAATTGAGAGAAAATGAACAAAAGACTTCTAGAAAAACATGAAGAAGGTTATAAAGTAAAAAAGATCGAAATGATACAAAATCCAAAACAACTAAAAATGATATTAGGAGATTTAAGCTGGAAAATACTTTCAATGCTTTCAAAAAAAGAACAGTACCCATTGGAAATAGCTAAAAAATTAGGGATTCATGAACAACTAGTCTACTATCATATTAAAAAACTTGTGAAAGCAAGAGCCATAATAGTCACGAAAGAGGAAAAAAAGAAGGGGGGAACAGCAAAATATTTCAAAACTGTAGCCCCAGCTTTTGGAATAGAATTCTCTCAGGAGTACGAATTAATCAAAACCCTTTCTTTTTCAAATATGAATTTAAATATCCAAAGTTTTTTTAAAGAATTTATTAATGAAAAAGGAGTTTTCAATGGAAAGATAGTTGTAGGCAGTCCACTACCACATGGGCCTTTTAAAACAAGTGCTAGAGACGGTCATTATGCAGCGCATCTTACACTTTTCCTTGGCCAATTCATGAAAATGCCTGATGAATTCTCTATTAAATTAGATGTAGATGTAAAAGTGGAAAAAGAGGAAAAAAATAACTTGATTCTAGTTGGAGGTCCAGGAACGAATCTACTCACCCAAGAAGTTAACAAATATGTACCAATAAGATTCAACATGCAATCTTCTAGACAAGGATTTATGTTTGGAGGATTAACGTCAGAAAAGACTTCACATAATTACACTTCAGATGCTATAGGATTGATAGCAAAGATAGTAAATCCTTGGGATGAAAACAAACGAATCATTGTGTTAGCAGGGAATAAAGCGGTTGGCACTAAATCATGTGTTTTAGCTTTAACAAAATATCACAGCAAAACTCTTTCGAATTTAAAAATTGTAGATACTTTTGCAATAGTAGTTCAAGGATTTGATTTAGATGGAGACGGAAAAGTAGATTCTATAGATGTGAAGGAATAAAAATGAAAACCACTAACACCCAAGAAGTTATTCACGCATATGGCCATGAAAACATTCTAGCAACACATAAAACCACTATAGAATTCACAAAGGATACACATTTAACAAAAAATGGAACTTGCATTATAGCAGTGGCAGCAGACAAATCTTTAGCAGAATTAAATGACGAGTTTAAAAAAAAACTAAAGAAAAACGGCTCAAAATTGACTATCAAAATAGAAGTTAATGGTTTATCCGATAAAATATCAGCTGATTGTTTTCCAGAAGTAAAGTTTACCAATACTAAAGACTTGGTAATTAGAAAAAGCGAGTATATATCTGATCGTACATTAGCAATTAGGGCCAACAAGGCAGCTTGTGACTTAAACTCAGATCTTGTTAATAAACTAAAAAACCCAAAAGAAAGAGTAAAAATTACGCTAATTATCAACTAGTCGATCTTAACGTCAAAAACAACTTGATGTTGATAGGGAGCAGTTTCTCTAATGTTTTTAGCAAAAAGAAAACAATCCACTTTTCTGCCTACATCTTTAACTAATTCACAAAAACGAGACTGAGCATGTTTTATTGAGTTTGGATAGCGAATAAACTCGTAATAGTGAATAATGCCACCGTTAGGTTTTATCATTTCACAAGCGACATCAATGAAGTCTTTTGCGTTTTCAGGTAAATTCATAATTACACGATCGGCAGAGCCTTTGAATTGTTTATCGATTAGGTGCCTAGCATCTTCGTTTAGGGGTAAAATAGCTTTATCCACTCTATTTAATCTAATATTTTTTTTCAAAAATTCAATAGCAACCGGATTAATGTCCACAGCAAAAATTTTAACATCAGGATTGTTTTTAGCAATAAGAATAGAAAAAGGACCAACTCCAGAAAAAAGATCTACAATTACTTCGTTTTCTTTAACAAGTGAAGATACTCGATTATGCTCTTGAGAAAGTCTGGGGGAGAAATAAGCCTTAGCCACATCAAGATGATACTTACATCCAAATTCTGCATGAATTGTAGTGGTACGGTTTTCTCCAGAAATAAATTCTAAATTTCGTAGTCTATAAACACCTTGAACTGGACTTGATTTTGAAAGGACGGTTTTCACATTTTTATTGATTTCTAAAATAGCATTCCCTAAAATTGTATCATATTTTTTCAGATCAGTTGGGATGTCGATAATTGCTATATCCCCCACAATGTCCATTGATTGAGGCAAGTTTTTTAAAAGATAACTCGGTATTTTATCTTCAAGGGTGTCCCTTATTTTTTTTACGTTATTTTTCTTTTGATAAAAAGAACTTTTTGAGAATTTAAAACCTGACAAAGATCTATTTAGAAGTTCTAATTCAGATTCATTCGGGTGCCGAAGTAAGGGTATGAAGAGATTTTCTTGATAACTCTGAATCTTAAAGTCTTTATTGATTAATCCAATTTTCTTGGCCAACCTAATAGTTAGTTCGCCCTGTTTTCTGTCAACTTCCAAACAAATTGAATCTTCAGTCATTTTTCCTAATCACTCTTTGTTATTCTATATAGATTACCTATTTTGTTTATGCTAAAATGTGAATTGAGCAAATTTTCCATTAACCAAATATTAGTTTCCAAATGATCTGAAATAACCCTGGTTAAAAAGCTTGATTTGCCTTTAGCGATAGCCATAAAAGGTATCAACATATCTGAGACATTCACGTCTACAGTCGAGTTTGATTGAAGTTCGTGAAAGAGTTTTTTTGAAGCCTCTAACCCAACTTCTTCACTGGATTTATTAATTATTCCAATTGCATCAGCTCCAACTAACACACCAGTATCAGTTTTTGCCCATAAAGTTATTGAGCTTCCTTTTTGATATGGATTTGACCGGTCATACACAATTTTAATATGTGCAGCGTATCCTTTGCTTTTTAAATAATTAGTTGCAGACATAGCCTGTCTTTCTGCAACATTTCGTTTTTTTAAAAAAGTAGAAACAGAAATGCCTTCAACATGTTGTACCTTACCAAATTGTTCCAATTGAATTGGTTGAAGAAAGTTAGTTGGATTGATGATGAGTGTTACTTCACCCATTCCTTTTGGATAATATCCATAACTATTGACTTGTATTGATGCTCTAACGCCCATTTTTTTTAATGTTTCTAAAAAAATAAAACGCATAAAATTGATTGTAGGAGAATATAAAACATCTGTTCCTCCTTTGGTAATATTTAATTTTACAGGATTGTTTGCAAATAAACAAATTGGTAATACAGCCATAATAAGTGCAGATATGCTTCCAGCAGTTCCAATTTCCGCTTTAATATTTGCGCCTTTTATTTTGTTAGGTTTAAACCAGATTTCTTTTGAGCCTATTTTTGCCCCTTTAAGTTCTGCATTGCACAATTTTCTTGCTGTTAACAGCGATTCTAAATGTTGAGGTTTCAAGCCAGATTTCGGTCTATTGTATCGGATATTAAAAATATGAAGGGGACAACCCGTTATTGCGGATAAAGCTACCGATAATCTAAGCACTGTCCCACTTCCACTTTTTTGGCTGCCGTCAATTTCGAACAATTAATCATCTTCCAAAATGATTCTTTAATTTATATTTACATAAGAAGTTGCAAATAATTAATAAGTGCCTTAATTATTTTTAAAACCTGAGGAAATAATTGTGATTGATGATAAAGAGAAGTTAGAAAAAATTGCGCAAAGAGTAGATGAGCTTCTCAGTGTTCTTAAAAATATTTCAGAAGATGTCATAGATTTATCTAAATCAATTAAATTAGCTCTAGGCACAAAAACTAATCTATCTTCACCCTTAGTTTCTAAGGTAAAAGCGACAGATAAAAATAAATCTATAGAACAAGTACGAATGATTTTTCCAAAAAATTTAGAAAAATTACTTGAATTTAATGAAAAAACTGAATACATAATTATCAAACCAAAACAATTTCTAGGATCTGATTATTTTGCAAAAATAGCTTCTATCGCTCGTGAACTTGGTGGAGAATATATCAGTGCTGGACGAGATTCACATTTCAGGGTACCAAAAAATTAATTCTTAAACTAAAAACTGCAATTAATTCAATATTTTACTCTTTTTTAGCTAAGATAGACTTTACTTTAACATACCTCTCCATAGTGAAATGAATTCTTTTCTACAGTTATTTTAAAAGAAGTTTTTATCCAGTGGAGTATTGGTTGATGCAATTGTTTAAAAATAATTTTGGAACCTTGATGGTATACGCATCAGATGAAAAAACTCAGGATAAGAAATTAAAGTCAATTCAAATAGCTACAAAAAAAACTGCTCGCATGTTAAATATGAATTTCGAATTTATTGAATTCAAAAAAAAATTTTCAAAGGTATTTGTATATTATGGTAACGGAACTGATGAACCAATTCCCTTATATTGCGATAAAGGTAAAAAAGAAAAATTACAAGATATTTGTACGACTTTAAGAAAGATGATGTTTGTGCTATCTTTTCATCCAAAGCACTCAGCATTGAAAAGAGTTAGAGATTCTATTATAACATTTTCATAAATTTTAAAGATTGGTTTTCTAAAACGACCTCAAAAATTTGGTTTACATCAAAGTTTAAGTTTAGACTATCATATTCTTGCTCAGTTAGAAAAAGCACAATCTTAGGTATTGCAATTTGTGATTTTTGAGGAATAAAGGGCATTTGTTGCTGCAGCGCTTGCATAATATCTTGGGCCATTTTTCCTTCTTCTGATTTTGGCCTAACAACATAGGGAGAGATTCCTCTTTCTTCAACTAATTCTATTCGTTTGCCTAAATTACCATCTAAATCACGATTAGATTCGATTTTGTTTACTCTAACTTTAAACACTATTAATCAAACTCTGGAATAAAACTAATTCAATCGGAGATTTAACTAATACTATAATAACTATCTCTTCAAATAAAAAAATTGAAGATAAGAGTCCTAATTTTGATTGTAACTACAGTATTATTTTTTTCACTAAAGTTTCATCAATTATTTTAGCAAAATTTGTTGCGAGTAATTTATCACAATCACCAATAGAATCTTCTAAAGTTTTATCGTAAGGAATATTTGTGAGATAAACAAATCCTAATTTTTCGATTTCATTCTGCATTAGCTGTTTTCTGTTGAGTTTCATATTTTCCACTACCCCAATTGTTTTGACTTTAAGTTCTTTAAATAATGTTAATTGTTTCTTTACCGTTTGAAAAGCTAACTGAGATGATGTAGTTACAATTACAAATTCAATTTTCTTTACAAGCTTAATAAGATCAAGCACTACATCGCCTATTCCAGGAGGCATATCAAGAATAAGTATGTCCAAGTCACCCCATTGAGTAACTGATAACAACTCGAGCAAAGCATTAGAAACATCTACACCTCTTAATGGTGTTGCAAGTTCTCCAGAATAAAATACCAAAGACATGTAAGCTAAATCATTAACAAAAGGTGGCACAATTCCCTTTTCTTCTTCGGGTTGGATGTTTTTAACACCCATTATCAGGTGAGTTGAGGGACTCGTGAAATCCAAATCAAAAAGACCAACTTTTAACCCTTTTTTAGCCATTTTCAAAGCAATTGTAGTCGCAATCATACTTTTACCAACTCCACCTTTGCCACTTGAAACGGCAACAACTCGTTTAATATTCTTAAAGCGTTTGGCTAAAACACTTGATCGAGGGTCAATCAAATTATTTCACGCCTTTTATTTTTTCAAGCCAGATACCTCTACCCTCAACAATTTCGAAATCTGGACTCCCACATTTTGGACATTTAATATAAGCATGTGCTACTTCAGGAACAAAATGTATAGATTCTGCAGTAGTCTCATCTAAATTGTCTTTTGTAAAAACCCACGTAGTAGCACAGCTTCGACAGTTGAGTTTAGTTTTTGCTTTTAAAATATGAAATTTTGTAGTTTTAAAAAGGTCAGTTTTAAGCTGATTAAAACCAAATAGGAGGATTTCCTCTTCAACTTGCTGGAGTTCTCCAACTTTTATGACTACTTCAGTAATTTCTTTTATATTTTCTTTTGCAGCAATTTTTGAAGCTGCAGTAATAACAGCTTCAGCTAACGCCCATTCATGCATGCGACAGCCTATTAACTTAGAGTCATTAAAAGATATTGCAAAACCTTGTGAAGTTTTAAGAAAAGTTATTAAGCAAAAGTAAATACTAAAAAACTCATGTTAACCAAAGTTCATTGTGCTCATATTCTTGTTAAATCTGAAAAGGAAGCTAAAGAAGTTCTCGAGAGACTAAAAAAAGGAGAGAAATTTTCTTCTGTTGCAAAGGCAGTTTCAAAATGTCCTTCGGGGAAACAAGGTGGAGATTTAGGGACATTTACAAGAGGAAAGATGGTTAAAGAGTTTGAGAAGGCAGCTTTTACTCTAAGCAGAGGGGAAACATCTAGTATAGTGAAAACTCAGTTTGGTTGCCATATTATTAAGCGTTTAGAGTAAAATATTTTCATTGGATGCTTTTCTGTAACTAAAATAGAAATGTTAACTCTAAAAGCTTGAAACACATTTTTTGCAAATACTCATGAAAGATTTTCTCACTCTTAATAAATAAGATTGAAATTTGAAACTATCACAAATTATCTATTTTCAAAAGTCTCTCTATACGATTGGGCACAATGAATACAACAAAAAGTTGTTTCTTTTTCACCTATAATTTCATGATGTCCTCCTTCATAGACTTTGCAGCCACAGTGAGCGCAAACATAGAGACTTGGTTCAATAGCAATCAAAACGAGTTTAGCGAATCGCTTAAAAAGTCCAACACAAAGGATTTTGCCCGCTTCTGTGAGTTCAAAGATTTTCTTTTCTTTTTTGCCCACTAGTTTTCTGGTATGGTGGAGTAACCCTTTTTTCTCTAGTTTTTGGAGGAAGGGATATACCAAACTAGGACTTATTTCTTTTCCAACTCTTTTTTTGAAGTAATTTATTATTTTGTAACCATGAGCGGGTCCTTCATAAAGGATTGTTAATATGTAAAATCTAGAAAAATCTGAAACTAACTCGTCAAACTCGTCGCTCACGATTTTATCCTCAATAGATATATATTTCTTAGAAATATTTATATATTTTTAGAAAATATATCTAATAAAGACATATTCTGGGGAAGTTTATTGACGATAAAGAAAAGCACGATTTTGATAAGTGGAATGACTTGCGCTTCATGTTCACAGGCTATAGAGAACACTCTAAAAAAAACTTCGGGAGTTACCAACGTTAACGTCAACTTAGCCACAGAAAAAGCATACGTTACTTATGATACAAACAAAATCAGTGAAAAAGAACTAATTGTAATCATCAATTCAATAGGCTATAATGCCAGTTTAGAAACAGAAAAAACTATTATAAAAATTGGGGGAATGACTTGCGCTTCATGTTCACAAACGATAGAAAAGACGCTAAAGAACACAGCTGGTGTCATTGAAGCAAATGTGAATCTTGCATCAGAAAAAGCCACAATCGAGTATAATCCACGAACAATCAAGTATGAAAATTTAACAAAAGTTATAGAGTCTACAGGTTATCAAGCTCTAAGTTCAGATGAGTCTACTGGCAAATATGAAAAAGCAATCAAAGAAGAACAAAAAAAATTCGCAAAAGCAAAAATGAGAATGATCATTGCTTGGACCATAACTATACCCTTAATGATATGGATGATTCCAGAAATGGTATTTGGAATAGCCTGGCCAAACATGTTTGTTTTCAATTTAGGACAAATTCTATTAGCTATTCCCGTTCTTTTTTGGGCTGGAAAAGAAACTCTTATCTCAGCTGCAAAGCAGGTCGCTCACCGAAGAGCTAACATGGACGTATTAATAGCCTTAGGCACTCTAACGGCTTTTGCAACTGGACCAGTGATGTTTTTTAGTCCCATCCTGAACTATGCCGGAGTTTCCGCAATGATAATGGCCTTTCACCTTCTTGGAAGATACATAGAAGTTAAAGCAATGGGTCGAGCTTCACAAGCTATTCGAAAACTACTAGAATTAGAAGCAAAAACAGCACATATTCTGGTAGATAGTATAGAAAAAGAGATCTCAGTTGAAGAGATTGAATTAGGTAATATCTTGATTGTAAGACCAGGAGAAAAAATTCCTACTGACGGTGTAATCATTGAGGGTCAAAGCTCCATAGATGAATCCATGGCTACAGGAGAATCAATGCCTGTGATAAAGAATGTTGGTAATGATGTTATTGGTGCAACAATAAATCAACGTGGACTATTGAAGGTAAAAGCCATGAAAATTGGTCAGGATACCTTCTTGTCTCAAGTCATAAAACTAGTTGAACAAGCTCAAGGTTCAAAAGTTCCAATTCAAGAGTTTGCTGACAAAGTGGTAGGCTATTTTGTACCTACTGTTCTTTTGATTGCGATTTCTACTTTGATGGTTTGGCTGATTGCACCTAATTTAGTTAATGGTGTTAGTATTTGGGCTCAGCAATTCTTACCATGGGTTAATCCCAATTTGGGTGTTGCAACACTGGCTATCTCCGCTTTTGTTTCGATATTGGTAATAGCCTGTCCATGTGCTCTAGGATTGGCTACACCCACTGCATTGATGGTTGGAAGTGGAATGGGAGCTGAAAATGGAGTATTAATACGCAATGGAGCAGCCTTACAAACACTCAAAGATCTTGATACAATTGTCTTTGACAAGACTGGAACCATTACTAAAGGAAAACCTGAAGTCACAGACATCATATCTTCTAAAGGTTTTAATGATAAAGAGGTACTTCAATTGGCTGCTAGTGTTGAAGTTGGGTCAGAGCATCCTCTAGGTGAGGCAATTCTTAGAAAGGCAAGTGATTTGAAGCTAGAGTTATCAAAAATTACAAATTTTGAGGCTGTAACTGGTCTTGGAGTGAAAGCAATAATTAGATCGATCTCAGACGATGTTGTTATTGTGGGTAATAGAAAGTTGATGAATAAAGAGAATATTGATTTTGAGAATGTGGAAAATGTTATTCTCCAACTTGAAAAAGAAGCAAAAACTGTTATGTTAGTGGCTAAAGGTCCAAATATTGTCGGAACAGTTGCAGTGGCAGATACTATCAAGGATGATTCGATAATGGCCATTAGAGAACTGGAAAGTTTGGGTCTTTCAACTATCATGCTTACAGGAGATAATATCCGCACTGCAGAGGCTATAGCTAAAAAAGTGGGCATTTCCAGAATTTTAGCAGAGGTTTTACCTGATCAAAAAGTCGAGGAGATTCAAAGATTACAAAAAGAGGGCGAAACCGTTGCTATGGTTGGGGATGGTATCAATGATGCTCCTGCCTTGACGGCGGCTGATGTTGGAATAGCTATAGGAACTGGAACAGATATTGCAATAGAATCTGCTGATGTAACTTTGGTTAGAGGAAAACTATCCAATGTAGTTACCGCTATAAAACTATCAAGAGATACATTTGGGAAGATCAAGCAAAACTTATTTTGGGCATTTTTCTATAACGTTATTGCTATTCCACTGGCCATACTGGGTTTAGCGCATCCAGTGTTAGCTGAAATTGCTATGGCAATTAGTTCAATTACTGTTGTTACAAATGCAAATCTACTTAGAAGAAAAAATATTCGACCTAATTTTTTGAAGGAGGTGAACTAATGGTAAAAGATCTCGTTTGCGGAATGGATGTAGATGAAAAAACTGTTAAACATAAGACAGCATATCAGGGACAAACATATTATTTCTGCGCCCCAGGATGCAAAATTGCTTTTGAAAAGAATCCTAAAAAATACATTAATGATTCTTCAAAAAATAGTTGTTGTTGTGGTCATTGTTAGAGGTTTATCTCTACCGTAGAACCTCCAATAGTTACTCATTCCACTATTTTAAATCAACATTTTCTGGGTTTATCACGGTTCGTTAAATAAAAATTTTTTTATTTATAAAGCTCCAAGAAGAACATTTTCTGCAAATAAATCCTCACTGAATGCTCCAACAAATTCAATTTTTTCGTTTATAATTATTTTTGGAACACTTATTACATTGTATTTTTGTGCTAATTCAGGAAATTCATTGATATCAATCACATCAGCTCTCACTAAATCACTTTCGATAGCCAATTTATGCGCAACTGCTGCAGCAATGGGACAGTGAGGACAAGTTAAACTCACAAAAACTTGAATGTGTACAGAGTTTTTCACTTCAGTAAGAATTGATTTTGTTTTATCGGAAAGATCAGTTATACCATTTGAAACATTTACAATAGCTTCAATAAGGGTTGAAAGTTCATAACCATAAGGTATTCCATAGATTCTTACACCATAATCTTTTGCACCTTCAATTACTATCGAAGGAATTTTGTTAACGTTATATTTTTCAGCAATGTCATTATTTTTCATGAAATCATAAATTTGAACAGAGAGTTTATCATTTAAATCTCCAACTTCTTTGACCAGTTTTTTCGTATCAGAACAGAATTTGCACTCATGTTCTTGAGTAAACATAATTATCTTTACGGAATTCTTAACTCTTTTATTAAGATCATTAGCAAGAAAATTTTTCTTGTCATCAGGTATAGAACTCGTTGTCTTCTAACTCCACTAATAAATCAATTGATATATAATTATAAAAGAACATTGTAAAAAATATTCGGTGTGCAAATAGAAAGTATTCCTAAGATTTGTACTATTTAATAAAATCTAATATGACACATAATTTTTTTTAGTAAAGCATTGAGTTATATGGGATTTATTTTGGAACAGCATTGTATAAAAAAATAATCATAAAATAGAAGTAATATAGGAAAATTCTTAAAAAGTAGATTTTGAAGGATTCTATAGAATAATTAGCATGAGGAATAAGTATGGGAGATAAAACGAGTTGTTTTGAATTAGCAGAAGGGATTAATTGGGTTGGAGTAGTTGATTGGAATATACGTGATTTTCACGGTTACATTACAAGAAGAGGAAGCACTTATAACTCCTATTTAATATCAGATAAAAAAATAGCTCTTGTAGATACGGTAAAACATACTTTTTCAAAAGAATTCCTCAAGAAAATCAGTCAAATTACTGATTTAGAAAAAATAGATTATATAATAATTAATCACGTAGAGATGGACCACTCAGGTTCTCTACCAATATTAGCCAAACTAGCAAAAAATGCAACAATAATAACTTCTCAAAGGGGAAAAGACGCTATTATTGAACATTATGGTACAGATTTTGGGGTTAAAACTGTTAAAACTGGTGATGAAATAAATCTGGGGAATCACACATTAAGATTCATTGAAGCTCCTATGCTTCATTGGCCAGATAGTATGTTTACATATATCGTTGAAGAAAAAATATTGTTATCAAATGATGCTTTTGGACAACATCTTGCTTCGGTATCTAGATTTGACGATCAAGTTGATGAACATGTGCTAATGGAAGAAGCTACAACATATTACGCCAATATTTTAATGCCTTTTGGTTCGCTCATCTCCCGTAAAATTCAAGAAGTGGTAAAAATGGGGATATCCCCAAAAATAATTGCGCCAAGTCATGGAGTAATTTGGCGATTAAAACCCTCAAAAATAATTCAAGCTTATTTAGATTGGAGTTCAGGAAAATCCGAACAAAAAGCTGTGGTGGTATTTGATACTATGTGGGGTAGCACGGATAAAATGGCTAGAGCAATAACCGAAGGATTAGCTAGTCAAGGAGTTGATGTTAAGTTATTAAAATTGCGAGCTGCTGTCAAATCAGAAGTTGTAACTGAAATACTAGAAGCCAAAGCTGTAATTGTAGGTTCACCAACACTAAATAATCAAATGTTTCCTAGTTTAAGCTCTTTTCTAACATATATCACAGGATTAAAACCTAAAGGTAAGTTATGGAGTTTCTTTGGATCTTATGGGTGGAGTAGAGGGGCAGTAAAATCTATGACTGAAATGGCAAAAAATGCTGGTTTTGAGATATTTAATTCAGGTTTAGAAATTAAGTTTGTTCCTGACCAAGAGGATTTAAAGAAATCGTTTGAGTTTGGGAAACAAATTGCGATAAAAATCAAATCGTAAGCGTTTAATAACAAACATTTAGTCGATAAGGAACTGAAAATGAGAGGTATGCTCACTCAAATGAGCATATCAACAATTTTTTTTATTTCTCCAGTAAAACAGGACTAAATGATATAGAAAATGGAAAATACTATCATTGTTTTACAAATTGGTTCTTAGGAGCTCCACAAATAGGGCATACCCAATCTTCAGGTAACTTTTCAAAAGATGTTCCTGGTTGAACATTATGGTCGAGATCACCAATTTCTGGATCGTATACATATCCACAGACACTACATTCCCACGTATTCATCTTATTCACCGTGTTTTGAATAGAAATAAATAATAGATTATAAAAGGATGGCGTAAAAATTAAGTTTTTCAATGTGGAGTTAAAAATTTAAAAAAAAGAAAAAATTAGTGTAGAAATTATATTGGTTTTAAAAATTTTTCTTTTGGAGCATTACAAATAGGACATTTGCCAGGTGGTAAACCTTCAACCGTATTTCCACAAACACTACAAACATAATAATCCAATTTCTCTAATTTTTGCCCTTTCTCAAGATTTGAAATCGCTTTTTTGAAAAGCCCAGCATGAATTTTTTCTACTTTATTAGCCACATCAAAGCTCCAAAAAGCTTGTTTATTTTCTTCTTCATTTGCAGTAGCTATGTATTCCGGATACATGCTAGTGAATTCAAATGTTTCACCAGATATTGCAGTCTTTAAATTTTCAGCAGTAGAATTAACATTTCCAGTTATTTGCAAATGATTTAAGGCATGCACCGTTTCAGCTTCAGCCGCTGCTTTAAAAAGTTTAGCGGCTTGAGAATAACCTTCTTCTTCTGCTTTTTTAGCAAAAGCTAGATAGCGCCTATTAGCCTGTGATTCTCCAGCAAAGGCGTTTTCTAAATTCTTTTTAGTTTTATTCATCTTAATTGCACATATTACTAGAAATAAAACTTCTGATTATATGTTCCGCAAAAATTCAATTTTTGATAAGAGTAAAAAAAAACATTTCCAAAAGTGGTAAATTTAATCATTTCAAGTAAAAATCTATGGAATACATCAGGATAAAATAAACTAGTTTAGAAGATTTAATTATTTCATAGATCAAAAATTATGAATAAAATAACCTGTTTTCCAATAACTAAAGGGTTATATTCTGGGTATATCAAAAAGATAAATAGTGATATAATGCAGTTTTCTAAAATTCCAGGTAGAAGAAATGAACATAAAGTCATATTATTCGCGCTCAGTACCTGCGGTTGGTGTAAGCTTGTAAAGCAGTTTTTAATAGAGAATGAGGTTGAATATGATTATATTGATATTGACCTCTCTGAGGAGAACGAAAAAGAAGAAATTCGTCAAATTATTAGAGATAGAGGTGGTCCTGTGAGCTTTCCAGCAACAATAATAGATAATAAAATTTTAATCACTGGATTTAGAAAAGACAAAATTAAGGAGGTGCTCAATTTTTGACCGAAATATCTCTTGATAAAATTAAAGAACGGGCAGAAATTGACGCAAAAAGAAATGGATACTACCTCAATCCAGATCCAAAATTTCTTAAGAGCCTTCTGGAAGGTCTTAAGAAAAATGAGGAGAGGTATAATTACCCTTCTTGTCCATGTAGATTAGCATCTGGAAAAATTGAGTTTGATAGAGATATTATTTGTCCATGTGATTATCGCGATTCTGACGTAATAGAATTTGGAGCTTGTTATTGCGCATTATATGTAGATGAAAAAATGCACTCTGGTACTATTGAGCTTAGTCCGGTTCCAGAGCGGAGACCATTGGATAAACAAGCTAGAGCATATGATAGTACTATAAAAGGAGATCAAACCAAAAAACCAGAGATTCTTAAAGAAGCCAAGGCATCAAAATTGAAATTGTGGTATTGTGAACAATGTGGTTATGTTGCTTGCAGAGATGAACCTCCTTTAATTTGTCCTATATGCAGGGCTAAAAAAGAAATGTTTAGCGAAATAAAAACTCAAATTATTTACTCATCATAAAATTGAGTTGCTAATTTGAAATTTGTATCTCGATGTTTTTCCAATCTTTTTTTATGCCTTTTAAAGACGCCACTGATCCGATAATCATTCCATTTAATATTTTTTCCACAAATTCATTAAGGGGAATTTCAGTAGAATCTACCTTGAGTTTAAGTCCCATTTGATTCACCTAAAAGTAATTCTATAATTTGAATAGTAAAGCTTTTTGGAGGAAAAGAGAAAAATAATAAGAGGATTGGGAATCTTGAAGAGACCAATAATATATCTTGAACCAAAAAAGAGAGCACTAAAAGTTATTAACCTTCTCGAAAAAGAATATGTACAGGCAAAAACTGCATTAAGATACTCAAAGCCATTAGAATTGTTAATTGGTACAATACTTTCTGCACAATGTACTGATAAGAGAGTAAACATAGTTACTAACCTTCTTTTTAAAAAATATTTGATCATTGATGATTACGCAAAAGCTGAATTAAAAGAATTAGAAGAGGATATCAGATCAACAGGTTTTTACAGGAATAAAGCCAAATACATAAAAAAAAGTGCACAGATAATAAATGAAAAATACGAATCAAAAGTACCCCATACTATGGAAGAATTAATTGAACTTCCGGGAGTAGCCAGAAAAACGGCAAATATTGTTTTATTTAATGCATATGGCATTATTGCTGGTGTTGCTGTAGATACTCATGTAAAACGCCTTTCCCTTAGAATAGGACTTACTAAAAATAAGGACCCAAATAAAATAGAGTCTGATTTAATGAATAGTGTTCCTAGAAATAAATGGATGAAAATATCAGATTTATTAATTTTCCACGGAAGAGAGGTCTGTAAAGCTAGAAAACCTAAGTGTACAAAATGTGTATTAAATCAGATATGTTATTCTGCTAGCGTAATATAGAAGCTATTTTTCCATTAAAATAGTATAAAAAAATCGTTCAATTCCGTCTCCTTCGATTGAAGAGCAGTGTCTGATTTTATTGAATTTAAAATAGTCTGAAAACATCTGTTTCAACTGGATTTTTGTGAAATGGTTCCATGAAGGCCCATTTTTATGGCTAAAACAAGTTAACATATAAATCCCATTTTTTTTAGAACCCGCCTAATTCCCTTAATAAATGCAGCTCTATATGGGATTTGTACATGATGGAAACACCCCATATCAAAAATAAAATCAAATATCTAATTATTGAAAGATAAATTGATAAAACTCTGCAATAAAAGATTTATTTTTACTTTTTCTTGTCTCACTGTTTTTTTTTGCATATTGAATAGCTTTTGGCGAAATATCTGTGGCATACACTGAAAAACTGTTTTTAACTAAATATATGCTATTTGTTCCAGCCCCACAACAAATATCTAATATTTTTCCTTTTTTAATTAATCCTTTCTTGACAAATTCTATCAAAATAGGTCGTACTCTACCTAGCTCCCAACCTAAAAATTTCAGAGGATATCCCTAATAGATTTTATCCCATGTAAGGTAGTCAGAAGTCATAAATATATTTTAAATAACAATGAGATAATATATGATTTTAGCATAGTTTGTAACTAATAAAAATTGGAAAA
>JAUWJK010000021.1 GCA_030607735.1 Candidatus Bathyarchaeota archaeon
CTCAAATTCTTGGATCAACTTCTGTGCTTTTTCTTTATTTTTCGCTTCAGCATATAGTCTAATTGCAGGTTCAGTTCCGCTTGGTCTAATCAAGATTGCACTTTTATCATCAAACCAGATTTTTATTCCATCAATGGTTGTTGTTTTTTCTTTTTTTACTAACTGGAACAATTTCTTCATAAGGTCTTTCTTCTTTTCTTCTATACATCTAACTTTTCCTTTTTCAATATAGTATTGAGGTTGTTCCTCGATTAAAGAAGATAATTTTTTATTTGTTTTAGCCATTATCTCCAAAAGTAGTGCTGTCGTCATGGCTCCATCACGAACTGCTTGGTGAGGCCCATAAAAAACTCCTCCGTTTTCTTCTCCACCCAGTTTGGCATCTTCTTTTTTCATTTTTTGCGAAACTGTAATGCTTCCAACTTTTGTCCAGATTAATTCACCCTTATACCTTTCAACTGAATCTTTAACTAATGTTGAGGAACTAACAGGAGTTACTATTTTTTCATGGGGATTTTTTATTAGAAAATGTTTTATTATCACTGAGAATGTTTTATCTCCCCAATGAATATCACCTTTTTCATCAACAAATATTGATCTATCAGCATCACCATCAAAAGCAACACCTAAATCTGCGTTTATTGCTTTCACTGTTGCTGATAACTCTTTAAGAGTTTCAGGCCTAGGTTCCGGTAAACGACCAGGAAAAGTTCCATCGATGTTGGCGTTTATTGTAGTGACTTTACATCCAAGCTGTTGGAGCAGATAAGGTGCTGTTAATCCACCTACACTATTGCCAGCATCCACGACAACATGAAATTTTTTATCAACAATTTTTACCAAATTGACATGTCTTTTTATTGCTTCAATATATTCGGAATTAATGCCAGACAAATCATATTTTGAACCTAGTTTATTCCACTTAGCGAGTTGTTGACTATTATTAAAATAAATATCTTCTATTTTGGTCTCTTGTGAATGAGCAATTTCTATGCCATCCTTCCAGATAACCTTAATTCCATTGTATTCTGGAGGATTATGGGAGGCTGTTATAATAATACCACCATTCATTTGACGGTTTTTAATTGCATATTGTAATGCAGGAGTTGGTGATAAACCTGCAAAAAAAACATCACAACCAGCAGCTGTAACTCCTGCAATTATTGCATTAGAGAACATGGGTCCACTGGTTCTTGCATCATGACCCACTATTAGTTTTCCTCCCTCAAAAAATGTCCCGATTGCTGAACCAATATTAATTACCATTTCTGTTGTTAATTCTTTGTTAACTAATCCGCGTATTCCATTAGTTCCAAAGAGTTTTTTAAGACCCATTTTTTTTTATTCTCCTTCTTAACAAACTATATTCGATTTTAATATATTTTCACTGATCTCTTTTCCAGGACAAATAGCAGCACCTTCAGGAAGAGAAACATTATTTCTTATTTTTGCACAATCTCCAATTATACAACCAGTACCAATTCTAACATTTTTTCCAATAAAAACACTTTCACCAATAATAGAACCATTTATTTTTGAACCATCTTGAATTTTAGCATCAGGCAAAATAACCGATTCGCTAATTTGTACATTTTTTCCTATAACTACCTGTTTTCCTATTACTGCATAAGGTCCAATTACTGTTTTTTCTCCAATTTTTACGCCAGTATCAATTGCGACATAATTCTTTATTTTCGAACTTTTATGATCATGTTTTTTATTGTTGTGCTGTGCTTTAAGTAAAATTTTATTTGCTTCTAAATATTCTGCTGGTTTGCCAATATCGATCCATAAACCTTGCGTGCAATGGCCGAAAAGTTTTTTTTCTTTAACCAGCTTTGGAAAAATCTCTCGCTCCATTGAAACTGATTTACCTTTTTCGATATATTGTAGAACTTTTGAATCCAACACATAAATTCCAGCGTTAATTAGATTCGTTGGCGCTGATCCTTTTTTTGGTTTCTCGATAAACTTTTTTATTCGTTTATCTTCTGTGATTTCAACACATCCATATCTCGTTGGGTCTTTAACTTCGTGTAATGCAATGGTTGCCAATGCCTTCTTTTCTTTATGAGTTTCAATAATTTCTCTATATTTTACATCAGCAAAAATATCACCATTAAGTACTAAGAATGAATCCGTTTTTCCAATAAGTTTTTCAGCGTTTTTTATTGGCCCTGCTGTTCCAAGGGGTGTTTTTGGTGGATCTATCGAATATTTTACTTTTAATCCGTGTTTTTGAACTTTTTGTTTTTTGATGTAGAACTCAGTTAAACTATTAACAGCCATAATGGCTTCCATTATGTTATTTTCTGATAATCTTTCAAAAATTCCTTCCAATAATGGTTTGTTGACTATAGGAAAAAGAGTTTTTGGTCTTGAGCAACTTATTGGTCTTAATCTAGTACCGAAACCACCTGCTAAAATCAATGCTTTCATCTTAATCTCTACCTCTAAAGTCCAAAGTTATTTTTAAGTTAAAGGGATATTTTGCTCTTTTTTATTCCCATTCTATAGTTGCTGGTGGTTTGTGGGTAATGTCATAAACTACTCGTGTGACTTGCGGTATTTCATTCGTTATTCTTGTGGAAATTTTCTCAAGAATCGAATAAGAGATTTTTGAAAAACTTGCAGTCATCGCTTCGCGACTCTCTACAGCTCTTATAGCAACCACATAACCATATGCTCTAGCGTCTCCTTTTACACCTGTGGCTTTTGTATCTGTTAGAACTGCAAAATACTGCCATAATTTATTTTCCAATTTAGCTTTTTCAATTTCAACTCTAACTATTTTATCTGCTTTTTTCAATATGTCATTTTTCTCTTTATTCAACTTGCCAATAATTCTAACAGCTAATCCTGGTCCTGGAAAAGGTTGTCTTGTGACAAGCTCTTTTGGCAAACCTAAAATTTTAGCGACTTTTCTAACTTCATCTTTATATAAATCTTTTAAGGGCTCTAAAATCTTTTTGAATTTCATTTTTGATGGTAAACCCGCAACATTATGATGCGATTTAATTTTGTTTGAATTTTTGCTAAAACCCGACTCAATTCTATCAGGATAGATGGTTCCTTGAATAAGAAAGCTTGCGTTACTTTTAGTTGCTTTTTCTTCGAAAACTCTGATAAATTCCTCACCAATTATCTTCCGCTTCTTTTCTGGATCAGTAATATTTTGTAACCTTTTCATAAATCTGTTTTGAGCTTCCGCAACTACAAATGAACTCTTTAATTTTCGAAAAGTTTCCCTCACCTGTTCAGGTTCACCTTCACGCATAAAACCGGTGTCTACAAAAACAGCTGTAAGTTTATCTTCAATTGCTCTAGCAGATAGAGCCGTTGCAACACTGGAATCTATTCCTCCACTCAGTCCTATTATTGCTTTTTCTTCACCAACTGCTACTTTTATTTCTTCTACCATTTTTTCTATAATGTCTTCCATTTTCCAATTTTGTTCGGATTTGCAAACTTCAAATATGAAGTTTTTTAACATTTTTGCTCCATTTTTAGTATGAATTACCTCTGGATGCCATTGTAATCCATAAATGGGTTTCTTTTTATGTTTAAAAGCAGCAACTGGACAGTTTTTTGTGTGAGCTAATATTTCGTAATCTGGCGGTGGAGTATCTATTATGTCTCCATGACTCATCCAGACCTTTTCTTTTTTATTTAATCCCTTTAAAATTCCTATTTTTTTGTCAATTGAAACAAAAGCTGTTCCATACTCTTTTCGATTAGATGCTTTAACTTTTCCTTGAGTTATTTGAGCAATAAGCTGAAGACCGTAGCATAATCCCAAAATCGGTAAATCCGTTGTTAGGAGACGATTATCCATTTTTGGTGCATCGTTATCATATACACTCGATGGACCTCCTGAAAGAATTAAACCTTTGATATTGAATTTTTTAACTAGACTTTTTATTTCCTCTATTTTTATATCATGAGGTACGATTTCTGAATAAACTCCATTTTCTCTTATTCTTCTTCCTATAAGGTGACAATATTGACCTCCAAAGTCTAGAACAAGAATTGTATCGTATTTTTTCTCTATTATTGGCACCTGGGTACTGGTTCTTAATCTAGTAATTTAATATTACTATCTTTTTATCTTTGGACTGTATTTTTCTTTTATTTTGACTGAGTTATATTTTTTTAGGAATCTAAACTTATATAAATGTAATTAGCCGATAAACAAAAGGATGACTATAAAAAGTTATTTTGTTTGAAAAAATGTGCAAATGGCGATACTTTATGGCACTAAACGAAACCGATAAAAAAATATTAGAAAATTTGTTGGAAGATGCCCGCTTCTCAAGCAGGCAAATTGCTAAAAAAATAGGTGTCTCTGTAGGTACTGTGCTTTCTAGAATTAAAAAAATGGAAGGCAATGGCTTAATAAAAGGGTATTCGGCAATTTTAGATCAAGAAAAATTAGGTTATCAACTTACTGTCGTCACAGAGGTGACTGTTTCAAGAGGCAAACTTGTTGAAATGGAAAATGAGATAGCTAAAAATCCCAATGTCTGTGGTGTGTATGATATAACAGGTTTGACTGATGCTTTGATTATTGCAAAATTCAAAAGCCGTGAGGATCTTGGTCGTTTTACGAAATATTTGTTATCTTTGCCCTATCTTGAGCGAACAAATACCCATGTGGTATTAACAACAGTTAAAGAAAATTTTAAGCTCATATAGTTATTTTTTACTCTTTCTTCTTTTTAACTTCCAGTTCTGGTCGTGCCATGGCAATTTTTGTGCTTGCAGTCACAGGAGTTGTAAGCCAAACATTTCCTCCAATAACTACATTATTTCCAACTTTTGCATTTGGTCCAAGAAGAGTTGCTCCTGAATAAATTATCACATTATTTCCTATTGTAGGATGTCTTTTAATTCCTCTGATTACTCTGCCTTTCTCGTCTTTTGGAAAACTCAAAGCCCCCAAAGTTACTCCTTGATAAATTTTTACATTATTGCCAATTTCAGTGGTTTCACCTATGACGACTCCTGTTCCATGATCTATGAAAAAGTTCGCGCCAATTTTTGCACCTGGGTGTATATCGATTCCGGTCAATGAATGAACATACTCGCTCATAATTCTGGGAATTAGCGGGACTCCTTGTTGGTACAGTTCATGAGCTAATCTGTGAGTTGTTATAGCTAATACACAAGGGTAGCTTAGAATTACTTCTTCAATACTGGCAGCTGCTGGATCACCTTTAAAAGCTGCTTCAATATCACCGCTAATAAGTAGTCGTATTTCAGGAATTTTTTCTATAAGCTCTTTTGTTACAACTTTAGCTCTTTTTCGACAGATATTTTTAGGACACTCAACAATTTTTCGACAAATATATTTCAAACTTTTTTCTATTTCATCGGTTAATCGATTATACACTGACAATAAAGTTTCATTTAGCACTTTTTTTATATTTGCTCTTGTTATTTCTTCTTTCCCTAGATATCCTGGAAATAAAATTGTGAAAAGATCATCTAATACCTCAATAACTATTTTCTTTGTAGGCAAATCTCTACCTTCCAGATGATCCATGCCACCTATTTTTTCATAATTTTTTAATATTTCCTCGGCAACAATAGGTAATTCTTTATAACTCCAATTTTCTTTAACAGATTCACTGTTATTTAACAATGTTTCGAGCATTTTTTCTCTATTCCAACATTGTATTTTATCACGATTTGCTTGACACTCTTTGCATTTTTCTGGAATTTTTTTATTGGAGTTTATGCTCATTTTTTTTTCCCTATAATAAATTATCTATAAAAAAGTTGGATATAAGAGAGCTGTTTTTTTTCCTATCTTTGCTTGGGAAATTTAACTATTCTTTATTGATAAAATACTGATCTGCATTCACCTAATAGATTTATTCTCTTTCAAGTTTTTTATTTTTCTTTTATTGATGATTTTAAATTCAGTTCATAGAGCTTAGCCAAAGTAAAGACTTTTAATATGATACTCTTTCTAATAGTTGCTACCTATATGTTTGCGGACTAAGTTAGGTGAGTTGCGGGGGTTGCCAAGCCAGGTCAAAGGCGTAGGCCTGAGGCGCCTATCCTGTAGGGGTTCGTGGGTTCGAATCCCACCCTCCGCATTTTGGATTATTTTCTTCGCAACAAAAAAACCATCACGACACCATTAACCAATGCTCAATATTTAGGTTAAACTCTTAATCCTTTAATCTCAGAAAAGCTCATATTCATAATCCTTATTGACTTATCCAATTTTTCCCGCCCATAATTAACTAAGATCCAAGGACTACTATTATCTGAATAAAATGCGGTCAACCCAGCAGCAACCTCAATACTTTTTTTTGTCTTTTTTCCTTGAAGAACAGTAATGGGCCCACCACAATCAGGAACCTCAAAAAAATAATCATATTTTTTCTTTGCCTTCAATAATCTTTCATTTTCCTGATGATTTCTCCCAACAATAATTTTATTGGAGCCAGCTCTAAAATGCCTACCAATTTTTAATAATTCAATATCTGACTCTTCGACCCTTTTTTTGTACTTGAATAAATCTCTAACTTTTGCAGCAAACTCTTTGTAGGTAAGAAGACAACCACCTGAAGGACAAGGATAATTAAATATTTCCAAATCTTTGGCTAGCTTGATTTGAGGTTTTCTAGATCTACCTGTAATAGCTAATAATTTTGATCTGTCAACTAATCCTTCTTTTTCCATTGGTGTTTCTGGTAAAAGTTTTGCAGATAAAGGTCTTAGTATTCTATTGTTCAGACCAGATTCTTGTTCAATTAAATACATTGCTTTTTTGTGTTGAGACATAGGTCTTTCCCCTAGAACCTCACCAGTAAAAACAAAAGATGCCCCAATTTCTTTAGCATATTCCTTAGCTTGTTTAAACATAAATATTCTGCAATCGAGACAGGGATTCATGTTTTTTCCATATCCGTGTTTTGGATTTCTTAGCAGTTTTAAATATTTGTTGCTAACTCGGATTGTTTTGAGAGGGATATTTAGTTCATCAGCAAACTTGTGAGCTCCACATCCTCCTTTTCCGCATAAGCAAAAAGGACTGGTAAAATTTATTGCCTCAACTTCAATTCCTTGTTTAAGTATTATTTTAGTAGCAAGAATACTGTCAAGTCCACCCGAAAGGAGGACTAAAGCCTTATTTTTCTTCATTTTTTCAATAACAATGTTATACTACAATATGAAGTTAACTATATTCACATAAATAAAAAATCAACTTGACCCTTACTGATTTCTCAATGAAAAAATTTGATTGCCCCTTTAACATTAAAAAAACAACCAAACAAGAAAGCATATTATATTTAAAAAAAAGGGAAAAAACTACTTTGGATAGGAATAATGTACCCATTTCGTCCAGGGGTACCTCGTTCAATATTGCAAAAAATATTTTACTGGTAAATTAGGGCGTAGGTCCTACCCTCCGCACCAAATTATTTATTATTTCTTTTTTTTAGTATGATAAAAAAAATTGTTAATATATAATTGTTAACTGCATGTATTATATTAAAGAAATATTTAGATACTTCAAACAGGAATTGATAAACGAATGTCACTACCCAAATTCAAATCAAGAAAGTTCGTTTCAGTTGATCCTCTTAAATGTACAGGGTGCGGGATTTGTGAATATGCTTGCACATTGGAAAAAGGTGAAAAGGCTTGGAATCCCATCCGTTCAAGGATACGGGTTGTTCGAATGTCACCAGTATTCAATTTCGCACTTGCCTGCAGGTTTTGCGAAGATGCAAAATGTGTAACAGCTTGTCCAGAAGATGCTTTAAGTCAATCTGAAGAAAACGGTGTTTTACTTGTAAATGATAAAAAATGCATGGGATGTGATTGGTGTGTTCAAGCATGTCCTCATGGAGGAATTATGCTTCATAGTGATACAGGAAAAGCTATTGCTTGTGATCTTTGTGAAGGCGAGCCTAATTGTGTAGAGTTTTGTCCTGAAGAGGCATTGGATTTAGTGTCAACTGATGAGGAAGCTGAAAAAAGATTTAATAAAGCTTTGGAGAAACTGCCAGAAGCTACTGAACATTTGTCTATTACTGTAAAAACAAAAAATTGGAAACCCTTATTGACTGAAGCTGAAAAGAGATCAATGAGAGTTACTGAAAAACTTGAAGCGTTAAATAAGAAAGCATGTAGTAAAGAAAAAAAACAAACTAAGAAATGAATGTTAATTACTGATTTTATGAATTCAAGAAATTACTTTTTTTCCTCTTCGTAACCTTTTAAAAATTGATCGATGTCTCTTCCATTTTTCCCACCAATATACCCTCCTTCTAACAGGAAGAAGGTTGGTCTATTTAGGGTGCCGATTTTTCTACCTATTAGCTTGAAACTATTTTCAGATAAGCCAAGAGATGCTAAATCTCCTTTATGTGTATCAAAACCTACGGACACCGCTACAATTTCAAATTTATTTCTATCAATCATTTCTAATGCATGATCAAAAGTGTTTAAGTATTTTTTTTCTCCACAATCAGCTTTAAGAGGAAAATTCAAGCAGTTATCGACAGATTTTTCTCCAGTTCCTGGAAAATGTGGAAATCTATGAAGTGAAACATACTGTACTTTCGGATCACCTTGGAAAATTTCTTGGGTACCATTTCCGTGATGTCCATCAATATCTAATATTAATGCAGATTTTTTAACTGCTTTTACAGCGATTGCTATATTGTTTAGATAGCAAAAACCTCTAGAATTAACACCCAGTGCTGATCCGTTTAATCCAGCATGATGTCCTGGGGGTCGCATTAATGAAAATCCCTCTATTTTCGCTGCTAAAATTGCTCCTCCTGCTGACAAACGTGCATACTCAAAAATATTATCATATGCTGGTGTATCTGAATCATCAACTAGACTTTTTTTAAGATTCCAAATGTATTCAATTTTATGAGCACGAAGTAAATCATCATCAGAAGCCGGTGATGGTTCTGAAAAAGAATATTTTTTCTCATTTAAAAAATCATAAGCTTTTTTTACTCTTTGTGGTCCTTCAATATGCCAAATGCCATAATTCAAACACTTTTCAGAAAAAACTATTGGTGTTTTCATAATGGCGTACATCCATAAACACATAAGCGACGCTTTCTAAATTAAAATATACCTCATAAAAAAAACTTACTTTATTTGGATATGATATTAACAAATGATTTCAGAAAATCCATTTGCAATATTCCGAAATGAATCCGAAAGTATACTGATTAAGGCCATGAAAAATTTTCTTCCTCAAATGAAACTTAATAATTTGCAATTAAAAAAACCTCCAAATATAGATTTTGGACAACTTGCTTCATCAATCTGTTTTGGCCTAGGTAAAACATTACATAAAAAACCTCTAGATGTCGCTGACTCTTTGGTGGCCGAGATCGATTCGTCGTATTTTGATTTAATCGAGAAAGTTGTTTCTGCAGGAGGTTACATAAATTTTCATTTAAATTTTTCAAAATTTTCTACTTTAACACTTTTATCTATCAAACAATTAAACAAAGAATATGGTTTTGTGAAAACTAGACTCCCTGAAAAAATAATAATTGAACATACTAGTGTTAATCCCCTTCATCCAATTCATGTTGGTCAAGCAAGAAATCCAATATTAGGTGATGCTCTAGCCCGAATTTTAGATCAAAGAGGCCACTCTGTTTTTAGGCATTATTATATAGATGATGTGGGTCGTCAATCTTCAGTAGTTGCTTATGGGTATGATAAATTGGGAAGACCACAACCCAATGAAAAATCGGATCATTATGTTGGAAAAATATATACAATTACTTGTTGTTTAGTTGAAATTATTCGTCTGAGAAAAAAAGTAAGCAAATTAGAACTTTGCTCATCTTCTGAAGAACTATTAAAGGCAAATACTGTGCTTGATGAATGGTTGTCTATTCGCGAGGAACTAAAACAGAAATATCCATCTCTTTATTCTGCTCTATTTGAGAAAATTGGAAGTGAAATAAATCCTGATGAGGATATAATTAAACTTAATCTAGATTATGAAAATGGTTCTCCAGATGCGAAAAACCTCGTAAGATCTGTTAGTGAACTTTGTTTGAAAGGGTTTAAAGAAACTCAAAAAAGAATAAATATTTTTTATGACTCTTGGGATTGGGAAAGTGATTTAGTTTGGAGCAAAAAAGTTATTAATGTTCTTCAAAAACTTCGTTCTTCTCCATTTGTCTATTCTGATGGCGATGTTTTAAAATTTAACTCGGAGAAAGTAGCGGTTTCATTAGCTCTCAAACCTAAATTGGGTTTGAGAGAAGATTATGAGATCCCATCTTTAACTCTTATACGTTCGGATGGTACGACTCTCTATACTACTAGAGATATTGCTTATACTCAATGGAAATTCTCTCAAGCTGAAAAAGTTATTAATGTAATTGGTATGGAACAATCTTTAGCTCAATTACAATTAAAGTTAGCTCTTTATGCTTTGGGGGATCAAGACTATGCGGATAATTTTGTACATTTTGCTTATAATTTAGTTTCTCTACCGGGCTACAAAATGTCAAGTCGTAGAGGCCATTATATAACTTTTGATGAGGTGTTGGACGAAGCGATTGAACGAGCTTATAAAGAAGTTTCAAAACGGTCACCAAATCTTTCAGAAAAAGAAAAACAAAAAATTTCAAATTTTGTTGGAATTGGGGCAGTACGTTATGCGCTTATCGATGTTGATCCTTCAAAACCTGTAGTTTTTACCTGGGATAGAGTATTAAATTTTGAAACTAATAGTGCTCCCTATGTACAATACACTCATGCAAGAGCTTGCAGTATATTACGTAAAATAGAATGCCAACCAGATAACCAAAATCTTAGTTTGCTAGAAAAGAAACTTGAACATGAATTAATTCTTTCTTTATCAAGCTTTCCGGATATTTTTTTGGAAGCCGCTGAATATTTGAAACCAAATATTATTGCTGATTATGTAAATACTTTAGCGGATAAATTTAACTCTTTTTATAACGCATTTCCTGTTATTAAAGCAGAAACAACTGAACTTAGAGATGCTAGAGTTCTTTTAACAGAAGCAATAAAAATAGTTATTTCCAACGCTCTTGCTTTAATTGGGGTGTTTGCTCCCGATAGAATGTGAAAACAATCTCCATTCCATTTGAATTAGTGTAATATCTTGTTTCTTAATGTTAACATCATTTTTTTATTATTGATGGCTACATATTTTTTATTATTTAGGTTTAATGTTTTTTGGAGCTCTAATAATAAATTTCAAATATCTGATATTCTATCTAAACGTGGGTGCTAATTAATGAAGAAATCATTTCTCAATAAAAAAGTAAAAGCTATTGAAGTTGGAGATAAGCGATTATCAGAACTCTTGGCTGAGATGGCAAATACTGCTTATCAAGGTAGAAAATTAGGAGAGGCCGTTGATGTTTGGGAAAGCATGGTTAAAGACAAGGATTTGACTATTGTTTTAGGTCTCTCTGGTTCGATGAGTACCGCTGGACAATGGAAACTGGTTAATTGGTTGATTGAAAAACGATTTATTGATGTTATAGTTTCTACGGGTGCTAACGTTTCAGAGGATATTATTGATGCCATGGGATTTAGTTATTGGCAAGGTAGTCACATAGTTAATGATCAAGAACTTCTAAAAGAGGATTTAAACAGGTATTATGACGTTTATGGTAAAGAAATTGATTATCGAAAAATGGAAGAACTTGTCACAGATTTCATTTTAACGTTGAAGACTGATTTTCCATATTCTTCGGTTGAATTTTTCTATCTTTTAGGAAAGTTTTTGACTAAAAAATCTGTTAATAGTATTGTTGCTGTTGCTGCACAAAATAATGTCCCAGTTTTTAGTCCAGCGATGATCGATAGTGCTTATGGAGAAGCTTTTTTGATGGCAAAAAATCAAGGTCACAGTGTGGTAATAGATTCTGTTAAAGAATTTGATCAGTTTGTAAGTATAGGTGAAAAAACTAAGGATGTAGGTGTTATTTATGTTGGTGGAGGTGTACCAAAAGACCTTACCCAATTAATTGCTATTTCTGTTTCACCTAGAACTGAGGATAAAGGTGTACCTGGGAGAGCAGGTCATTTGCGGAAAAGTTTGCAAGAGTATTATTATCCACATAAATATGCTATTCAAATAACTACTGATTCCCCTCAATGGGGTGGATTATCGGGATGTACTTTAGAAGAAGCTGTTAGCTGGGGTAAAATTGACAATTTAGGGAAAAGAGCTGTTTGTTATTGTGATGCAACTATTGCTTTACCTTTAATAACTCACGCACTCAATGAACGCGTTAAATCGAGAAATCAACCACCAGATCTGTCTTGGTTATTCAGCTCGATTATTTAGTTTTTAATCGATCTAATAACGAACTAATCATTAGAGGCAATAATATAGTTGCATCTCCTTCTACCATTATTTGTTTTGCTTTTTCATTTATTTTACCCCATGATACAGCTTCCATTGGTCTTGCTCCTGATAAACTACCATCCCATTCTCCTGCTGTGCTTAGGTAAACGGCATAATCTAATCCTTCTTTAAATTGATTCCACCATATTGTATGATGTTTAGAAATACCTCCGCCCACAATTAAGGCTCCAGTCTTCTTAGCGGTAAACACAATGTCATTTATTTCTCCTGAATCTTTCAACAAATCAATTTTGAAATTATGATCTTGGCTAAAAAGCCATGTCTGATAACCAACAGCCCCATCAGTAATTCCAGGTACAAAAACAGGTATTTTATTTTTTGCAGCCCAATATAGAATTGAGCTTTCATTACAAATACGTGTACCTATTTCCTTGCAATATTGCGTTGTTGAGAGCTCTCTTATTCCTTTTTTCCATAGATTTGCAAGTAGATTTTGAATTTTATTCTCTATGATTGCTCCATAACTCTCATTAGGAACTAGAACGTTTCCTAATCGGTTTATTCCCTTTTTGTGAAGAATACTGTCATCCATTACAAATGATCCTTTGTAATAATTTTTCCAGCATCTTGCTATATCATGGTCTAAAGTGCCACATGTGGTAATTACTAGATCAACCATTTTTCGTTTTACTAATTCTTTAAAAACACCGCGAGTTCCTGTTGCAACTAAATTAGCTGTGAATGAAAGGAATTTTGTACAATTTTGATCTTTTATCATTCGTTCCAAAATGTTAATACTGCTTGAAAGTTTACCTGCAGTAAAACCCCAGGCATCTCCCATCTGAGTTATTAGATCTTTTACTGAAAGTCCTTCGTTTAATTTATAATCTTTAACAATTTCTTCTAACATTTCCATGTTTCCTTAAAAGCATTTATTCATTATTTGTTATAGTTGCTGAATTTATTTAACATTAATTTGTATTTTTAATTATTTTTTAATAATCTAATTATTTTTAAAATAGACCTGCATCTTTTAACCTTAACGCTTGACTAATGTTTCCTTTTAATTTTAATTTCCCTGAAAAAAATGCTTTTTCTCCACTTAATTTGCCATTTATTATATTCAAATAATCTTTCTCTTTCATTGTCAAGGAAAGTGTTGGACAATTATGAATTCCTTTTTCAACTGTTAGTATTTGCTTTTTAATCAATACTATCCATTTTCCTCCGTTATCTCCTATAATATCTATGTTAACAATAACATCAACACCAACAGCTTTTTCGGGGTTGAATCGTTGTGGTAATATCTTTTCAAAAAAATCTACTGGTGATTTAACTTTTGACATTCTCTTTTCCTTCAAATACCTACAATGGGTCCCTTCTTTTTCCCACTTACTCCATTATTGCCTAAACATATCTTTTTCTTTTGGTCTTGCCAATTCATTAGCAGAAACTTTTATTGACATTTGATAATTATATCCTCTTATTATAGCAGCTGGTATTCCTTCATTTGCTTGACCTATTACCAACTCTGCAGCTGATGCTAATTCATCTGCAATTGCGGTCCTTTTCATTTTCAAAACATAGCCAAACAAGTCTTTTTCTCCTCTCCTATCTCTAATAGGTTTTATTCCAGCTACACCTATTGCAACATTAATTTCTCCTCTTCTCAAAGGCCGTCCATGTGTATCAGAGATTATTATAGCTACATTGCAGCCTGTTAGAGCCATTACTTCTTGTTTAATTTTTCTTGCTGAAGCATTAGCGTTTTTAGGAAGCAATACTACGTTTCTTTCTCCTTTAATATTTGATCTATCTACCCCTGCATTTGCGCAAACCATACCATTATTATGTTCAGTTATGATGCTATTACGTCGCATTCGAACAATCTCCTTAGATTCTCTTAAAATAACTTCAACTAAAGCTGGGTCTTTCTCAGTTTTTTTCGCAATTTCTTTTGCTCTCTCTGATGGTAAAACTTCATCGAGATTCACAACGGTTCCCTCAGCTTTTGAAACTGCAACATGAGTAATAACAATTATATCTTTTTCTTGTAAGTTCTTTTCTCCTTTTTTTAATGCTTGTACTATAAAATTTGCTATATTATCTCCCTTTTTTATTAATGGTAAACCTTCAACTGCAATAATTTTGATAGTTTCTAATATTTTGTACCCCTCTCTCATTGTATAGCGCATTTTTTTGCCTCTAATATCACTTAAGTTTATCTTGTGAATTAGATTATTAATTATTTTTTGTATCCCTTCCGGAAATAATTGATATTACTAATACAGCAGCTTATTTCTTTATAACAAAATAATTAGTAAATTCGGGAAGGTTTTAAAAACTAATACTTGATTATAGAAATATTCAAAAGAACACTTCTTTGAATTAGGGAACGACCAATCTTGGGGATAGAAAAACTAAACCATATTTTTAATCCTAAAAGAATTGCAGTGATAGGCGCTTCAGAGAGGAAAGGATCAATTGGTGCCAAAATTCTTCGAAATTTAATTGGTGTGGGCTATAAAGGAGGTGTTTATCCTGTAAACACATTTAGGCAAACTGTACAGGGAATTCCAGCTTATCCAAGTATTAGTAAAATTCCGAGGAAAATTGATTTGGCTATTATTGCTACTCCAGCCCACACAATACCCCAGATAGTTGAAGAATGTGGGCAAGCTGGCGTTTCAGGTTTGATTATTACTTCTGCTGGTTTTAGAGAGGTTGGGACTGAAGGAATTGAGTATGAACAGCAAATAATTAAGCACCAAAAAAAATTCGATATGCGTATTATCGGTCCTAATAGTTTTGGTGTTCTAAGACCAGGAATTAATCTCTATGTTACTTTTGCAGGTACTTTGGCGTTACCTGGGAATATTGCTTTTCTATCTCAGAGTGCTGCTTTATGCTCTTCAGCTTTGGATTGGGCTAAAGAATCCGAAGTTGGATTTAGTGCTGTAGTTTCAACAGGATCAATGCTTGATGTGGATTTTGGCGACTTAATTGATTACTTTGGAGCTGACGCAAAAACTAGAAGCATAGTTCTCTATGTAGAGTCTATAAAACATGCTAGAAAATTTATGAGCGCTGCAAGAGCATTTGCTAGAACTAAACCTATTGTTGTGGTTAAAGCTGGGCGCTCCAAAGAAAGTAGGGCGTCTACACTTTCACATAGCGGTAATCTAGGAGGAGAAGACGCTGTTTATGATTCTGCTTTCCGCCGTGCAGGAGTAGTTCGCGTTGGGGCCATTATGGATCTATTTAATTGTGCAGAGGCTTTAGCAATGCAATCCAATCCCGCTGGACCAAATCTGACAATTATCACTAATGCTGGTGGCCCCGCTATAATGGCTACAGATCATTTAGCGGACAGGGGTGGAAAAATTTCTGTTTTGAGTGATTCAACAATACATAATTTGAAAAATGTCTTGCCTCCTTATTGTAATACAACAAATCCAGTAGATATTTTTGAAGAAGCTACCCCTGAACGTTTTAGAGTTGCTATAGATATATGCTTAAAAGACAAAAATAGTAATGGTTTTTTATTAATTTATGCACCCCAACCCGCTGCTGATCCATTAGATGTTGCGAATATCATTGTAGAAGCGGCAAAACAGACAAATAAACCAGTTTTAGCTTCTTTTATGAGTGAAGATAATCAAAGCCGAAAAGCAAGCAAAATTCTTCAACGTAATGGTATTCCTGTTTTTACAACTCCTGAACAAGCCGTTTCCACTTTTATGTATATGTTTAGCTATACTCAAAATTTGGAGCTTTTGTATCAAACCCCTGAAGAATTACCTATAGAAAAAGCTGATTCAAAGTCTTTAAAAGAGATTCTCAAACGCTCAATATGTGCGGGAAAACAAACTCTGAGTTTATTGGATTCTTTGCAATTTCTTGAAATGTATAATATTCCAACTGTGAAAACAGAGATCGTACTTTCTCCCGAAGAAGCGAAAATAAAATCCAACAATTTTGGTTATCCAGTTGTTATGAAACTAATCTCTCCCCAAATTATTCACAAAACAAAGAATGAGGGTGTTATTCTAAATGTTTGTTCACCACAGGATGTTCAAGTTTCATATGATAAACTATTGATTAATTTTAATAGACTCAAACCCGGTGCAGAATTCCAAGGAATCGCTATTCAGCCTATGGTTCAAAAAAATGGATATGAGTTGATTATTGGATGCAAAAAAGATTCTCAATTCGGGTCAGTTATTCTTTTTGGTACAGGTGGAACAAATACTGAGTTATTCAAAGATATTGCAATAGGATTTCCCCCTTTAAACCAAATCCTTGCTAAAAGACTCATGGAGCATACTCTCATTTACAAACATGCCGCTGAAAGTGAATTTCCTTTAAATGTTAAACTCATGGAAAAAATCTTAGTAAAATTTTCACAACTTGTTATAGATTTTCCTGAAATTAAAGAACTTGATATAAATCCTATTATTGTAGACCAAAAGAGTGCTGTCGCAGTTGATGCTCATATAGTTGTAGATCTTGAGTATAAAGATAGAGGAACTAATTTTTGTAATCATCTCGTAATTGCTCCTTATCCGCGAAGATATATTTCTGAATGGAAAACTAAGGATGGGGAAAAAGTTTTACTTCGACCAATTAAACCTGAAGATGAATCTCTTTTTAATGTTCTTTTTTCTTCTCTTTCAGCTGAAACTAAACGGTTTAGATTTTTTGATATAATTAAGGAGTTATCACATGAAAAACTGGTGAGGTTTTGCAATTTAGATAATGATCGTGAAATTGCTATTATTGCGGAGTTCCAAAAAGATACGAAGATGATTATTGGTGTGGCTCGATTAATTATTAGTGTAGGTGGTAATAATGGCGAATTCGCTGTGTTAGTGAATGATTCATGGCAAGGGAAAGGATTAGGATCCAAGCTTGTTGATCGAATTATTGATATTGCACGTGATATGGGTGTGAAATATGTTTACAGTGATGTCCTTTCCAATAATTATAAGATGTTTAGATTGGCTGAAAAAAAAGGATTTAAAAAAGAAAAAATAGATTACGATACAACAAAAATAGTGAAACTTCTTGATTGATCTATATTAATATCTTTTATTTTTTTAGGTTAGAGAAAATTAAAGAAAAAAGAATATAGGTGGTAAACATGACAGATTCTGTCAGGTTCTGAATTTTTGGAGTTTTTCTAATAACTCTAGATCACCCTTGGGATCGCCTGCACAAGTTGCAATAATGCCGTCAACAAGACCGTCTAACTTTGCAGCATATTCTTCAACTTTGTCCATAGTTGTAGTTACTGGCCACCCTATCATTTTTACTATCTCTGCGTTTTTGGGTGTTCCCACTAAGAAGTATGAATAAATTGGTTTGTTTAGTCGTTTGCACTCTTGAGCTACTTTTTCCAATGTTGGGAATGATTTGTCTTCAAGTCTCATAAATGCAACAAAGTCCCAATCGCCTCTTACTCTTTCGATATTATCTTCAGCAGATCGCCTTGCTGAAATTAGACAGCCTAACTTTAGGTTTTTTAGTTTTACTTTGGTTCTTAAGAATTCTCGTGCATTTTCTGAAGATTTTAGCATTTTTATAGGTTCCCCATATGCTGGTTTATCACCCATCGTAAGTGCTAGTCCATCAAGACCTATAACGTCTGAGGCTAAAGCCAGTCCTCCCACTTCCACTGGACCTTTGTAATGGAGGATAAATATTGGGATCACTATTTTTTCTGGGTATTTGGATTTTAGTATACAGCTTACCACTGTACCGGCTGGTGCTGGAAAACCAGCAGCACTATCTGTGACATTCCATCCATCTACTAAATCTTTTGTTTCTTCAGCTAATTTTAAAAATTTTCGAGTCGGAACAAATTCATGCAGTATTTTCATTGAAACATCATCTCGGCTAAAAGGGGAAGGGATTGGTATTAAAAAATCTTTTGTACTTGTATTTTTTATCTCTTTTAGTTCTTCTCTAAATATATTTAATATTTGAAACTGTTTTGTTGATTCTTGTACGTTTTATTTTTCTTTGTTCTCAAGGAAACGTAAATAAATCATCAATTGACTAAATCAAATCAGATGAACTATGAAGATCGCGATTTCTGGTAAGGGTGGCGTCGGGAAAACTCTAATTTCGGCAGGTCTTGCAAAAGGGTTCGCTGATAGAGGGTTAAAAACAATAGCTATTGATGCTGATTCTTCTCCTAATCTTGGATTGACTTTGGGTTTATCAGCAGAAGAAGCGCGAAAGATAACTCCTATCTCTGAGAATAAGAAGCTAGTTGACTCTAAAACGAATACGGGATATTCAGGTGTTTATCGGTTGACTTTTAGTGTGGATGATATTGTGCGAGATTATTCGATGTTAACTCCTTTTGGGGTAAATATGATGGTAATGGGAACTGTTCAGTCGATGGGTTCAGGTTGTATGTGTGCACCTAACGCTGTTATTCGTGAGTTGTTGCGTTATTTGATAGTTGAAAGAGATGAAGCTGTTGTACTTGATATGGAAGCTGGGGTTGAGCATATTGGCAGGGGAACTGCTAGTCATGTTGATGTTCTTTTGGTAGTTGCTGACTCAAATTTGAAAGCACTTGAAATAGCTAAAAAAATAAAAGATTTTGCTAAAACAGCCGGAATGAAACAGATTTATTTAATCGCAAATAGAGTAATGAACGATCTTCAAAAAAAGGCAATCATTGATTTTGCGGAAAAAAACGATTTGGAAATCCTTGATTTTGTTCCTTTTGATCAAGGTATTATTGAAAAAGACATGCAAGGCGTATCTCCTCTTAGTTTCAATGAACTGAAAGCTGTAAAAACTATAGATGCCATTTCAGAAAATTTGCTCAAGAAAAACAAAAAATTTAATAAAAATTAAAAATTGAGATGATATTATTTGAAAACTCTTGTTACAATCGGAAGAGGTGGAACTGGTAAATCAAGTTTTGTGGGTCTTATGACAAAATGTTTTATTGAAAATGGCCAATCTCCTTTGCTATTGGTTGATGCAGATCCAGATCAGAACCTTTCAGAAATGGTTGGAATCGATCTCAAAGCTGAAGGGAAAAGCACGATAGCTGAATTAATTGTTAAAACCTTTATTACAAAAGGTGGAACAACTGTTGGCGTACCTCCCACTGAGAGAATAGAAAGCAAAATTTGGGCTGAAGGTCTCTACGAAAGTGATAATTTTGATTTTTTGGCTCTTGGAACTAAATGGGTTGAAGGTTGTTATTGCATGCCCAATTCTGCTCTTAAAGGTGCATTAGCATCTTTAATAAAAAATTACAAGTACATCCTTATCGACTCCCCCGCCGGTTTGGAACACTTAAACAGAAGAATAGCCTCTAAAGTTGATGATATTTTTGATATTCTAGATCATTCAAAAAAATCTTTAAATCATGTAAAACGAGCTCAACGCATTGCTAAAGAGGTAGAAATTGATTATAATAATTTTTATCTCATTGGAGGCTATCGATTCCCAACTGATCTTGCTAATCAAGTTGAAAAAACTCTAAATTTTAGATATCTAGGAAAAATTGCTTCTGATAAAGTTTTAGATGATTATGTTCTTAACGGAAAATCATTGCTCGAACTACCATTAGACAACCCTGCATATACTTCTGTAAAAAATATTTTGGTTACATCAAAATATTTATGATGTTTCCAATTTTTTTTCATACTACTTATTTCTTAGTTTTACTAAAATAATCTGGAAAAGTTTAAAAAGACTGTCTTGGTTGCTTTTTTATCCAAACCTGTAGAGGTTTCAAATTGACCAGAAAGAATGTTCGAATAAAAATTGGTGAAATGAAGACCAACGCTGGTCTTATTAAAAATCTTGAATTATCAGTGGGAAAACTTGTTAATGACTCTTGGGAGGAACCTATGGGACCTACTCCTATGCCTGGTTTAGCAACTCTTAGAGACTGGGACATGAAACTCCTCAAAAAATATAAACCATTTTATTTACCCGTTTGTGACCTATGTTGTCAATGCACTTTTGGTA
>JAUWJK010000022.1 GCA_030607735.1 Candidatus Bathyarchaeota archaeon
ACAGGACATAATATTTCAAAACGATCTGCAGTACCTGCAGGAGATGTTACTGCACGTGAAGATGTTTTAGGAATTGTAAACCCTGCAGCTGCTATAATAGGTACAACAATTAATGATGTTTTATCTCCAGGTATCCCACCGATACTGTGTTTATCTAGTATAGGTGTAGCACCAAAATCAAGTTTTTTCCCAGTTTCAACCATTACTCTTGATAATGACTCGTTTTCACCTATACTCAATCCGTAAATGTTGAGTGCTGTGAGAAAAGCAGCTATTTCAACCTCACTTAGATGTCTTTCAACAACATCTTTAACTATAGTTTTTATTTCTTTTTCTTTGAGTCTTTCACCACGAAGTTTCGCTCTTACATGTATCAATGACTCTGGAATTTCAGCAATCTCCACTGTCACTGTTTCTTCACCCTTTATTCCAAGTGATTTTGAGATTTCTTCATAAAATCCGATACGCTTTCGAGGGAAGTGGGTTGCTATGTTTGTAATAGCAATTTTTTCTTTGGACCCATGCGTAATTTTTAACCTATCTGAGGAATGAACTCCTAATGAATTGGCGCTTTCTTCAGATATTATAGCAATTTGTTTTCCTCCCGCTGTAATTTTTAAAACTTCTGCAATCAACTTCATAAAATTCACACACTCTAAGATTTATACGAGGATAGTTAAAGATTTTAAGTAATGTATTCTTTATTTTTGTTGAGGGTTGAATTTTGGAGTATTTGGATTTTGTAAATTTAGCATTCACACCAAATGATTCTGATCTTATTTGCACTTTTTACGTTGAACCAAAAGGTATTAGCTTAAAAGAAGCTGCAGGGGGGGTAGCTGCAGAAAGTTCAATTGGAACTTGGACAAAACTTACAACAGAACAACCTTACATGAAAAAACTTGCAGCCACTGTTTTTAAAATAGATCAAAATCTTATACAAATAGCTTATCCTGTGGAACTTTTTGAAAAAGGAAATATGCCAAATATCCTAAGTAGCGTTGCTGGAAATGTTTTTGGGCTGAAAGCTTTGGAAAATTTGCGTCTGGTGAATATTTCTCTACCTAATGTTCTGTTAGATAGTTTCAAAGGTCCAAAGTATGGTATTAAGGGAATACGAAAGTTGCTTAGAGTGCAAGAAAGACCATTAGTGGGAACTATAATTAAACCAAAACTTGGGTTAAAAACTGCAGATCATGCAAAAGTAGCTTATGAATCTTGGTTAGGCGGTTGTGATGTTGTTAAAGATGACGAGAATTTAAGCAGTCAAAATTTCAATCCTTTTGAAGAACGAATAATAAAAACTCTTGAAGTTAAGGATAAAGCCGAAGAAAAAACTGGAGAACGCAAAGTCTACATGGCAAATATAACTGCAGAAACTGAAACAATGTTGAAAAGAGCTCAATTTGTACAAGATCAAGGTGGCAATTATATTATGGTTGATATATTAACATGCGGTTTTTCCGCTCTCCAAACTTTAAGAGATCAGAATTTTAATCTTATTATCCATGCTCACAGAGCTGGTCACGCAGCATTTACCAAAAAACCAAAGCATGGTATAGCTATGCAAACAATTGCAAAAATTGCGCGAATAATTGGTGTTGATCAACTCCATGTTGGTACAGTTGTAGGAAAAATGTCTGAAACAAAAGATGAGGTATTAAACAACATTATTGCTTTAAAACAAGACATCCACACCTTTCGAAGAGTTATGCCGGTTGCATCTGGAGGTCTACATCCAGGTCTGATACCTAGTTTAATGGATACCTTTGGAAAAGATTTCATAATTCAAGCTGGGGGAGGTATTCACGGTCATCCAAACGGAACCACGGCAGGAGCAGCTGCAATGCGCCAAGCTGTCGATAGCACACTCAAACACATTAGCTTAACTGATTATTCTGAGTCTCATGCTGAGTTAAAAACTGCTGTTGACCTTTGGAAAATATAATCTGCTTTTAAAAAATCCATTTATACTTTCGATTAACAACTTCAAATATTGAATGAGGTGGGATAATCCCTTCTTCACATATTACACCATGGATAAACTCTCGTCTAGTAATATCAAATGCTGGATTTCTAAAAAGCAAATTTTTCGGTGCATCTTTCCAAATTTCACTTGGATCTCTTTCCTCGATTTTTTCATAATCTCCACAAATTGTGGCGGGATCAAATTTCAAGAGTTCTGAAACAACATAAAACGGTTTCCTAGCCTCTCTAGCTATTAATGCAATGGTGCTTGTACCGATTTTATTAATCACGTTCCCCTCCGAAGTTAATGCATCTGAGCCTACAATGACTAGATCTATCTCCTTCATTATTGATCGAACAGCTGAATCCACAATTAATGTTGTTTTTATTCCTTCTTTTATCAATTCTTTTGCTGTAATTCTACCTTGAAACAAAGGTCTTGTTTCTGTGCAAAAAACCTCAAAATTTTTTCCATCTTTATTTGCTTTAATCAGAAGCTTTGTCACAGTTGATGAATGACAGTGTGTTAGAATAATTGATTTATTTTTTATTCGTTTGCTTCCTATTGCCGCAATTCTTGTTTTTGAATCCTCCAGATTTTTTAAGAATTGACTTGCACTTGATGCAACGATTTTGGATAATATATTAACATTTTTTTCATCGCTATTTTCTACTTGAGATATTATCCATTTGATCGCATTTCTCATAAGAGGTTCAGTTTCTCGGGAGCTAAAAAGTATATTTTGGGCTTTAAAGAGGTCCTCTAAGAATTTGTTTTTGTTTTTTGCTTTTGTTTCTTCTGACATTTTTTCAAGAGCTTTAATAGCAGCTATTGCTATGTTTCTTGCTCCTTGAATTTTGAGTTGAGAAATTCTGTCTGCTATTTGACGAATGCTTTCTTCCATTTTTTTCGCCTTTGCAAAAAATGTTTGTTAATGTTTGTATTAATGGAGAAACATATAAAGCAATTGAACTGAGATTTTAAGAGAAAGCTTATGATTCCAGATAAAGATACTATTAATGGCATTTTGCAGCCTTTAATATCTCCATGGTACGATTTATTAAAAAATCCTAGGAAAGCACAAAATCAAGTTTTAGATAATTTGCTTATCAAATACGCAAAAACGGACTTTGGTAAAAACCATGGTGCTCTTAAACTAAAAGATTTAGAGACTTATCAAAAAAATTTCCTATAATAAATTATAAATTTTTATTACTTTACTTAACTAAAATTCGAAATGGTGACTACCAATCAATTCTTTCAGAAATTCCTGATTGTTGGGTTATGACTAGAGGTTCAACTGGTACTTCAAAAGTTTTACCCGCCACAAAAACACACTTAAAACAGATTTATTCGTGTGGTGCAAGAGCATTAATTAATTATGCGCTAAGAACAAAAAACTATGAACTTTTCACAGGAGATATACTCAACCTCAATTTTGCTTTTTCTGTCCATTCTATGACCATAAATGATAAACAAGTTACTTTTGGCTATAGTTCAGGGACTTATGCCCGACTTAATCCTATGTTTGATCGAGTTAGCCTAGTTCCCAGACAGGAGGAAATAGGTGAAGTAGGTTCAGGGCACAAAAAAATATTGGAAAAGAAGATTTGAATTGGTTTACCCGCGAGCCTTAGAAAAAAGAATAACAGCTACGATGGGTGTAGTGCCCGTGCTTCTTGCGTTTGCGAAGTATATTAAACACAAATATGGAAAAAAACCATCAGATATATGGAATTTTAAGGCTTTATTTTGTATCAGTGTACCTAAGATACAATTTAAATATGCGCCAATTTCAAAAAGTATTTTGGCTCCGTGCCAATTATAGAGATGTATATCGCAACTGAAGGAGTTTTTGCTCAACAACTAGATGAATTGCCATATGTTACTCCTAACTACGACTCTTATCTCTTTGAGGTTAAAACAGGTAATTCAATAAAATTACTTTCTGATCTTAAACGGGGCGACTGGGGGAATTTGATAATATCCTCTAGTATGTTTCCAAGATATGAGATAGGTGATTTGGTCGAGTCAGCAGGCAAAAATTATTTTCGAATATTCGGAAGACGAAAAACTCTAACTTTGTTAGAACACAAACTCTATAGACTATTGGTGAGTAGATTTCTTTAGGGTGTAGGAGCTCTTTTTCGAGCTAAATTAACAAAATAAAGAGCAGAGATTATAACTATAATTCCAATTATTAATAGCACTGAAGGGATCATAGTTCCTGTGGGAATTATTTTCGCAAATTGTAATGTGGCCAATAATCCTATCGTTATTAGTATTAAACCTCCAATCAACCACCCTAAAAATCCGCACTCTCCCTTTTCTTGTTTTTCAGCCTTTTCTATTCGTTGAGTTAGTATTGGAACTGCCGTAGTATCTCTAAGTTTTAAAGGTGCTCCACACTTGGAACAAAAAGCCATATTTTCCTCAACTTTATTACCACATTTTGAACAATATGACATCTTTTTTCCCTCTCTAAGCTTGTATCTTTCAATAACTATTTAAAATGTTTACTTTAACGGAAATATCAAAGGAAAATTATATGTGGCTTGGATGTTAATAGTCGATTAGCTTAACGTGACTTAAATTGAGCAAAAATGTTGATACTCAACCAAACAAAAACGCCGAAGGAGAAAAACTAATTTATGCAATTTCCGCTGGTGTAGTTCTTATTTTGGTCGGGTTAATTTTTTATTTTGCTCAACCTAACAATTTATGGGAAAAAATTTTAGATTTTTTTAGCTCTTTCACGCTTGCTGAGGTTCCAGGGACTAGATTTCTAAATTCAGATGCTGGTTTATTTCTCCCTTCCCCCATTTCTCCATCAGCTCACACAGTGCTTTACACTGCCATATTTCAGTTTTGTATAGGATTGGGAACCTTCCAACTTTTGTTATTAGTAGCTAGGTTAAAGATAAAATCCTTAACAAAAAAAATTGCAGAAACCTTAGGCAGTCTTATCTACTGGATAGGAACTAGTTATCTAGTAGCAAGATTTCTAAATTCTACAACAAGTATTAACGGTTGGTGGATATTCTGGGCGGGTATTTTGCTTATTCTTGGCTTATCTTTTGTGGCTAGAGGCTTTCTGTTGTTTGTAATGAACGAATAATTTTTTTATTTTCTTATCTTTATTTTCCACCAAAGTGATAATGCTTGCCAAAACATATTCAATGAGTCTTCTAATAGCTTCACTTTTGTTTCTTTTCCGCTTTTCCACAAAACTGGAATTTCTTTAATTTTATAACCTTTAAGGTTTGCGCGAACAAGAATTTCAGTGTCCCAAAACCAATGACTTGCTTCCACTTCATTAAGCAAATACAATAATGCTCCCCTGCGAAATGATTTAAAACCACATTGGTGATCTTTAATTTTGGAGCTAAGCAATAAGCGGACCATTAAATTATATGAACTCGACGCTATATGGCGAGTCCAACTTCTATCTACTTCACTTTCTGAAAGAAGTCTTGATCCCGTGGCTAAATCAAAACTTTCTATGTTAATGGCTGTGATTAATTCTTTTAGGTGATCTAGGTCTGTAGCTAGATCTAAATCCATATAGACAAGAGTTTCGCCTTTACTTTTTCTAAAACTATCTCTTAATGCGATTCCTCTTCCAAGTCGATTTGTTCCATGAATATGTTTTATTCGCGGATTTTTTTTTGTGAGGTCTGCTGCAAGTTTGCTTGTGCCGTCAGTGCTTCCGTCTTCAGCTATTATTATCTCATAAGAATCAGTATATTTTTCCAAGTATTCAATTACTTTTTGAACTGTATTTTCTAACACTTCAACTTCATTATAAGCAGGAAACACCACTGAAACTTTTACAGTTTGCAGGTTTTGGTTTAGTTTCATATTAAAAACTCCAACCTGAGAGCCATCTCAAGTTATTTATCCAAGAAACTGGAGCAGGAGTGCCTGAAATAATGGCATAAAAATATCCAAATAACATCACAACAACTGAAAAATAGATTACGCTTATTATTTTTCCCCATTTTGTGTTCCAATATTTACTTACATAATACGCTGAAGCTAGACAAAGTATTGGAACATTAATGTAGAAGTGATATAGAAAAGTAATTCGTGAAATTAACATGTAAGGAATCCAGTGAACAAAGAAAAATGCAACAATAAATGCACACTCAAAACTTTTTTCCTTCCAACCTCTTATTGTCGCTAATATCACTAAAGAAAAACCAATCCACCAAATAGCAGGGTTCCCTAAAAGTGCAATTGTAGAATTTACATTTAGAGGAAGATAAGACACATACAACCACACTGGTTTTAGTATTAGCGGCCAGCTCCACCACGCTGATGAGAAAGAATGAGTGGCGTTTAAGGTTGAATGATAATTATACATTCCTCCTTGTAGGCCAAAAACTTCAAAGATTGTTCGACCTGCAAGAATATCTGGAATATATGTCAGAAAATAAATTATCACAGCTATAAACAAAAATTCCACGATTTTCTCATAAGGATGCTTAAGAAACACGTTTATTTTATTTGACAAATTAGATTCTTTAAGTTTTAATACTTCTTTTAATCTGATCACAAAAAGTATTGCCATTTGAGCAGCTAAGCCATAAATTGCAATCCATTTGGTTGAAAATCCTAATGCAAAAAATAGAAATGCAAAAAATAATGGTTTAGTAGATGCGTTTTTCCATCCATGAATAAACAATTGTTTCAAGTATATTAAAAAAAATAGTTGAGAGGCGATTGAAAAAAAGATTACATATGTATCCACAGTTGCAATTCTAGCTAATGTAAAATGCATAAAATCAAAAGTTAATAAAAGTGCAGCGGTAAAACCTCCAATCCAAGTTTGAAATAATGTTTTCCCTATAAAATAAATTAATGGAATCATCAAAGTTGCAAAAATTACTCCCATTATTCTCCACCCAAAAGGATTAAAACCAAAGATGCCAATTCCGGAAGCAATTATTAGTTTTCCAAGTGGTGGATGAGTCCATTCGTATGGATGCTGCAATTTCAAATAATTTTCTGCAGTTCTAACGAAATATATCTCATCAAAAAATGTTTCTCCCATGTAAGTAGATGGAACTTGAACAATGTTCTGTTCGTCAATTAAATAATCAAGGTTTATACTGGAAGAATTTTCGCTATCAATCGAGTTTATTTTCATCTTCTGGTGTGTTGAATCTAGAATTGCTAATTCAGCAATTTCCATGAACTCAATAAATTCTCCATCTACCTTAAATCCAACATATTTTGAATCTACATCGAGAGTTAATCCGTCTGTCCAACTATAGTATGAAAACGGTATTTCAATGGTTCCTCCGAAGATCCAATTTTCAGGATCGCCAGTGTAAACTTGAATTTGAGTTTTGTTGGAAGTATTTTTTATTAAAAAATATACAGTTCCTACTCTTTCAACTTTTCCAAGATCGATAAAAAAATCTGAACTATCTTCTATTTCCCAATTGGTTAACGGAACCTGAGTATACCCAATATTCCATACAGCTAATGTGAAAAATATTCCTGAAAGCAAAATAATTGAGAACAAATCTTGCTTATTGACCTTTAGCATTATTTCCCTCCTCCACTTTGTTGTTCGAGTTAATTTTATTGGGTTCATATATTAACCATTGTCTTCCTTTAAATTCGTCCCATAACAATGTTAAAACGTACATGAAAGTTACCAAATTTATCAAACTAACTCCTATCACTACCCAATCATCTGTTGGAATAAAAGTTCCCAAATTAAGATAATAAAGTACGTATAACTGATTAACAAAACAAGTAAGAGTAATAATGATGTATATCGGTCTTATTTTCTTTAAAAATGGAAAAGACAGAGCTACAATGCTTAATACTGGGAATAAGTAACGTTCATGAATCCTTGTTGGAAGCATAAAGAAACCCAAAAAAAGTACAAAAGCTGAAAAAATCACAAGAAGTTCTCCAGAAACGTGAAAACGCTTGTGAACTGTATATAAAACAAACGCAACTAGAACTCCAAACAATATCCAACCAGTTGCAAAAAGAAAAACAGTTTCTTTTACCCAAAGTCCTCCCAACGCCCAGAGATTAAAGGCATTAACAGATGTGTATGCATATCCTTCAAAGGCTCCAAAATAAATATTTGATAAGAACTCTATAGGATTACTCCACTCAAATGGAATTATTATTGCTAAAACTGTTGCAACTCCTAAAAACATGGATTTTAGTAATGCTTTCCAACCATATTTTTTAAAAATCAAAAACACTATCAAAGGAGCTACTGCTATACTTTGTGGTTTAGTTAGGAGACTAATCACCAAAGTTACAATAGATAGTTTAGGTCTTGAGGACAAAAATAGAGTTATTGATAATAATAGAAAAAAAGTGTAAATCGCGTCAAATTGGCCCCAAATGGCAGAGTTAATAATTATGGCAGGATTGAACGCGTAAAAACCAGCAACTAGCAAAGATGTTGAGAACTTTGTTCGTTTCCTCAGAAAAATAAATATTACTGCTGTAGTTGCAATGTCAAAAAAACTGGGTAGTAGCTTTATCAAATAAAACATCTGCGGCGTTCCAAAAAGAGAATAAATATTTGCTATTGAACCTAATCCCCAAAATATGTAAACGTTAAAAGGTGGATAATCACACCAAGTGACAACATTATAAAATACCCTGGGACCATATTGAGCAGCTGTACCAAACCATGAGGAAAAAGTGTTAAGATCAACTTCATATCCTGGGAGTGGAAACAAGATAAAACGGAAAATAAATGCGAAGAACAGTAGCATCAATAAAATTAAAATTTCACGTTTTTCAAATGAAATAGTGATAGTTACTTTCGCTCCTTGGGATTTTTAATCATATGACATTTGAATAAAAGGGTTCATTAATAAATTGTATTGATGCCCTAAAAAATAATTACTCTGAATTTAATATTTTTTTAATAAAATAAAATTTATTTTATCAAATATTTATGCTATTTTTCTTCATAATATTATTAGGAAAATTATTAAGTGGGATATAAATGGTAAATTATGCTCAGGAGTAAATCTTTTTGAAAAAGACGCTTGCAGTTGCAAAATTTGGTGGTAGCCTTTTAGATATTGAAGGCAAAAGAGTAATTAATATTCTTCAAAAAATAAGAGAACTAAAAGATAAAAATGACTTAGGTCCAATAGTTGTATTTTCCGCTCCTATGGGCATGACTGATAAGCTTATTCGAATAGGAAATTCTTATGCTCACTCTTCTCCACTTTCATTGGATCCTATTTTTGAAGTTTATTCTAATTTAGCTAAGCTCTACGTTAAAGGTGGTTATTACAATAAAGCATTGAAAGCAATTGATAATCTTAAGAGATTAACTCAGGATGCTTTAAATTCAATTAATAAACGATTTGATGGTAACATAAAAGCAAAAATTTTAACTCTCGGAGGCGAACTTGCTATGGCAGCTATCATGGATAATATTCTTAAAAGCAATGGGTTTGATTCTTGCAGAATTTCTTTATCTGATTGGCCAATTGTAACGGACGATAATTTTGATGATGCGTCTCCAAATTATGAACTAAGTAAAAAAAGAAGAAATATTTTGATGGACTCTCTAGAGGGGGGAAAAATTATTTCTTTCGCAGGATTTCTTGGAGTTACATCTGATGGTCTTGAAACAATATTGGGACGAGGTGGTTCAGATCTATCAGCGGTTTTTATTTCATGTTTGTTAAAAAGTCGTTTTCAAACTGAGACTCTTTTATTCAAAGATGTTCCAATCCAAAGTGCCGATCCTAAGGTTATCCCAGATCAATTAACTGATCATATAACTGCACTTACCTATAATGAAGCACATAAAGCTTCTATGATGGGTATGAAAATTGTGCAAAACCCTGCAATTGCAATGGCCAGAAGATTTTTACAACCCCTTCTGATCGTTCCATTTGATAGTCCCCAACAATACTCAATTATTCAGGCTAAATCGATTGGTGGAGATATTGTAAAATGTATTACAGGAAAATTTGGAGCTGCCATTCTTTCTATGAATGATGAAAAAAGTCGTTCCTTTGAGGACTCTCTGAGAATCTGGGAAAAACGTAATGATTTCCTAGATTTGGGAGCTGAAACACTAGAAACAGGAGTAAGAATTAGAGATTTCTTATTTATGGATTCTGATTTTTTGAAAAAAAATGAGGAGAAATTGAAAGGATTTGATGAAAACCTAAAGATCGACTACGGTTTAGGTGTTGTTACTCTTATTGGTGATAAAATGAAAGATTCTCCCGGGGTGGCTTCTTTAGCGATTAGTTCGATTTCTGGAATTAATATTAAGCGAGGAATTTTTGCACCTCATACTTCACAGATAATAATTGTGGTTGATGAAAAAAATGTTAATGCCACGGTTGCAGCTATTCACGCAAAAAAAACAGAAATGAATCAGTCTACTCGCTAAATGATACTGATTAACTTTTTGTTTTCAGATAATTTGGATTAGTATTCAATATTTAGTTATCGTAACTGATTTTAAGGTAAAAACAGTTATTTATGCAGTTCTAAACTAAATTTAATAGATTTACTAACGTGACTTGGATTGGAAAACCCACTTGAGGATACAAAGCGGCTCATAGTGTTTGATGTTGAAGGCGTTCTTATTCCAAAAAACCGTTTTATTTATGAAATAGGAAAAAGCATTGGACTTTTTCAATTAATGAAAATGCTTTTTATTGGTTTTTTATACGAAATACGTATTTTATCGTTGAAGACAGCGTTTAGACATATATTCTATTTAATGAAAGATGTTAATATTAACCGTTTAATTGATATTTTTGGTAGAATACCGTCAATACCTCATCTCCAAGGTATTTTTGGTCAACTGAAAGATCGGAATTTTAAGATTGCTTTAATCAGTTCTGGATTACCTTCTATAATAGTTAAGAAGTTAGGTGATAGTCTGGGTGCTGACTATAGTTATGGTATAGAAATTGAATTAGATAATGAATTTTTGACTGGTAAAATTTCAGGAGATGTAATAGATTATAACGGAAAATTAAAAGTTCTATTGAAAATTTTATCTGCTGAACGATTATCTCCTAATGATTGCGTAGTAATCGGTGATGATAGAAATAACAATTCAATATTTCTTCCGGAAGTATACAAAATTGGATTTAATCCTGATTTTATTTTGCGGGTAACCGCTGATAAGGTAGTAACAGGTAATCTGTCTGGAATTATGCCAATTATTGATAATGAGCAAAAAAATCGATCTCCATTATCAAAAAATGACGTTTTTAGAGAAGTTTTACATGCTTCAGGTTTCTTTGTTCCTATTTTGGCAGGTTTGATCAGTGTTCCGTCAATGGCTTTGTTGATTTGTGTTATTATGATAATTTATTTTATATCTGAATTATCGCGGATGAATAGAAAGAGTTTTCCAATTATTTCGTTGATAACTAAAAATACAGTTTCAAATTCAGAAGTATACGATTTTGCTGCCGCTCCTCTTTATTTTGCAGCCGGAATATTATTAACTTTATTGTTATTTCCAACTCCTGCAAGTAGTGCTGCTATCGCAATGTTTGCTTTTGGAGATAGTGCTGCATCTATTTTTGGCGGCAGGATTTCAAAAAAACCATTTCTCTTTAACAAAGACAAGACTTTGGAAGGATCACTAATTGGGTTCTTTTTTGCTTTTCTAGGTGCATTATTTTTTGTTTCTCCTCCAATTGCAGTATTTGGTGCGGCTGTTGCAATGCTTTTTGAGTATCTGCCTTTGCCATTAAATGACAATTTAATTGTTCCCGTTGCTACTGGGCTAGTTTTAACTCTTATTGTTTAATTGGCGAGTAATTATTTTTAGTTATTAAACCCTGTTTCTGGTTATGTGATTTTTTTTTGATTCTTCTCTCCCTTTTAAGTGCGCCAGACCGGGTTTCAAATAATTCTACGTAGACAACTTTTTTTGGTTTATGACTTTTTGTGTATCTTGCCCCTTTTCCATTCATATGTAATTCCACTCTTTTCTCCAAATTTTTTGTAGAGCCAGTATAGAAGCTTCCATCTTCACACAAAAGAATGTAAACAAAAAATTTCAATTTCTAAATAAACTCCAAATTATAGTTCATGGCTAAATGATAGTCCTTTATCTAAAACAAGATTAACATATGCCTCTGAATCAATCTCTTGGACTCTTGTTCTATCCACATCAATCAAATAGAAATCTTGAATTCTGGCATTGCGGATTTCTTCTACTGTAACTGGGGGCTTTCGATAATACTTATCACAGAGTTCCTTAATTTTGTTGATTTCTTCTTTAGTTCTTTTCCTTGGTGGTTTAGCTAATGTCTCTGGTAATGGTAAAATGTAGTGAGGAGGCATACTTAATACAAATTTTCCTGCAAAACTACTATACCTAATAATTTTGCTCGCTAAACGGGTTGATATATACGATAATGGAAATAATGCTTGATCAGGAGGAATAAATCCTGTTTCAATTTCTACTACCAGATTTCTATAACCCTTAATGGAGTATAAATCACAAGTAAGTACATCATTTAGTGGATATTCTATTTGCACTTCGTATCCCTTTAAAATGAGGTGTTTAGCACAAACAAGTTCCATTACTGAATGGTTGATTTTTACAACATTTTTCTTTTGAAGATTAATTAACCAATCTTTAAGCATGTTGAGTTTATTTTCAACATTTGTGTCAACATCTCTTGTAAGCCTACGCAATAAAGCAGATAAATCCTTCTCAAATTTATCTCCACTTCTCATTACTATTTTCCTTGTCAAAGATATTGGTGAAAGATTTATTTAAATCTCTTAGATAATGAAAAATAAGGTTATTTATCTTAAAACAAGTCCTGTTTTGAAAAGTGCCAATTAGGCCAAATTGTATTACGGTAATACACACTGTTTTTCCAGGTTACTAACTAGCATGAAAGCTTCTAATACTTTTGATTTTATTACCTTTTTAATAAAATTAGTAATTGTCAGAGTTAATGGAATGTTTCTAACTCATTTTTTACTATAGTTTTTCTAGAACCAGTTTTGCATTATTTACATCAACTTCGACAATTTTGCAATTATCAAATTTTTTACTTTCACCTAATATCGTTTTAACTGTAATGGTGTTTTTCTCGTCTTTGGCGTATATGACATCTTGATAAATCTTTTCTCCATCTAAAATTACGTTAAATTCACACATTTTTATTTCACGATTCGAAGAGAAGTATTTTCAAAGCTTTAAGGTTTTTTTACAAATTTTTCCAAACTTGATAAAATTATGCAAGACTATTTTTTGTCTATTTTCTTTTTTTTAATAATTTGATATACATCTGTGAGACTTAGTTGCTTAGATGTACTGTCAAATCCTCCAATTCTGAAAAAAAATTGTATACTGTATCCAAGAGTTAACGCGGTAATTACCGTTCCCATTCCTAGTGGTCCACCTAATAAATAACCTAAAATGCTTATAGTGATATCCATTGGAACTCTAATGTGGGAAACTGGTCTGTTAAATCTTGCAGTTAATGCTACCATAAGTCCGTCCCTGGGTCCTGCTCCAAGCTGAGCTTTGAGATATAAAAAAACTCCTGCTCCCAAAATAATTATGCTTAAAAGTAACTGGAGTATCTGCAAACTTGTTTGCGATTGAATGGGAACTATATTCCAAGAAATAATGATGTCGATAAAGAATCCAATTGTAATCATGTTGGCAAAAGTTCCAAAACCTGGAGAAAACCCCAGAAGCCAACTTGAAATTATAATGATTAATCCCACTATTTGTGTAGCTTGTCCCAAAGTTAAAGGCGCGATATTTGTTAATCCAACATGAAATACTCCCCATGGGCTTGTTCCTAAATAAGCATATAAATTTGCAACTATTCCAATGCCTAAAATAAAAAATCCTGCGAATAATATGGGTAATCGTATCATGATATCCATTCTGGTCTTAGGTGTACCCAAATTGACCCCTTCCTCTTTTAGCTGCCATTAATATTTAATAAACATTGAATATTTGACTAAGTGTATTTTTGATTTACACTTAAGAATTGTTTGAAAAATTATTCTCTATTTTTTATTCAAAACATAATTATTGGTTATCAACAGTTAGATTTAATGTCCAGTTGAATGAAGGGTTAATTGATGGAAGTTTTTATCACAAAAGCAAACGGTTCAAGACAGTTATTTGATAGAGAAAAAGTTGTTAGGACCTGTTTAAGAATGGGTGTGAATCAGAATATAGCTTTTGATATTGTTAATGAAGTAGAGAGCCAACTTTATGATGGGATAACTACCGGAAAGATTTTCAAACTCGTTTTTAGTTTACTTAGAAATTATAAACCCTCTGTTAGTCATCTTCTTGATTTAAGAAAAGCTCTGAGTTTGATGATTTCAAAACCGGAGTTTGAAAAATTTGTTCAGATATTGCTTTCTTTTAATGGGTATGCTGTTAATTCTAACCAATTATTGATGGGAAAGTGTGTTCGTCATGAAGTTGATGGAATTGCAAGAAAAGATGGTGTAACTTTTTTTGTAGAAGCTAAACATCACTACAACTATCATACTCCTACGGGTTTGGATGAAAGTAGAATTGCTAGAGCTGTATTAGAGGATGTGACTGAAGGGTATGAAATTGGAAAAAATAATTTAAAAATTGAAAGGGCAATGTTGGTCACTAATACTAGATTTTCAGAACACGCAAGAATCTATGGAGAATGTAGAAACATTTTGCAAATAGGTTGGAGTTCACCTGCAAAACTAAGTTTACAGAGCATGATTGAAGAAAAAAAAATTTATCCCTTAAGCTGTATAAGAGGTTTGCAGAATGAGACGCGAATTAGGTTAGTCAATTCGGGTGTAATTCTTATAAAACAATTGATTAACTCCGATCCATCAAAACTTTCTAGGAGAAGCGGTGTTTCTTTATCAACGTTGAGAAAAACTATTAACAAAGCTAGAAGCAGTCCTTTTTGGGAATGATGTTCTTAAAATTTTATTTTAGATTTTTCTGAAGATCTTATAGTCAGATAAAATTTTCTTTTATTTTTACCAAATTTCTCAATGGCGTATCTGAGCATAGTTCTCGGCATTTCCATATAATATTTTATTAAAAATTTTTCTTCTACTTCTTGATCTCTTTTTCCAATTTCCCTTAACATCCAACCTACTGCTTTATGAATTAGATCATGTTCATCATGCAAAAGCAATTCTGAAATACACAGAGCATCCTTAAAATCGTTATTTTTTATGAATTTAAAAGTTGAAAGAATTGCTATTCTTCTTTCCCACAAATTATTAGATTTTGCAAGTTCAAACAAGATAGCTGTTTTTTTATTAATCAAATAATCTCCAATGATTTTTGGGGCACTCAAATCAACTAAATCCCAATTGTTAATATTCTCTGTGTTTTTTAGATAAAACCTGAAAACTTCGGTTTTTTCCAAATTATCTGCTTTTTCATATTTTAAGACTAAAATTAGTAATCCAGTTAAGCGGTATTCATGAATTTTGCTTCTGAATAACTCTTGAAGATCTGTTAAAGATAGATCAATATGTTTCTTTGCTACTTTGCGTTGTTCAGGAACAGGAATTCCAAGAAAAATATCACCTTCACCATATTGTCCTTTTCCAGTCTTAAAAAATCTCGATAAGTTTTTTGCTTTTTCAGGATTACCAAGTTTTGTCAATTCTTTTTTAATTTGATCTAACATCATTTATCATAACTTTTTTTTATATTTAATCAGAAAAATCCTTTTTGATCTACCTATCATCGATAAACAAGATTTCTTATATTATAGCTTGAAAATTAATTAAAAAAAATAAAACCTATTTAGGTTTAGAATTATTTAATCCAATGTTTTTTGTTTTGTTCCCAGACTTTAATATAAAACACTAAACTTGGTTGACTATTTCTGCGTCTGCGCTAATTGGATCTATCTTTGTTATTTTAACTGTTAGGTGTTCTCCGAGTTTGCCATTGGGTATGAAGACTAGTACCCCTTTTATGTTAGCCATTCCTTTTCCGTTTGGACTTATTCGGTTGATGACTACTTTGTATTCTTTATCGACAATAATTGGACTTCCTCGGCCTTTATTTTTGGCATTTCTTGGTGTTCTTTTTCTAGGACTAATTAGATGTTCTCTCCATTGTTTTTACACATTAATAGTTATTGTCAAGGTTTTATGTGGCTTAAGTATTGCGCATGAAATTCGATTTTAATACCCCACAAGTTCCATAAAGATACTAAAAAGCCTAAGATTTAATGTAACTCTCTAATATTTTGTTAAACTTGATATTTTCATTACTGTCGGATCTTTATTCTCTTTATGTTTTCGTTTTTTCTGCAAAATAAGTAATTAGTTTTGTTACTCTCAATTGTATTGCTCAAAATATGAAAAAGGGTAATATCCCCAATGATAAAAAGGAAATACGCGTAGAAGCAAAAAAATAGAAGAACAAAAAATGATAAGTCCTGAAGAATATTTTAGATAGATGAAATTGGAAAATAGTGTAGGTTCATTCTACTGTTTAGGTCGGATATCGATTTTATTTTCTCCAGCGAGGTATGCAGACCCCAGTAATTAGATTTATAAAGAAAACTTTACAGACACTTACCAGATTCCTTAGCGGTTGCCACGATCTAATGTTTTCTCTTTGAATATAAATCCGCTAATTCTTTTGCTTTGATAAAAGTTTTAAATTTTTTATATACACTATTTTGAATTGCTGCTGCTTTATTTTTCACAATTTTTTCTTTAAGATCTAAAATTTCCTCCAGAAGAAAAATCGTAAAAAAATTGCTGCTTTTCCAACTATTACTTAAATCTACCAAGAAAATACCTATTTCAGACGGTCTTACGTTTAATTGTATCTCGTTTACCTTGGCAACACTGGTTATTGCTCCGATTTTGCCACCTCTGTAAAAGGCAATAAGTTTTGGTCTGAATTTTTTTATGTAACTGGTAGGACAAACATATTTCCTTTCAGCTTTTATTTTTTCATAAGAAAACTCAGATACAGGCACTATCATGACATCTACATTAAGAAAAATGTTTTCTTGACAAATATTCTTATGGCATAAAGGACAAATTACTATAAACATATCGTTTTCGCATTTTATTGTTGAACTATTACCCATAACTTTCGAATTGCATATATAACAGTTTGACATTTGTGATAAAGTTAATAGACTTCCAAGAACATAAATGTATTACACTTTCTTCAGTTGATTGGCTAAATTATAAAATTATTAAATATTGATTTAAATCATGAAATATGTAGATATTCTATAATGCAGAAAATTTTAGTAAGATGTTGGAAAACTGATAATCCACTTTACATCAAATATCATGATGAAGAATGGTGTGTTCCTATTCATGATGATAGGAAACTGTTTGAATTCTTGGTTCTTGAGTCTTTTCAAGCAGGATTAACATGGGAACTAATTCTGAATAGAAGAGAATCTTTTAGAGTAGCTTTTGATAATTTTGAACCTAAAATTGTTGCAACTTACTCTAATGAGAAAATAAGTAGCCTTCTTAATAATGCTAAGATAATTCGGAATAAACTAAAAATTAGGTCCTCGATAAATAATGCCTATCGAGTTTTAGAGATTCAAAAAGAATTTGGTTCTTTCAATGATTTTCTATGGAGTTTTGTTGGAGGAACAACAATTCACAACAAGTTTAACGCTTTGATTGATCTTCCAAGTCAAACTATAGAATCCTTAGAAATGAGTAAAGAAATGAAAAAAAGAGGCTTCAAATTTGTTGGTCCAACGATTTGTTATGCATTCATGCAAGCTGTTGGACTTATAAATGATCATATATTAAATTGTTTTCGTTATAAACAAATTATAAAAAACAAAGGATAAAACAATATCTACAATGATAAACAGGAAAATATATTGTAGATTCAAACAAAAAAGTGGGAAGTCCTGCCGAATATTTTAAGTGATGGAAACTTTTAAGTTAAAATATGCGGAGAATTCTTTAGAAAGTTCTTTACAGACTTGTATTTTTTTTAAATCACAGTAATTGAATTATTTTCCAGAATACCTACTTTTTCTCTTTTGAAATCTTTTTCAGGTTTTATTATCTTCATGTTTTTCATTTTCTCCTTAAGATAAGTAATTATATCTGTTACACTTTATCGCTTCAAAAAATACAATAAATATTATATACCATTCTTGTGCCGTTAGTTTATGCTAATTTTTCACAACGAAAACATTAACTCAAAATTTAATGGTACAATTATTGACATCGAAACGATTGGAGGTTTTTGCAGAGAACATGAAGTAGATGACTCTAGAACATATAGCAAGTTAATTCCAACAATATTTGGTTATGTTACCAAAGACGAATTAAATATAATCTGTGCTAAAGGAAAATCTGGTTTGGAGAAATTAGAAAAAGAGGCAACTAAAATATTACCCACTCTTAAAAGACCCATATACGCTTTTCAAAGTAGGTTTGAACGAGGCGTATTACATCATTGTTACAAGTACACCTTACAAATTGATGGAGAATTGAATGGTGCTTCTTATGAGTGGAAGGGTAATGCTTGTTCAGAACTAAATATTCCCAATTATGATGATCCCTTTAATAATATTGGAAAAAAATGTATATTTGCGTGGCTTCGAGGAGATTATGAAAACTCGATTAAACACAATAGAAGTTGTCTGTTGAAAGAAAGAGATATTTTATTAAAAAGGACTTATCGAAAACCAGACAATCTAAAGATATACTAAGTAAAAATAAATTCATCCGACGTTTTTTTACAGCAAGAGTTAACTGACGAAGACTTTACAGAATCTCTTTTTGTTAGGTAACTGTAATATATATCGGGTCGTCTTAGACCCACCCTCAAATCATAGTCTTCAAAAATTTCTTTGTATTTACTCTTTTTAAATAATCCACTGCTTTTTTGAATATCAAGTCCCAACGAATGGAGTACTGAGGATCAAAAATATAATCGATTTAATGATTAGAAAATTAATTAGCTGCGAGTTTATAATTTGCATGTATTGAGGTTTAGTGTTGATTGAGGTTTGGATTGATGGATGTTGTTGGCCAGTTAACCCTGGAGGAACAGCTTGTACAGGTTATGTCATAAAAAAAGGCGGATTAACCATTGCCAAAGGTTCCAAAGTGATTGGTGAAGGAAAGGGCATGACTAGTAACGTTGCTGAATATCATGCTCTTATCCATGTTTTAGAGGAGATAAAAAAACGACAACTGTATACTGAAGAAATCCTGATTAGATCTGACTCGAACCTTCTTGTTAATCAAATGAATGGAAACTGGAAAGTTAAGGCAGCTTCTCTTTTTCCGCTTTACAGAGAAGCTAAAAAACTTGCAGCTGACTTGAATCTGAAAATTAAGTGGGTTCCAAGAGAGTTAAATGAAGAAGCTGACGCCATGTCGCGTGTTGCTTTTAAGAACTGGAAAGCAAAAAACTATGATCAAATAGATTCGCAACCTGAGAAGAAATTGAATAGTGATCTTCACACCTTTCCAGACTTTCTAACAGAGGTTGAAACTAGGCGAGAATCTAGTCGGATTGAAGAAACGGTAGAAGGCTTCAAAAAATGGAACCCAATGGAGAGAATTGGAGAAACCAAGAACTTTTTTGTTGATCTCGACAAATCCGAAGATCTAATTCTTTTGTACGGAAAAGAGATTTCTGACGATTGTTCATTCAAACTTGGAATAAGAAAAGAAGAAATTGACTCACTAATCGATTTGCTTTCAAAAGGGAAAAAACATCTTGATTAATTTGCCATTTTTGATTATAACTTCATGTGAACTATTTTTTGAGTTGTTTGCAGAAACAAAAAAGCAAAATCACACAATCACTTAGTTCTTTCAAATATTAGAAAAGACAATGTCCACAATGGAAAAAGAGAAAATTAACAGGACTAATGAATCCAAAGCTCGCAGCGACTATTAAATATCAATGATTCTATACGGTTCCTGAGATAATAATGCATGATTAACGCATTGGTAGTATATGGAACTCGTTATGGAGCAACTGCAAATACCTCTGAGGTTATTGCGGATGTTCTCCGCCAAGAAAGATTTGAGGTTAAAGTTGTTGATGCTAAAAAGGATAAACTGCAGAGTATAAGTGAGTTCAGTTTAGTCATCGTTGGGAGTGGCATTAAAATGGGTAAATGGACAAAGGAACCAAAAAAGTTTCTTGGAAAATTCCAAAAAGAATTATCAAAAAAGAAGGTAGCACTTTTTGTATGCTGTGGCAGCGCCAAACTATTGACTGAAAGAGAAGAAAAAACCCGAGAAATGGAGAAGGGTAAAAAAAATATCTTGAAGATAAAGCTGTTCACTATAATCTAAATCTGATTGCTTTGGGTTTCTTTGGTGGTAGCTTTGACTTCAATAAGTTGTCATGGATTATGAAAAAAACTC
>JAUWJK010000012.1 GCA_030607735.1 Candidatus Bathyarchaeota archaeon
ACCCGAAAACTCAAAGCAAATAAAGCTCGAATAGACGCACACGCCCTGGTAAAAAAAACCAAATCAAACAGAGTATTAGATAGAATTCAAGAACGTAAAAAAACAATTGAAGAAAACATCTACACTTCTATCGAGAAAAAAATTAAAATTACATAATCCCCTTAGATTAAAGAATGATCAATAAACTATTTTTCATGATCCAAGTTCTTGCTCAAATTGTGTTCATGAAGTCTTACCTTTTTATTTAATATGAAAAATTATCTCGTAAAGTTTAAGAGCAAAAACAATCAGCATCATTAATGAATAAACTACTCTGAAGGCTTATCTTTGAAAATTGGTATTGTAACTAGAAATTTGGAATCGTGGAGTTCAACACAGTTAAGGCAATCTTTAGACAAACAAAAAATTTCCTATGAATGTTTTACTTTTCCAAATATAGTTACTCAACTCGGACAAAAACCATTTTTTAAAGTCAATGAAAAGGATCTTGTTAAAGAGTTTAACGCTATTATTATTCGTCCAATTGGACGAGGTTCAGTGCACCAGATAATCTTTAGAATGGACTTGATCTCAAAACTAGAACAACAAGGATTGATTGTCATAAATCCATCCACCGCAATAGAACACTGTGCAGACAAATATGCCATCCTATCAATCATGGAAAACTCAGGTATTCATATACCACGAACAATTGCTACTGAGAGTGTCACAGAAGCCCTAAAAGCCTTTGAAGAATTAGGCGGTGATGTGATTGTTAAACCAATATTTGGTTCAAGGGGTATAGGTACAACACGAATAAATGACCCCGAAATCGCAGCAACATCCTTCAAGGCTATAGTCTTTCATCATGGAGTTATTTATCTTCAAGAATTTATTCCCCATGGAACCTCTGATATACGAGCTTTTGTTGTCGGAAATAGAGTAATAGCTTCCATGAGAAGAGTTGCGCTATCTTGGAAAAACAATTACAGTCAAGGCGCAAAACCTGAATTTCTAAAACTTGATCAACCCCTTGAAGAGTTGGCAATAAGATCTGCTAAAGCTGTTGGGTGCAAAATAGCTGGTGTAGATATTTTAGAAGGTCCAAGAGGCCCAATAATTGTTGATATAAATAGTCAACCTGGATGGAAAGGATTACAATCAGTAACAAAAACCAACATAGCCGACGAAATTATCCAATATGTTCTCTCAGAAATAAAAAAATAGGTAAGGTGAAAACAAATTCGTGAAGTATCCATAATAAAACACGATTTATCCACGAAAAAAACTCAGAAAAAAACTGATTTTATTGCTGAAGAAAAGCCTCTTCACCTTTTTGTAAATAATACTTTCTGGGCAACCATTTTGTGTTCTCCTTTTGAATTAAAAGAGTTAGCAATTGGCCATTTACTTTCAGAAGGAATTATAAAATCAACTAAAGAAATCCAAAACATACTCTTTAAACCAAAAAACTCTTGCTTTGTTAATTTACAACCCGAAATAAAATTCCAAGAGCGTTTGAGTCTTTCACGATTACATCAAAGAATAGTTACTTCGGCGTGTGGGGGGCAATCAACATATCAATTCTCAAGAAAGCCTCAAAAAGTAACATCAAAACTCACAGTTCAAGCGGAAATCATTTTTGAAGGCGTTAAACAACTTAATTTTAAAGCTAAAACCTACAAACAAACTGGTGGAGTTCATGCAGCAGCCCTCTATACATCTAAAGGTTTACTTGTAGCCTTAGCCGAAGATGTAGGACGCCATAACGCTGTCGATAAAGTAATAGGAATAGCTGCCATAAAAGAAATTGATTTTGATGATCTGTTTTTAGCTTCAACTGGTCGATTATCCGGAGATATTGTCTTTAAAGCTGCAAAAGTAGGAATACCTATAGTAGCCTCCTTAGGAGCTGCATTGGATTCTGGATTTGAAATGGCCCAAAAAGCAAATCTTACGTTAGCAGGTTTTGTAAGGGGGAAACGCATCAACATTTATACTTTTCCAGAAAGAATCTTGTTGTAAGGATCAACAGCGACCTGTGGAAAAGATGCCTTTTTATTATTTTCAAAAATAACTCTGTCTTTGTTTTTAGTGAATTTACCCACAAAACTAAAGATAACACCAAGTTTTCCCATTTTTTTTCTAATAATATCTTTATTTTTTGGATCAATAGCCACAAGCAATGAACCCGAGGATGACATCGAAAAAACCTCATCATCAGAAAGCCCGAAATGTTTTTGAAGTATTCTTGTTTCTGGCCTAATTAGAATTTTTTCTCTTTCTACCTGAAAACCTAACTCTGATACATCAGCTAACTCATTAAGTGCTGACACAAAACCCCCTTCAGTAGCATCATGCATAGCATTAACACCATCCATTTCAGCAAGTTGTATTGCTTCATTTACACAACTTTGCATCTTTATCAAATCCATAAGTTGTTTAGTTTGGGAGATTCCAAATAGTTTTTTTGCTAAGTCTTTTTTTAAATAAGAGAAATTTGTTAATAATTCTAAACCAACTTCTTTAACCTGCAAGATTAAATCACCGCACTTCACGTTACCTGGCATAATTAGTTTATCTTTTTTTACAGTACCATAAGTTGTACAAACTCCCACCATTTTCTTAACACTTTCATAAGTGCCAGTGTGCCCTGTAACAACTACCATGTTTAATTCATTGGCGGCTTCACAGACTTGATTCATAGCTTTCTCGAAAAATTCTGGTTTAGTTTTTGGTGGTCCTAAAAGGTTAATTGTACAATACTCAGGTTTAGCTCCAAAAAGAGCAACATCCGAAGCAGGATAATTAATCAACAACCAACCAAACCATTCTTCAGGAACATCAGTGCAAGGATCAGTAGAGACAACCATGCATTTGTCACCCAAAAAATGGACACCTGAATCATAACCAGGAAGAGGAGGTACAACAATTCGGGGATCTTTTTTTATGCATCCTAGCAGTTTTTGAAGTTCTTCCCTGTTTAGTTTTCCCAATTTTGATTAATCTCCCTTTATCTCTAAGTTACTTTACAAATAAATTTCTAAGATTTTATTCTTCTGTATCAGATATACAATAAATCCACTTACAAACAATTCAGGCAATAAGTAACTTCCATTATATATTGACGAGTAAACAAAAGGATTTACTTCTGGCGCATAAATAGGAGCCCAGTAAACTGCACCAGCGATAAAAGCTGAGATAAAACGTCCAATAATTCCAATTAATACTCCTAATGGAGGATGTTTTCTAAACAAACCAGCCATTCCAAGCAACGCAAAAGCTAAAGGATAATCTAATAGCCACTGAATTGGATCAATAAAATATGGCAAAACAAGAAACTGAATTGTACCATAAACTGCACCAGCAAAAAAACCTATTTTTGGACCTCTTCTAAGAGCCAACCAAAGAATTGGCACCATGGACCCTGCTGTTATTGATCCACCCTGTGGTAAAGTGTAGATTATAATAAAACTCAAAGCTGTTGCCAATGCAACAAAGGTCACTATTTCCGCAATTACTCTAGTCGAAAAGACTGGTTTTTTTCCACTCATTTTTTTTCCCTCCGCCAGTATTACCTGGTTCAGGTTCTAAGGGTCGACAACAATTATTGTCCTCTCAGCCAGGTAAGGATCCTAGCTCCCCAAACCTCAGGGGATAATGTTATTTAGTTGTATTTTAGTTTTCCTAAAGCTAAAGCAATAGGAGAACTTTGTAGAATGCAACCTCTGCCCAGAAAATATAAGTTTAATGAGATCGAACAAAAATGGCAGCAGAAATGGGAAGAAATGGGTATCTACCATTTTGATTGGAATGACAAACAAAAACCAGTTTATAGTATTGATACTCCTCCACCATATCCTTCTGGCGATTTTCATATGGGAAACATTCTAAACTGGACTTATTTTGATATGCTCGCTAGATACAAACGAATGCAAGGTTATAACGTTCTTTTCCCCCAGGGTTGGGACTGTCACGGATTGAGCATTGAAGTACAAGTAGAAAAAATGAATAAAATCCGAAAACACGATATACCTCCAGATAAATTCCGCATTTTATGCGAACAACTAATAGAGAAATATATTGCCCTAATGAAAGACTCTATCCTAAAACTAGGATGTAGCATAGATTGGACTACCGAATATCGTACCATGAATTCAGACTACTGGCGACGTACACAACTTAGCTTTGTTTTATTACATAAAAAAGGCTTCATGTATCAGGGAAAACACCCAGTTAACTGGTGTCCTCGCTGTGAAACAGCAATAGCCGATGCAGAAGTTGACCATGAAAAAAGAAAAAGTTCACTTAACTATATTCGTTTTCGACTAAAAGATGATTCTGAAAACCTAATTATTGCCACCTCAAGACCTGAGTTTATTCCAGCATGTGTTGCAATAGAAATAAATCCAAAAGATAAAAGATTTAACAAATACATAGGAAAAGAAATTATTGTTCCAATCGTAGATCGCACTGTAACAGTAATCGGCGATTTCTCAGTTGATCCCGATTTTGGAACAGGCATAGTTATGATCTGCACTTTTGGAGACAAAGAAGATGTCAAAACTGTACTAAAACATAAACTACCGATAATTAGAATTTTAACTGATAATGGAAAAATCAATGAAAAAGGCGGAAAATATGCTGGCTTAAAAATACATCAGGCCAGAGAGGCAATAATTGAAGATCTAACCCAAGCAGGATTAATAGAAAAAGAAGAGAAAATCAGTCATGAAGTTGGTGTTTGTGATAGATGCAAAACACACATTGAAATTCTTGAAGTAAAACAATGGTTCATGAAAGCCCGTGCCTTAACTGATGATGTTATTAAAACAGCCAATGAAATAGTTTGGTATCCCGATTATATGAAAACAAGATTAATTGATTGGGCAAAATCTTTAGATTGGGATTGGGTTATTAGTCGTCAACGTATTTTTGCTACTCCAATTCCTGTATGGTACTGTAAAGATTGTAATCAAACAATAGTTGCAAATGAAAAATGGGTTCCTATAGATCCAAAACTCACAGATCCACCTATAGAGAAATGTCCTAAATGTGGTGGCAAAAAATTTGTTGGTGAAAGAGACGTTTTTGATACTTGGATGGATAGCTCAATTACATGTGCTGTTCATGCAGGTTGGCCAGATCGTATTGACTGGAAACGATTTTATCCTGCTAGTGTTCATCCCTCAGGTATTGACATTATTAGAACATGGGCTTATTACTTAATGGTTAGACATCTAGCTCTATTTGAAGAAACTCCATTCAAGAGTTGTCTTATTAATGGAATGGTTTTGGGTTCAAATGGGCGTAAAATGAGCAAATCTCTAAAGAACTACGTGGCGGCGCCTAAAGTTTTGCTGAAATATGGGTCAGATGCTACTCGCCAATGGGCTGCAGCAGGTGGAACAACTGGGTCAGATATTCCCTTTAGATGGCCTGATGTTGAATATGGTCGACGTTTTCTTGTAAAACTTTGGAATGTTTCTGGATTTGTAAATAAGTTATTGGAAAGTTACGAACCTAACAAAAAATTTGTAGGTGAACTTCAACTATTAGACAAATGGATTCTTAGTAAAGTAGCAAAATTAACCGATAAAGTGACTACTGCTATGGATAATTGTCAATTCAACGTAGCAATAGAAGAAATTCGAAACTTTACCTGGCATATTTTATGTGATAGTTATGTTGAGGCTGTTAAAGATAGGCTTTATAGACCAGAAATTCATGGTGAACCCCAAAAAACCGCCGCACAGTACACCTTATACACTGTGTTATTCAAGATCCTCAATTTTCTCTCCCCCATAACCCCACATGTAACAGAAGAAATCTACCAAGCCATGTTCTTTGATTTCAAAAAACACAAAAGTCTAAGCATAACTCCATGGCCAACCTCAATCCCCCACTTCATCGATGAAGAAATTGAAAAAAAAGGCGATATGATAATCGCCCTAATAACAGAAGTACGACGCGAAAAATCAGAAAAACGCCTCCCACTAAATTCCCCAATTACAACAATGACAATATATGCCAATGACAACAAAACTGCCAAGTTATTCCAAGATGGAGCTACAGATATATCCGGAACCTGCAAAGTTGAAAACCTTAAGATTCTAAACGAAACAGGCATCGGAAGAAAAATATCAGACTTCCCCACGGTTCAATTTAAAACTCAATTCCAAAGCGTGTGTCCAAAATGAAAGATTCAAAAACTAAAACAGTTGGATTAATTGGATGCGGTGCAATTGGCAGCCTAATTGCTCAAGCCATCGAAAAAAAAATTGTAAACTGTGACAAACTAGTTCTTTTTGATTATCAAAAAAATAAAGCAGCAGACCTTAAAGCCTCAATAGATTTTCCTACAACTATAGTCAAAAATCTTGAAGCCATGCTACATCTAAATCCATCAGTTATCATAGAAGCAGCTTCACAAAAAGCTGCTAACGACTACATTAAACCAATCACAACTAAAGATATTCATTTAATCATAATGAGCAGCGGTGCTTTAATAGACATGAATTACCAAAGCAAAAAAATTCATGTACCCTCAGGAGCAATCGGTGGTCTAGATGCGATATCTAGCGCTGCACTAACCCAAATATCCGAAGTAATACTGACAACAAAGAAAAATCCAAAAGCGTTTGATATGGATAACACTCAACCAAAAATTATCTATGAAGGTAACGCAGAGGATGCAGCAAAACTCTACCCCAAAAGCATGAATGTTGCATCTACCTTATCTTTTATAGTAAAACCCACAAAAGTCCAAGTTCAACTAATTTCTGATCCAACAACAAATCGAAATACACACGAGATAAAAATCAAATGGCAATTCGGCCAAATGCTCCTACGTTTTTCTAACGATCCCCATCCTGAAAATCCACGAACAAGCGCGTTAGCAGCCTGGTCAGCCATTAACCTGTTAAATACACTACTAGAAAAATAACTAAACCAAACACAACTCTAACAAACTGACTTTTAACAATTAATTATTTTACCTAAAATGTAACAAAAGATATATTCACTAACATATTCTCTTTTGTCAAAAACTAGGGAAGTAATATGGTCTCATCCAATAATAACAAAGATATGGTTGTTACACCTTGGGAAGTAACAGGAGAAGTAGATTACGATCGCTTAATAAGAGATTTTGGAACTCAACCTATTACTTCCCAAATACTAAAAAAAATAACAGACAAAACAGGAAAACTTCACCTTCAACTTCAAAGACGAATATTCTTCTCCCATAGAGATCTAGATACAGTGCTCAAACTCTATGATGAAGGCACAAAATTTGTTTTGTATACAGGCCGTGGTCCATCAGGCCCAGTTCATATCGGTCATCTTATACCCTGGCTATTTTCACTACATCTTCAGGAGAAGTTTGGTGCCAGATTATATTTCCAAATGACTGACGATGAAAAATTTCTAATTAATGATAACATAAATCTCCAACACACAAAAAAGTATGCATATGAAAATGCGCTTGACTTAATTGCATTAGGTTTCAAACCTGACAAAACATTTGTAATTTATGATGTTGAAGATATTGATTTACTATACGATATTACTTTAGAGATAGCAAAACGAATTACGTACTCAACTGCAAAAGCGAGTTTTGGATTTAAGGACAGCACAAATATAGGTTGGGTTTTCTGGCCAGCAATACAAGCAGCGCCTTGTTTTATACACAAGAAACTAACTGGAGAGAATGTTCCTGCACTAATTCCTGCAGCTATAGATCAAGACCCTTATTGGAGAGTAACCCGCGACATAGCCCCAAAACTGGGTTACCATAAACCCGCCCAAATTCACTGTCGTTTTCTGCCAGGATTAGGATCTGGAGGAAAGATGAGTGCATCTAAACCTGAAACATCCATCTTTACAATGGATTCCCCAGAAGTTGTAAAACGCAAAATCTGGAATGCATTCACTGGCGGCAAACCCACAGCTGCAGAACAAAGAAAAACAGGTGGTATCCCGTCAATATGCTCAATTTATCAATACTTCTTTTACCTCTTTGAAGAAGATGATAAAAAACTCTTTGAAAGAGAAAACCGATGTAAAGCAGGAGAAATACTCTGTGGAGAATGCAAACAAGAACTCTTTTTTAGGCTAAACAAATTTCTCGAAGAGCATCAAAAAAGAAGAGAAAGAGCAAAAGATGTAATTGAACAATATCATATTAAGCGCTAAAAAAAATAAAACAAGTGTTACTTTATGAATTCTTATGATCAAGAAGCTATGGAAAAATTCCGTTTATCTGGAAAAATTCTAAGGGAAAGCAGAGAAGAACTAAAACCACTTATTCGAGAAAACATGCCTATTATAGAAGTATGTGAAAAAGCTGAATCTCTTATCAGACAAAAAGGTGGTAAACCGGCTTTTCCATGCAATGTTTCTATAAACGAAATAACAGCACATTATACTTCACCACCCAACGACCAAACTAAAATTCCTGAAAATTCAGTAGTTAAGGTGGATATGGGTGTACACGTAGATGGTTATGTCACAGACACAGCATTTACAGTATGTTTTAATCCAGAACACATGACTATGGTTTTGGCAGCTCAAGCCGGTTTACAAGCAGCCATCGACACAATTCACGCAGATATGTCAATCTCAACAATAGGAGCAATAATAGAGAAAACAATTCGAAACCGTGGTTTTAAACCAATATCAAATTTAACCGGCCATTCAATAGGACGATACTTAATCCACGCTGGAACCTCTATACCTAACATACACCAATTCACATTAACAAAAGTAAAAAAAGGACAAGTTTACGCAATTGAGCCTTTTTCCACACTCCTTGAAGCAGTTGGTAGAGTTGAAAATCAACCCACTACAACAATCTTTCGCCTAATAAAAAATAAAAAAATACAAAATCTTCATGCTAAAAAACTATTAAAATATATAGATGAAAACTTTAAAACACTACCATTTGCCGAACGTTGGCTAAAAGATGTTGTACCCTCTAACCAACATACCCAAGCCTTCAAGAGTCTGCTTAACATAAAAGCAATTTCTGGATATCCAATACTTGTTGAAGCCAGCGGAAAAGCTGTATCCCAAGCTGAACATACAATTATGGTAGAAAAAGATGGTTGTGAAGTTTTAACCTAAATTGTAAAAGGTTTTTCTTTCTCTTTAACTTCTTTGTAGATAGCTGTTATTATTTTATTTTCTTCACATTTATCGCATTTATCAAGTTCCTTAAACACGAAATCGCCACGTTCAAATTCTCTAATATCTTTGGTTCCACATTTTTTGCATTCAACTGTAGTCATAACTTTAGGATCTTCAATTTTCATTTTTTTTACTCTTTTTCGTGTTTGGAATAACACATAAACTGCCAATCCCAAAGATAAAAATCCTATAGCGAACAAGTACAACGCAACAGTTTCATTTTCAATCAAGTAGGCTTGAACACCAAAAATAATAGCCACAATAGACAATGCTAAAACACCTAAAATTATCATTAACAAGAAAGTTGAAATTCTATTTGCTGTATTCGATGAATTTGTACTCAACAACTATTCCTCCTATTGTCCAACTCCGATTGTATTTCCAACACCGACAATAATTATCTTATCGCCTTCTTTTGTTCTTTCCTGAACCACACTTTTTAGTCGTTCTATAACGCTATCAGCCGCATCAGCAATTTCTTTTCGCATGGGAGAAACTGCATCTCCAATATCTTCTCTAACAATTATAGCGTTAACAGGAATCTTGTATTTTACTAAAGCTTCTTCAATCTTGTATGCATCTACTCCAGGACCTCCTATCGCAGCACCTATACCTTCTGCAACTTCGCCAACTATTTCTCCTTCAAGCTTTAAACCTGCGTCAATCATTATTACGTTAGCAATTTTTCCTTTATTTTCTTCAATAAGCTCTTTAATAGCATCACCAGGTTTACCCACATTACCGCCAGGACCTCTAGCTTTTACAACTAGTGCTGTACGACCTTCAAAAGGTACTGATGCAACTACACAATCTTTTGGAACTCTACGAGTTTCAAATCCATGCATAAGTTTTCCAGCTACCAAAGGACCCACGCCATCCCCAATAGGTTGACCATAAGCAAAAGCTTTTAACGCGCTTGAATAAGCTTCAGCTTCTTTCATAACCAAAGGCAAGATCATCTGCAACTGCATAATAATATATAGACTAAGAGTTTTTTTTCCTTGAATGTAAAAGTGCCTTACAACTCTGTAAATAAAATTTAACGCCATTGCAGCTTCTAACGTATTTTCAAGATTATTAACTTGAACTTCGTCGCTTGCAGGAGCCATCAACTTAACTTCATCTTTAAGACGAGAATCTCTAACATCAAGAATATGATCAAGTTTGTAAACAATACCTGCCGGATCCATACTTTGAGGTGCAATTGTGAAATATTCTAAAAACCTATCAACTTTTGAAGAAGGATCAGTTTCTGGTTTACCAATCTCTTTGATTGTTTCAATCGCAGTTTTCCTACCCTCTTCTTTAATAAACTTCAATTTTCTAAGAGAATTCTCAACTTCTCTGATCATCACATACATTTGAATTCTTTGACCATATAACATGAAAACAACAAACATCAAAATGCTTGCTGCATAAATCATCTGAGATACAATATCAGTTCCCGCTACAAACGCCACTTTTACATCACTCCACAAAAACTATTCTCACTTGGTTATAAAGCTTAGCCCAAATCCTTTATAAAATATCAATAAATAGGTGGGATGCCAGTTTTCCCAGGTTCGCGTGGCCGAAGACCACAATACTTCGAGGAACGGAACACGGTTTAACTTCTGAGTTCGGAATGGGATCAGGTGGGACCCGTGCCCTTTGACCGGCAAGCCCAGCAATACACCACACCTTTCCTTCTTTAATCTTTCGCTTCCTGTATGTAAAAACTTGGAAGATAATTCAAAAATAACAATCCTTTCTCTATATTATCCTAGTTTAGGCATATATTTTTATTTTAGACCGTTAGATTAATCCAACCTGTAACATGGTGGGGCTGTAGTCTAGCCAGGCATGACGACGGGCTCCAGAAAGTAAGCAATGGGTTTACTGACCAAGATCGGGATGACGAAATTCTGGAGCGGTCTTAGAGAAACCCGTAGGAGCAGCCACGCGCTGTTTCCGGGTAAAGGTCGTCGGTTCAACTCCGGCCGGCCCCACCACCATTTTTTTAAAAAAAACATGACTAACAGTTTGAATTTAGATATAAATCTCTAAATATTAAGCTTCAAGAAATTAATTAATCAAGATGACTTTATCCAATGTTTTAATTGATTTCTTTCGAAAAACCAGATGTTTCTACAACATTTAGAAAGTTTGTGCCCGACTTTCAAAGTTACTATTTTGAATAATAAAAATTTTTTTTAACTAGAAAAATGAATTTAAAATTCACATAATTTTTATCCAATATCTAATACTCACTATAACTGTAGAGGTGGAGGATCCTACTTCGTTAGTTTCCATTCAATTTTATTCTCCTTTCCTTCTCCCTTTCTCCTATATCGAGGTAGGATTCTTCACACTCACAAAAAAAACTTAATTTATTAAAATAAGCAACCTCTTTTGATTAACCTGGATGGTTTTTTTACATAGGATTTTTAGGTTAAAACCACCATAAAGTTCGGTATGACACAACAACTTCTTCATGGGGCCCTATCAAAATATTATGACCGTTTATACTCCTACAGAGATTATTTAGATGAAGCAGTTAGATTACAAAACTTAATAATCAAACATTCTCTCAAAGAACCCAAAACTATTCTAGATGTTGCCTGCGGAACAGGACTTCATCTTAAACATCTCTCAGATGATTATTTGTGTACTGGTGTTGATATTAGTAAAGATATGCTTAAAATCGCCCGTAAAAATGCAAAAGGGATAACTTTTAAGCAATCAAATATGACACTATTGAATCTAAAAAAAGAGTTTGATGTAATTATTTGCTTGTTTAGTTCTATAGGCTATTTAAAGAATTTTGCAAACTTGGAAAAAACTTTAAGAAATTTTTCAAATCATTTGACAAAAGGAGGAATACTACTAATAGAACCATCTTACGCAAAATCATTTTACATATCCGGAAAACCAAGTGTAACAGTTTATGATGAAAAAGATGCCAAAATAACCAGAATCAACATCTCAAAAACCAAACAAAGTACGGCGAAGTTAAGTATGTACCTTGTGATCGCTGAAAAAGGAAAAGACCCGAAATATTATGTCGACAATCATAAACTTAGTCTTTTTGGACTAAAGGATACTCTAAAAAGCATGAGAAATGCTGGTTTTAAATCCAAGTATCTAACTAATGGTTTGATGTCAGGTCGTGAACTTTTAATAGGAATAAAAAAATAGAAAAAAATGAAATCTGAAATGTCGATTATTTCAGATTAATCTCTTTTGAAGATTGCCAAAGTCCATGAATATTACATAGAGAAACTGCAAAAAGAGTTCCAGGTTTACTTATTTTAAGACAAGTTGAAACTGCATGATGAACATAAACCGCGCTCCCATGAGCCGTAAATTCATAATGACCCACTTGATAAGGGAATTTATCTCCTTCTGGTTGGAAATACAACGAAACCCAACTAATGTGATGCTCATTAGTGTTAGGATGGGCAATTTCTTTACCTATAGCAACATTAACCTCAAACAAATCATCAGCTGTAACTGTATCCACACAATCAATTACTGGTACATGCTTCTCTAGTTTCCAATCTGCTGTTTGTACGAGATCTCCAATTTTCGTCAAAATTAATCATCTCTATCCTAAAATAAACTAAAAATACACATTTATGGATTTCGACTAAACTGCTTTTTATGAATAAAATCATTTTCAACCAGATTATTAATTTGTTAAGTTGATTTTTTATTAAAACCTTGTTTTTCTCTAAAAAGGAGCTTTCCAACGAGCTATACTAATCAAATAAGTTTTGACAGTCGTAGACACAACCATTAAATATTATCTTAGTTGTAAAGGATAAATTATGGGATTCAAAGAATGGATCATTCCTCAAGACAAAATCTTCTTTAATATTTTAGAGGAACAATCAGACCTTGTCTTAAAAGCAGCCAAACTATTCAAAAAAATGCTCGATGAATACGAAAACTTCCCAGTAAACATCAAACGAATGCACATTATCGAACACGAAGGCGATGAAATTGTGCATAAAATGATTCAAAAACTGCACAAATCCTTTATCACTCCAATAGATCAAGAAGACCTCGCAAACCTCACCACCCTATACGACGACGTACTAGACTACATCGACTCAGTAACCAACAGAATATTCTTATTCGAACTAAAACCACCTTATACCATCATCAAAGAATTCGCCGTTATTATCGAAAAACAGGTAAACGAAGTAAATGCAGCTCTTAAACAAATACGCAAAATCAAACAAGAAGAAATAGAGAAGAGATTCAAACTGGTTCATAGTTTGGAAAATGAAGCTGATGATCTTCACGATAACTCCATGGTTAAACTCTATAAGACAAAGGATCCTGTTCAGATTATTATTAAGAAAGAAATATACGATTTTCTTGAGGAAATAACTGATAAGTGTGAAGATGTTTGTCTTGTCATTCAAGATATAGTTATGAAGAATGCTTGATTTTATGATCGAATTAATTGTAGCTTTTGCTTTGTTTTTGGCTATTATTTTTGGGTTTTGGACAGGTTTTACTGATGCAGCCTACGCAACAGCATCAATAATTGCAACAAGAGCTGTTAAATCAAATCAAGCTATTGTCATATCTGTAATTGGTTCTTTAATTGGTATGACGGTGTTTGGGTCTGCTGTTGCTAAGACGATTGGAACTGGTATTATAACTGAGGGGTTTGCTTCAGGTGAGGTTATCATTGCAGCTCTACTGGGTACTCTAATTTTTGACGTTGTTTTTTCTTGGATTTATTCTTTACCTATTTCTGAGACTCATGTTTTGATTGGCGGCTTAATAGGTGCTGGGGTTGCTGCTGGTGGCTTTGAGATCATAGAAATTGGTGGGATAGTTAATAAAGTGATTTTACCTTTGATTTCATCACCATTTATTGCGATTATCGTGGCCTTTTCTATTACTGGTTTTATTATCAAACTTTTTAGAAACCGCTCAGCAAGCAGGATGAACAAACGGTTTAAACGTTTTCAAATAGTAGCGTCCTTTTTATTCTCAGTTACAGATGCCACCAATGATGCTCAAAAAGTAATGGGCGTAATAACTATGATTTTGCTTTATTACGGACACATATCTGAATTTGTGGTGCCCTTTTGGGTTATTATCCTCTCATACATAACAATATCTTCAGGTGTCGTTTTTGGAGGTTGGAGAATAGTAAAAACTATGGCAACACGAATCACTCGTATAAGACCATATCAAGGAGCTGCAAGTGATTTATCTAGTTCTATGATTCTTGGTTCAGCAGCTTATCTGGGTATTCCGATGAGTTCTACACATGTCGCTAGTGGAACTTTGTTAGGCGCAGGTATGACAAGGGGTGTAAAGTCTGTTAAGTGGGGAACTATGCGAAGTATTATTTGGGCTTGGATTTTATCTGCTCCTCTGTCAGCTGTTCTTTCATACGTTATTTACAATATGCTAATTATTATTATATAATCAAAAATATTGCTTTAGTAAATTGTTTAATAGTTTTATATTAAGTGGAGTTTATTATTATCCAATAAGTTTTTAATAAAAAATTTAAACCATAATTACTTATGTTTTTGGAATCAAAAAATTAAGAAAACAAAAATTTATAGTTGCTTCTTTTTCTATACTCTTATTGTTTGAGATATCTTAAATTGAATTAATAGCGGGCCCGGCGGGAATTGAACCCGTGACCCTCGGATTTCTCTGCTTTTCAGCTTAAAAGTCCGATGCTCTGCCTTGCTGAGCTACGGGCCCATTAACTATTTATTGTGGATCTAAGGAAAGACAAGAAAGGGCTTTTTTAGCTTTTCGATTTAAAAGTTAATAAAAACCATGTTTTTATCTGATTAACTAATTTTGACTATATTCTTTCTACTTTTTTTAAACACTCCCCTTTTTTAACCAATTAACTGTTCTTTTTTTTAGATTGGACTATTTTTTTGTAAAAATCAACATTTTTTTATAAAAAACTTTGATAATTTTCAAGTGCATTGTAAAAAAATTACACTTTTTAGTTATATACTTCATCTAAAATTATTTAAATTTTAAACGCTAAATCTTCCTTTATCATGCATTTTAATCGTTTTTTACTATTTAGAGATATATGTACATGTTAACAAACGTTATTTTCTCTTTTAGGCTTAGAAAAAGATACGGTGTTAAATTTGATTTCATGGAAATACTCATTTAATAGATTAAACGAAGAATTTGAGATGGCTAAGAAAAAGAAGCACGCTTTAGACAATTTATTTGAAACGGGGAGAATTTCTCAGACTACCCATGACGCGTTCAACAATGATATACATTCTGTAATAGTGGAAATCGAAAAGCAACAAGATGCCCTTTTAGCAAAAATGCACAAAACAACCCAAGAACTAGATGGTCAAGTAAAAATTTTGGAGTCACTTTTTACTAACTATGAAATTCAACATGCGGTTGGAGAGATTGAAGAAGATATTTACCAAAGTGAAATTCATCTTCTTAGTAATGGACTAGAAACTGCAAAAAGAGAACTATCCAAAATAAAGGATGCCGTTAGTCAACTATCTCCACCAGTTGAACCTCCAACAGTTGAAACAACAATTGATTCAATCCTGCAAGATAACGAATCTGTACCACTAATAGATACCCCTCTCACAGAACCAGAAAGACTTACAGAAACATCAGAGGAACTTTTTGTTACCCCTGAACCATTAACCCAAGAACCCTGCTTGACTATGGATAATTCAATAACAGAAGCAACTGAAATTGAAATAATAAACACAACTCCACAAGAAACTCCTCAAATAATTGATGAGGCAGTTCAGGTTGCTGATGTGGTTCCTGAGGCTGTAGAGTCTGAGTTGCAAATTGATGAGGCAGTTCAGGTTGCTGATGTGGTTCCTGAGGCTGTAGAGTCTGAGTTGCAAACAGAACAAACAAACCCACTTGGTGAAGCAAAACAAAATGAAACCGACGAGTGGCCACAATTTGTTGATGAACCAGTAAAATTTGATGAAGAACCAGAAATAATCCAACACGAACCATTGTTCTTAAATTCAATCAACCAAACAATAGAAGATATTCCACAAGAAACCATTCCAGAGAAAAGCGAAGAATCAGCAATTGAAAACTTAACAGAACAAAAAGACCAAATTGAAGATTCAAACACGAACTCTGACGAAGAAACAACTGAAAACACGGAATAATACTAAACAAAAATACTTCTTTTTTCTTTATTTTTTTTTATCATATTGAATATTTTCATAAATTTTTTTTTAATTAATTCAAAAATAAAATATTTTTCATTAAATAAATAAAATAATTAACTGAAAAAAGACTACAGTTAATACTCGCAAACAACATTATCGTTTATCTAAAGGAACAAATTTTGTTCCATAAGCACCAGTATAACTTGATGTAGGACGAATAAGAACTCCTTCAGAATACTGCTCCAAAATATGCGAGGTCCACCCAACTATTCTGCTTGAAGCAAAAAACGGAGTAAAATACTCTTTAGGAATTTCTAATGCATTCAAAACTAAAGCAGCGTAAAAATCCACATTAGGATAAATTTTACGTTCCTTATGAACAACAGATTGAATAGTTGTAGCTTTTTTATATAACTCTTTTTTATTTGTGTCCAGACACAAAGCTTTGCCTATTTTTCTTAAATACTTTGATCTAGGATCTTCTTTTTTATAAACTCTATGACCAAAACCCATTACCTTTTGCCCATCAAATAACATTCCTTGAATATATTCCTCAACTTCCCCCGGTTTATTAACATCCAAAAGCATAGCCATCACTCTTTCACTTGCTCCGCCATGCAATTTTCCTCTTAAAGTTCCTATAGCCGAAACAACCGCAGAATAAATATCAGACAAAGTACTAGCAGTAACTCGTGCAGCAAAGGTAGAAGCATTAAGACCATGATCTGCATGCAAAATCATGTAACGATCAAAAGCATCTTTTTCAGCTACATCTGCTGGTTTTCCGCGAAACATGTACAAAAAGTTTTCAGCAAATCCATACTCTTTCTTTGGATGCACTCTCTTTAGACCATTTCTCATTCTATAAATGCCAGCAACAATTGTGGGAACTTGAGCAATTAATTGAAGCGCTATTTGATTATTTCCAGACTCCTCTTTATTCTCAAAATCTGAATCATGTTCACCCAGACTGGATATTATTGTTCGAAGAATCTCCATTGGATGACCTTTTTTATTTGCACATTTTCTTATTATTTTATCAGGGATTTTCATTCCAGAATACAAGGTTGATTTAATGTTTTCTAACTCTTTTTTATTTGGAAGCTTTCCATTATTTAGTAAAAAAATTATCTCTTCAAAACATACTCTTCCTATGAGTCGATCTATATCATAACCAGCATAATATAGAGCGCCAAAAGGATCAACAAAACTAATTCGAGTTTCACAGGCTGCGACATCTCTTAACCCGCGAATATAAATCTTATTACTTGACATAAACAACAACTTTTGTACCAAATAACATCCTAACTCATTAAAGTTTAGTAAAAATAACACAAAATCCGATATAATTGATTCATCTAAAAAAATTGCTAACAAACAAATACAAAATTAAGAAAACACTAATTTTTTTTATTTCTTTGCCACCCCCCCTAAAAAAGGAATATATATTCCCAAAAAATCAAATAAAAATCCGCGAAACACCCCACTATAGCAAAACAAGATTATCTCTATTTGTCAAACAGAAAAAGTAACCCTCCTTATTATCATAATGGTTCTGATAAAAAAAATCAACAATAGCCTGCTATCTATTCTCTAATTCAGATTATAACATCACAACATATTATTTACAGGCAATAATAAAATACTAACGGGAATATCTTGAAACACATTAATAGATTATCTATTTCTCCAAAAGCAAAATCAAAAGCAAACATGAAAATCGTAGCAATCGGTTTAACCGCAATTGCAATTATAATAGTGTCTCTAATCGCTAGCACTTTGGTACTCAATCCCCAAAACCAGGAATCAACTCCTACAGAAGAAAATGAACCCGTTATTTCAGGAAATCAAAACTCTTGGTTATTTAAAGGAGCATATGCACGATACGAAGGATCAACTTCACTATTATTAATGACATTTAACGTAGAGATGAGACAAGAAGTAAAAGACTTCAACTCAACTCATGCAGAACTTCTAACTTCTCTGAGTTTAAACTCAGACTTTGGAGATTCTGAAGAAAGCAACACATCTATATGGGTTGATCTTGAAGAAAACCAATACGAAATTGAAGAAGCCACATTAACAAATAGATATGAAACAACTGAAACTTTTGAAAAATTCGGAACTAGAGAAGTCATTATTTACGAATACTCTACCGACGGACCAACAATACTTGTTTACGTAGACAAACAAATCAATTGGCCACTTAAAATGAGCATGGAACTTACAGGTGAAGACTACATAAATCTTAACATAGACATTGAATTAGTCGAAACCAACATACCCGAATTAATGACAACATAAAAAACCTTTTTTTTAAAATGTCCTATTCACTAATGTTCAAAAACTAATCTACAAAATTAATTTATATTAAAAATTCCAGAAAATCATTAAATTAGATAATTATTAGTAACGCAATAAAACTTTTTAATCTACTATTTGGTCCTCAATTATTTCTTTTGCCTTTTGGATTGCCTCTTTTATTTTTTCAGGTTTAATACCTCCACCTTGAGCGAAATTTACACGCCCTCCACCACCGCCACCAATTATCGGTGATACCTTCTTGACTACCAAATTTGCATTAACCCCTTTCTTAACAGCAACTTTACCTGCCATTACAAGTATACTAGCGGTTTTGTCATTAGCACCAAAAAAGATTGTAACCATAGCTTCATTTTGTTTTATCATCTCATTAGCCGTTTGTACCATAAGCTGCAGATTAATCTCATTTTCAAAATCACGATCTAACACTATTATCCCATTTATTTCCATAGATGACTGAGCTGTTTTTCCTTGTCCAAAAGACATACTTTCTTTTTCTGCTAAATCCTTAATTAATTTACGATTTTGAGAATTAGCTTTTTTAAGTTCTATAATAATTTTTGAGGCTGTTTTATCTAATTTATTCAAAGGAGACCCTAAAAGTTCTGAAACTTTCCACATTAATTTTTCATTCTGTTGAATAACTGCTAAAGCTTGAAGTCCAACTGAATATCCTAAACGCTCAACCCCATCTTGTATTCGCTCAGTATAAATTATCTTAATAAATCCCATTTCACGAGTATTTTTTAGATGTGTTCCACCGCACGCTTCCACATCCCAATCACCTGTTTTAACAACTCGAATATTCTTTCCTGGAACAGCACCACCCTGATACAATCTAAAACCATACAATGCCTCAGCTTGAGATCTATTCATAAAAGACGTTGTAACTTTAATTTCTGCTATAATAGCCTGATTAGCCAATGTTTCAATTCTGTGAATTTCTTCAGGTGTTAACCGTCGATAATGTGTGATATCTATTCTGGAACTTTTTTCACCTTTTTGAGTCCCATGCTGCCATACATGCTCACCTAAAACACGTCTAGCAGCACCATTAATCAAGTGAGTAGCTGTATGAGCCTTCATTAAGGCATATCTTTTTTCCCAATCCAAAATTCCGTAAACTGCATCTCCTTCTTTTGCTTCTATTGAGTCTTTAATTTTATGTAAAACCACATTACCCTTCTTTTGAACATCCACAACCTCAATTTTTTTTTCTTTAATAACTAAAAAACCATGATCAGCAGGCTGCCCGCCCCCTTCAGAATAAAAAGCTGTTCTATTCAAGATCAAATAAGTACCATTAATCACTTTGAGAATTTTTGCCTCAAACTCTTTAGCGTAAACATCATCGTAATATATTAGCTCTGTTGGAGAAAATTCACCAATCTCTATTTTGTCTTTCTTGGAATTTCCTTCTTCAGCCACTTTTTTCTCTGTTTGCATATGCCTATCTGCTATTGAAGTGTAAAAATCCGATGGAATTTCAACTTTTATTCCTTTATCATTAGCTATCTGTTTTACCATCTCTGGAGGAATTCCATGTGACCCATATAATTCAGATAAGTCACGTTCTGGAAAACTTTTTTTATTATTATTCTTAATTCCATCAACTATTCTCTCAACTTTTCCTCTGCCACGCTTGATTGTATATTCAAATTTTTCCTCTTCAACTCTTATCATCTCTATAATTTCTTCTTCTCTTTCTTTAATATGAGGAAAATCTTTGCGCCAAAAATCAACTTGCATTGCCATGATTTCATAAAACAATTCAGGATCCATTGCTAAATTTTGAAGCAACCGGTAAGTTCTTCTAAATAACATTCTAGCCAAATAACCCTCTTTTATGTTTGACGGGACAATTCCTTCCGAGAGCATAAAACTTAGACATTTAGTGTGATCTGCAATTGCAAAAGCATTCTCAATTGGAGTAAGAGCCTTCCCTAAATCATGAACAGATAAACCTACACGTTCTGCAACCTTTTGCCTAGCCAACAATTGGTTAGCATTTTTATCAACTGTAACCAACCCAGAATGCTTTGCAACAGAAAATAATAACTCATTATCAATATTACCTAAATTTGCCATAGAAAAGATTTCTTCAAGTAACTTACCATAAATCGCATGAAAACAACTAGGTACTCCTTGAGATAGCCAAGCTAACCGATCCAAACCATACCCAGTATCAACAGTTCGAATTGGCAATTTGTAAAACTTACCATTTACTACTTTATATTGCATGAACACTAAGGTTCCAACTTCAAGTCCTTGAATAATACACTCAACATCTGGACCAGCATTTCCCCCTCCAACCCAAACACTTTCTTTATAACTAATTTCTTCCGATTCAATACCTAATATGTCAGTCATAAATCTATGATGATACGTAACAGTATCATTTTTCCAGTAAACTTCTTTATCCGGAAAATTAAAAGCATGATGACCTCCCATCTCAAAAATTGTTAGGTGACGACCAAACGTTGGACCTGTATTGGAAATGTCTACAAGACGAATACATGGTTGAGCAATAACAAGTGGATTCGCTGGTGGTGGCACAATTCCCTCAGTCACATAAGGCTGAAAATCAATTATACTCGCATGAGTTAGATAAATATCATCTCTCCACCTTGCTACCACTGGATATGGATTAATTCGTGTATGTCCATTTTTTTCAAAAAAAGAAAGAAACGCTTCTCTCATTTCAGGAAGACTAAAGCTCTTTGAAGTAGGAGGATTTTTAAGAAAACTATAACAGGCACATCCATCCGACGTTGATTCTCCACATGTTTCTTGATCAGATTTTTGTGTCCAAAAATATTCTCCACAGCTTGGACAACATTTTCTGTGAAAACCTTCATTCAAAAAAAATGGAAGTCTATAATCCTTTGCTGGAAATCTATTCAACTTATTAGACATTACCTTTGTATCCTCTACAACTTTAAGCTTAATGGAGTCTACATGTTCCCCAGATTTAAATTATTTCACTCCAATTCTATCTCAGCAATCAATTATAAGCTAAAACCATCCCATATCCTAAAACAAGCAACTAATAATTAGCTCATCATTTGACAATGAACTGATTTTTTTTAAGATAATTACCCATTTTATCATTAATTTAGCGTCTTCAATTTAAACAACAAATAAACTACGCAATTTCCCATCTTAGGTAAGCTATCAATTAGCTTCATTTAAGATTCGAAATTTTTTTTTACAACTTAAAACTACTGTCAATTCTTATGGATTATGCCACTTATCAATCATGGTTCCTTTATTTTCCCAACAAGTTTTTTCTAATCCATATCTTCTAAAAGGTTTTGTTAAGTGCCTTTGTGACCTAGATGATGTAATATACATTCCTTTTTTTATTTCTCGGTTAATTATTATTTCCTCTTTTTGTTTATCCTGATATTTTTCATGGCACTTATCACAACGAAATCCTTTGTTTTTACCCAGAGATTTAAGATGTTTTTCACAATTTGGACAAACAGGATTTTGAAACTCAATTTTTGGAGAAAGAGCTAAAATGCGAATTTTTTCCAGATTGATTGTCAATGCTTTTCCTGCTTCATGTTGTTTTACTGCACCATAAACTTCCACTTGATCACTCACGATTAGTTTTCTAGCTACTTTTCGCAATAATCCTGTGGGTTCATAAGCTGCACAATCAACCTCACCACTTTTATCTTTGATTGAAAAAATTACATGTCTTAGAGGAATAATATGCGGATTGTTCGAGACTGTTCCTTTAATAATAACTGAATTAAAAGGTTTAAGTACACTAAGTTTTTCTACTTTTTTTAGATGAACATCAGTTCCCTGATTTGTACGAAAAATTATCCATTTCTCTATTTTTTCAAAGGATTTAACTAATGAAAAAGCCTTTTTTACAATTATGGCGGTTTCACCTCTAATCCCAAAAAGAATTGGATCTGGACCTCGGGGCGTAATGATAACTCTTGACTTTTCCAAATCAATATTATTAAACGTAAATGGCTCAGTGAGTTTATCCATAACAAAAATCGAGTTTTTGTCTACTCTTCTTTTTTTACCCAAATTGTTTATTTCACGATATGCGATCAATTCGAAAGTGTGATCACAATCAAGTTCCTCTCCGATTGCCGCTAAAGCACCAATTAATCCTCGGCTATTGTTAAAACCTATGCTGTCTAATTCAAATTTCTTTATTAGATTATTTGCTGTCTTTAAACTTACAATATCCTCTATAGCATTTTTAGAAAATTTTTTAATATCTTGAGGAACGTCTTTTTTGTTAAGAAAAACTATTCCTGGATTGGTATTTTCAAACTTAAGATCAGAATGGGTTTCTACTACCTCTTTTGTAATTTGTTTGATTTCGTCATCTATTTCTGAATCATACTCAAGTCGAATACATAATGCTCCATTGCCTCTGGTCTTCCATGGTACATTAGGATTAAGTCTTATTAAATTTGGATAATCTAAAAATTTTACCTTTAACTTTTCAAGTTTTTCTACTAGTAAAGCAGCAATATGTGTAGTGCAACCTTTTCTTGTTGAATCAGTGTCATCTATTCCAATATGCATTGTCCGTTTTTTCAACTGCTATCTCTTCTCCAGTTATACAAGATGAGAATTTATGCAAAAATTTAGGCATTTCATCTTGTAGTAAATAACCATTTAATAGAGAAAAGATTCTAAGCTATTTTTCTTCTACTACAATCATCGTTAAAGTAGATCTTACTTTATCGAGTCTACGTACTCTCCATGTTACAATCTCTTTGAGTTTATCCATTGTATTAGATGTAACTCTTGCAATAATATCATAAACTCCATAAACCGCTGAGGCTTCATGGACTCCCTCAACTTTCTTTAATTCTTTTAGTACATCTGCTTCAGAACCAATCTCGGTATTAATTAAAACAAACGCTGTGGGCATACAAACTCCTCGTATTATACTTTACTCGCATTATGCATTAAAGCATTTTCCCTTAACAGCCTGATGAAAACATAACGTTATACTCTCAGATCATTTACTTCATTTAAATCTGGACTTTTAACTATGATTGTTTTATCAGTTCTTTCTTTTCCAAATTTCACTTCATTTTTAATATTTTTTGAATCTGAATAAAAAGCAGTTAATTTAGCTGCTATTTCAATAACTTTTTTAGTTTTTGGACCTTTTAGAATTGTAGTCGGACTTCCGATATTTGGAACTTCAAAAAAGTAATCAATCTTAGATTTAGTTACAATTAATTGTTTATTCTCTTCTTCATTTCTACCTACAATAATCTTGTTTTTATTAAATCTAAAGTGTCGTCCAATCTTAAGTACTGTCACATCTTTTATTGAAATCTTTTTTTTGTGGTCAAAAAGATCATTTAATTTCTTAGAATATTCTTTACAGGTTAACAAACAGCCACCAGCAGGAGAAGGATACTGCTCTATGCCGAATTTTTTTGCAAGTGCGATTTGTGGCTTTCTTGATCTGCCATTAATTGCTAGCAGCTGTGATCTATCCACAATACCCTGTTTTTCAATATCTGTTTGAGGAAAAAGTTTTGCTGATAATGGTCTTAATATTTTGTTTTTTAAGCCTGTTTCATTTTCAATTATTTCCATTGCTTGTCTGTGCTGTGACATGGGTCTCTCATTAAGAACCTCACCTGTGAATATGAAATCAGCTTTAAGTTCAACCGCAATTTTTTTTGCTTTTTTTAATATATATATCCTGCAGTCAATGCATGGGTTTAGATTTTTTCCATAGCCATGTTTGGGATTTTTGAGCATTCTCAAATAACCAATCCCCACATCCACTTTTTTAAGAGGAACTCCCAACTGTTTTGTAACCTCTTCAATACCTTTTAATCCTTCAACACAAAAACAAAAAGGATTTGAAAAATGCAAAGCTACAACATCAATATTTTGGTTTAGCATTAATTTTGTAGACAAAATACTATCTAAGCCACCAGAAAACATGGATATTGCTTTATATTTTTTCATATAAGCGGTAACCAATTGCTCGTTTAATTAAAATTTTGCTATTCTTAAAATTTTTTAAAACTTCTTTCTAAAAAAACTTTTTTTTAATAAAATTCCATGAAAATAGGAAAATAACTAAAGTGTGTTAATATGAGGAAATTCGCGAAGCCATGGTTTTTGGTTCAATAAAAACACTCTTACATAATTTTTAAAGTACATTGAGTACATTTCACCTTTTCCACAACTAGTTATTCTTCTAACAGATGTAAAGGCCTTGGCTTTTTTGTTTACTATGCATTTTCCTATTTCTCCCATTTTTCTAGAAAAATTAACGTCTTCTGCACAAGCCATATCTTCCGCAAAACCCCCAACCTTTTCAAAAACTGATTTTCTAGAACCTACACATACAGATGGAAAAAGAGGAAAACCAAAATAAGCGGTTACAGTTGATAACTTGTTTAAGAATCCATAATGGAAAATAGCAAACAATCTATCTGCTGGAGTTAACCTCTCCAAGTTTTTGAGGACTCCCGCAACACAAACTATACGCGAATCATTGAAAGTTTGATACATTTCAGTAACAAATTGTTTTTCCAAAAATGTATCCGCATCAACAAAAAGAAGGATTTTACCTTCAGCATTTTTTGCTCCAATGTTTCGTGCTCTTCCAACGCCTCTAGCTTTTAGATCGATAACTTTATCTGCAAATTTGTTTGCAACAACTCTTGTATTATCAGGACTATGACTATCAACAACTATACTTTCAATTCTACCTTCTTTAAATTCCTGATTCCTAATACTCTTAAGACAGCCTCCTATTGTGTGCTCTTCGCAATAAGTTGGAATTATAACAGACACAATAGGTTTTGAATAGTTCATTATCCTTTTTCCTTCCCCTCAGAGACTGCAACGTATCTAATAGTACGCCTAATAACTTTTTCGTATAATACCGAAATACAAGTTCCTACCTATACTAATCAAATTCTTGTAATATCCGTTTTAAAATTGAACAGGATAAATCAATTTTAACAAACTTTAATTTTTTTTTCTGATGACATTATATGCATTATCGTGTTCTGTATTTTTGAAATTGAATAGATAGGCTTAAAAAATAAGACCTTTATTCTTATGGAGATGAGGGTCCGTGGCGCAGCACGGATTTAGCATAAATAAGTCTACTTTAAAAGAGATTATTATGTTAGACGGATAGCGCGTCAGCCTTCTAATACTCTTA
>JAUWJK010000112.1 GCA_030607735.1 Candidatus Bathyarchaeota archaeon
ATTATTGTAGTATTCATTTTTTGAAACATAATTACAAATAATTATACTTTTGGAAGTTCTAATGGATGAAGGATATTAGTTTTATTTAGGTTATTTTTCATTGTTTTCTTACTTTTGTGTTCTTTGTTTGTTCTACCCAAGAAAACTTGGATAAAAAAAATTGAAGATAGATTATTTGAGATGTAAGATTAAATTAGTATTGATATTATTATTTCAAGAAGAGATTAAAGTGTCCTTTAACTCCCAGAGCCAAAGGTAGTTTAGCGTATTTGAAAAAGTCTTGTACTGTCTCTGTTATTTCACGTATCATTTTTGGTTCTAAGTTTTTGTTTTTTAGATGGACTATAAATGAATTTAAATGGTTAGAATATGTTTTTTTGAACTCTTTTTTGTTAAGTGTTTTGTATTCATTAATTATTTGTTGAGGTGTCTTTTGGATAAAACTTAGAAACGCTTGTAAGTGTTCTTTTTTTTGTTTGTATTCATCTTGTTTTTGGTTAACTGTATCTAGCCATTCTTGTATCATGTTGTCTTTGGGCATTTGTTTCACTTTGATGTAGGTTATCTTGATAAGTTATTAGAAATATCTGTCTTTGGTTATCTATCTTTGTTTTTGTGGTTTTTGTTTGCTCTACCCCTAGAAAATTTGGATGAAAAAGTTGTTGAAAAGAAGTTAGTAGATTTTACAAATTGGAAAATATGGTTTTGGATTCTAAGTAACCCTCATAAGGATCTTTTATTGTTTTCTAGGTTGTGAGTTTGTTATGAAAATTGTCAAGGTTAATAGTGCAGCTCTTTTTGATAATCCCCATGGAGTGGAAGCTAAGATACTTTATGATAAAGAAGATTGTAAAACCGTTTTTCTGAGTCTCAAACCTGAGCAGGCTTTAAAGCTTCATACTGCTCCTGTTGATGTTTTCTTCTATATTCTTGAGGGTAGGAGTAATGTTGTAGTTGGGGATGAGAAACAAGAAGTTACTAAGGATATGTTGGTTGAGAGTCCTAAGGGTATTCCTCATTTGCTTGAGAATACTGGTGTTGATTTATTCAATGTTTTAGTTGTTCAGCTTCCTAAGACAAAATAAATCATTAATTCTTTGTTTGTTCTACCCAAAGAAAACTTTAGGACTAGACCCTTCAAAAACAATTATGGATCACAAAGAAACTTGGTGAGTAAATCTTGAAAACAGACTCTATTTCTTTCGGATAATAGAAACTCCTAAACCTAGCAAAGATATAGCCCAAATTTCTACAATTAAAACAAAGTTTATCATGCCACCAAAATATGAGTATATAAGATAGATAAGATAATGTAGACCAATCATAGTCAACGCTAAACCAAACCACTTAATTGCTGTTTTTTGTTTATCTAGTAAATAATGAACTCCTAATACACCAAAAAGCACAGCTAGAGACATAACAATAAAAGCATTAAGTGATCCAATTGCCCTAATTCCAGTAAAGAAAACACTCAAACCATCAGTTGAGATCATATCAAACCATCTAAACACGGAATTTGACCATAAAGCTACAATATAACCAACAAAAGCAAATCCGATCCACTTTAAGAATCCTTTTTTATTTTGTTTACCTCTATAAATTTTCAAACCTAAAATCAAAAGTAAGGGTGTTGTAACCAGAAACTGAAGGAGATAAGAAACTCCTAAAGTTATATATTGTCCTCAATATCCAATTGTTGTCATGAAAATCCCTGATGGAAAACCAACCATAAAATAGTAAAAAGCTTCAATAAAAAGACCCATAGCTACCAACTTTCTAACATCTGTGAAGCTTTTGTTTTTTAAACTCAATAAACAGAGAGCAACAATTCCTATCACAATTCCTATGGATCTTACTAGTGTACCTATTGCCCCTGAAACCTCCATCCAAGCGTACATTAAACCGACAAAACTATCACTTGGAAATGTTTGTCCAGAAATTAAAATATCATATATTCTTTCTATGCTTGATGGAATGGTCCAGTATAGTGTCCAAATCAACAAGGAAAGTAATGAAATGAAGATCCAAAATTTTGTTTCACGAGATATTGAAAGCATCGATTGCTAGCCTATTTAGATTATAAGTCTTCTATTTATGAATTTATCTGAAACCATGAATTGAAGGAATATTGGATTTAGTTTTGTTATATTTTTCTAATGGGATGTTTTTTGGTTCTTTGTTTGTTCTACCCAAGAAAACTTAGAAGAAAGAAATAAAAAACCAATAAAAATGACTGAGTTAGATATTATATTTCAATCTAACGTGATCTTGGATTAGATAGAGAAGGATAAAGAGGCTATAGATGATTTCACCTATAGTAGCACTCTTAAGAATACTTAATACGTTGAACAAATCAAACAATGCTACTGTATCTACAACAATAACAAATAGTGTGATTGCTATTGTTCCAATCCATCCTATGCGTTTTCCTTTCCAAAATAAGTATGCAAAAAAGGTAGTTAGGGTTCCATATACTAGTGTGTATGTGTTAAAAATTGTTGGAGATGGTGAGGAAGAAGCAAGTGGAACATAACTGCCCAATAGAAGGATAGTTCCAAAAAACATGTGAATAAGTCCAGTAAAAGCTTGGACTATTGTTATTACAAAAATCCCTAGAGAGCGTCCTTTAATGTAGATTTTCTCTATTGGGTTACTCATAATGAAAACAACTATCAAGAATAATTATTAATGTTCTTTATCTTGTTTTTGAGCCTGGTCAATTGTTTCATTGATTAATGTTTTTAGTTTGTTAACTCCAATTTTTTTTATTTCTAAAATGGGAAGATCTATTTTTAACTCTTTGATCTTTTGGAGGTTTTCCTCTAAATTCCCAACCGTATCTAAATACACAAAACCTTTAATTGAATTATACATCTTGGCTAATACCTCTTCACTAACTCCTTCCTTCTTTGCATCTTCTTTGATTTTTTTCCAATATTTTTTCCAATTGTTTATCATTCCTGAAGTTAAGAATATTAATTCTTTATTTGGATCTGCTTCAAAGAGACTATTTTTTCCACCAAGTACACAATCAATACAGTTTTCTGCTTTTACTTTTGTTACTCCAAACTCTTTTGCTAGCTTATTCATTTCATTGTTTTGACCAAGGCATAAGTCTCCATATAGTAAGATGGTTTTTCCTTTGGTGTTTTGGAGTTTTTGTTTGAGGATTTCTCTTAGGTTTTTTTCTAATAAATCATAGTCTATATGGTAATATGAATCTACAAGAACCAAATCAACATCAAGTTCTTTTGTTTTTATGAGTTGTTTTAGTTCTTGCTCTATTATGTTACATGCCACTAGGCAAGGTTTTGATTGTACTTCTTGAACCATTTTAGAATATTCCAAATGTTAATTATTATACTCTATAACTTGTCAATTTTTTCCTTATATAGTATGTTGATAATTCTGAAATTATGTTGACTTGCTTAACTTTGGTTCTTTGTTTGTTCTACCCAAGAAAACTTGGATAAAAATAAAAAAAATAAAATGATTACGTTCTTTCCAAAATTACCTAATCTTTCTTCTTATTTAAAGCAGAAATTAGAAGAGTTACTAAAACAAGAATAAGTAAGAGTCCACCAAAAAGAGATAAAACAAGTCTTAATGTTGGATCAGAATGGTAGACCACATTAGTTGGAAGACCCATCAGATAAGCTACCAAGAAAGATCCTGCAAACACTACACCTATTCCCTCAAAAGCAAATAAAAACTTGGATATTTGATTATCATTCAAAACCAACAACACACCCTTTTCAATATCATATTGGCATTATAGAATAATCAAATAATAAAACTATCTATATCCCCCATTTCAGAATAAAATCTTCCATTCAACAAACCAAAAAGGATTCCAAAAGAATAATATAGTAAATCAAGTGAGAATTACATTTGGGAGAAAAAAATTATGGGAGAAGACAAAGTAAACTCAGCCATAAAAACAGGTTTGTTGATAGTAGCTCTAACATGGTTCTTGTTCACTTTTTACGAATTCACCAAAGGAGCATTCAACATATTTAAAGGCACATTTTGGATTGAACTAACAGACACCGCAGGAGTTATTGGTCTTGGATTTAGAGCAGTAGCAGGCTTTATTGCGGTAATAACAATTTTGTTCTTCATCTTTAGAAAAGATCTTTCAAAACCAGAACTCATGATGTCACTTAGGTGGATTGTTCTTGGTGAAGCAGTATGTTTTCTATCCATTTTTCTAGTAGTAATATGGGGTTTAGACATTCTAGCAAATTTTGGGCTAGGAGAGTTTGGTTTAACATTCTTTA
>JAUWJK010000072.1 GCA_030607735.1 Candidatus Bathyarchaeota archaeon
CAGACTTTACAATCTTATCAACTAGAAGATCAAGTTCAGCTGGGTCCATTGCTATCAAAGACTCAATAAAAAGAAATTGTTCTTTTGTTTCATATTCTTCTAAGTAAAAACCCAAATGCCACATATATTTCATAAAATCTTCTTTGGATTCAACCAAACCGACAAAGATTCCCGGTTCACCTTTTTGTAATCCTTCAACCAAGAACTGAACCCCAAATATTGTTTTACCTGAACCAGGATTCCCAGCAAGAAGAATAATTTGACCTTTCAAGAACCCCCCACAGAGCTCCTTATCAAGAAGCTCAATACCTGTAGATACACTCTGTTCCTCAATACAAGCTGGTCCACTACTTATCAAATGGTTAACTTGTTCTTGGTTTGATAACAAAACGCATACCACCTTTATCCTTTCACCTATTTTTTCACTTTTAATATAGCAGTTATGAATCACAAATTCACACAAAAAGAAAACTTAAATCATCCTATTTTACAGAAAAACAAAGAGAGAACAAAACGACTCCACAAAATTTTCAACCACTATCAAGAATTTTTATAAGCTACCTAAATAAAATTAATAATAATAAATATTAAAATATAAACAAGGAATCAAAAATTCCATCTTTAAAAGTAATTCACATACGTCTGAAATAACAAAAAAAGGTTAACTTAATGACAAAAGATGAAAACAATTGGTTTGGAAAAAAGAAAAAAGTATATCCAAATGATGAAGATTGGACATTTCCAGATATTGAAAGTGCATTTCGCGCTATGGAAAGGGCAATGAAAGACGAATTAAAGGAGATTTCCAAAGCAAATCAACACGTTCCAATCTATAGAGATTCACTTGAAAATAAAAAACTAGACAATGAAAAACGCTTTATTCAAGGCTATAAAATAACAACTAATCCAAACGGGAAAACCAAAATCACAAAATTTGGAAATTCACCAGCATTAAAAATTCAACCAAACATCAAACCAACAAAGACCCAAACAATCAAAGAACCAGAACCACTTTTAGATATTTTTCAAACAGATGAAGAAGTAATGGTAGTAATTGAACTTCAAGGAGCAGATAAAAGAGACATAAACATCAATGTGAACACCAAACAACTTACCATCTCTGCAAAAAAACTAGAAAACAAGTTCTATAAAAAAATAGAACTACCTACAAAAATAAATAAAAAGAAAACAAAAGCAACCTATAAAAATGGGGTACTAACAATAATGCTCCCTAAACTAAAAAATAAAAAGTAAGGGTACAGAATTTTTTAGAAATCCTAAAAAATAAAGAAATCATTGACGATTAGACGCAGCAACACTCCAAGAGTCGGGATTTGTATACTTAACATTCGGCGCACTCCCCTCTTTAACGTTCATCTTCGAATCTAAAGCTGTTTTGATATTTTCAAGTATCTCGATATGAGTTTCCTCATCTGAAGCAATACCGTAGAGTAAATTTTCAAATTTTTCTAAATGCACACCATACAAACGACATATTTGGGGAGCCATAGCCAAAAAAGTTTTTGCCTGAATTAACATGTAACTTTCTGCACCTAATGAACCCTCCAAAACAGAAACGATCTCTAAAAGATCTTTTAGAGATAAAAGTTGTTTATGTTCAATCTTTTTTGAAACCAATTCAAGTGAATCACATGCACTATTGAGTCGTCTAGCACATTCTCTATCGTCCATCCTAGATCGACCAACTTTTACAGCAATCTCATCCAAAGTTTTAGAGTGCTTTTTTGCATTCTCCGAGATTTTAAGAAACCCAGAACTAAACGTTGAATTAACTGTTTTCTCTGAAAGCTTCTTATAGAGAATTGAGGTTTTGCTTTCAAGAAAACCAAGACAATGTAGAAAATTACCTATATCTTTAGAAGACTTTCGCGTGCTAAACAATTTAATATAATCTCCATCAGAAGAACTGTTTAAGAATATCAGATAAGGACTTTATGAATTCCAAATAAGTAGAACATATAAAAAAAAATAAATTCAAATTATCAATCAAAGAACCAAAGGCCAACAAAAAAAATAAAAAAAAGGTTAATAAACTGGAAATACGCAAAAAGGTCAGATTATTTCAATAAGAATTAACCTCAAAGAATACCAATTAAATAATTTATAACATAGATAAAACAATAGAAAATAACTTCAAAAGCTATTGTCTATCCTGTTTTTATCACATCAACTTTTAAACAAGTACGACATTAATAATATCAGTAACGTCATAATGGTGAAAAACCAATTAACAACAACTTGCACGTTACAATCAATACAAAAAGGAGTGAAAAAAATATGTCAAAACAAAGTGGAGTGATCTTCATAGGAAATAAACCCCCAATGAGCTATGTTCTTGCAATAATTACCGATCTATCCCAAAGCACAAGCAACGAAGTTACACTGAAAGCCAGAGGAAGAGCAATTGCAACTGCTGTTGATGCTGCTGAGATTACTAGAAGACGATTCATTAAAGATCTAACAGTTGCCTCAATATCAATAGGAACAGAAGAACTACCAGCAAGACAAGGAGAGAACAAAACTCGCGCCGTCTCAACGCTTGAAATAAAAATGGTTAAGAAATAGAACCAAAAATATTAATACCTAAATAACCACACTTTTTCTTTAGTTAAAAAACATTTTACTTAGCAAAAAAAAATAGTTTTGTATTTTAAAAAAATTTTTAATTGAAGCTTTTTTTGAATAATAAAAAAAGAGCAGTATTAACTGCAAGGTTTTTTGCTTGCAAATACTAGTGCGTTTGTGCAAAGTCTAGTGAAATCATAGAGGTCTTCAATTGTTATTCCTAAATTCTTAGTTTCTTTCCCATAAAATGTTAAAACTTCATCTTCAAATTCAGGGCTATATTTCTGCAGAGCAAAAATGATTTTCAAATCTCGAATTGGTTCCATCAATATTGACCATTCAGTCGCTTCACTGACATCAAAATCAACAACTTGACCACCAACTTTTGCAGCTATTTTTTGAGCTTCAAATTTGTCAACCTGTTTTAATGCTCCAACACATTTTGCCATATCTTCCTGATGTAAATTCTCAATAGCTAAACATCGTTCACCAATTCCAAGTTGTTTTAGAGTTAGAACTTCAGATAATGATACCTTCATAAAAACACATCAAATATTAATTTGATTTTGCAGTTATAAAAAAGTATTTTATTTAAAATAAACCATAAATATAAACGAATATTATCAGCTATTATTCTAGACTTATCGTATAAGTCTGCAAAAAAGACAAAATATTCTTAATTCTTACTTATTCAAATGTTTATTTTGTCGATAAGGTCTAAAACGTCTTTTGAATGCTTTTGTATGTCTACTTTTGGAAATATCCAAGCAATTTTGCCTTTCTTGTCGATTATAAATGTCACAGATTTTGTTAGCATGCTCCCAAATCCTAGAACACCATATTGCTTAGCTACCTCTTTTTGATTGTCACTTAACAATGAAAAAGGCAGATTATGTTTTTCAGAAAACTTTTTGTGAGATTCTTGTGAGTCCAAACTAACACCAATAATCTCAATTCTTTTTTTTCATAGATTTAGTAATCATCCCGAAAACGGCAAACTTCCTTGGTACATCCTGAAGTGAAGTTCTTTGGATAGAAATATAGAACAACAATTTTTTTCCCGATAAAATTTTTTTAAACTAACGAGTAAACCATATTCATTTGTGAGAGTAAATTCGGGAGCTTTGTCTCCTACTTTTAAGTCTGTCAAAGAATAGATCTCAAATTCAAATTGATAAAAACCAATTGGGAAAATTTAGCTGTTTCGATTAAACATTCTTTCTATTTTGAAATCTAATATTGATAGCAGTATAATTGGATTATTTTAAAGTTGACATAAATATCAAAAATTGGACTATCGATTTTTCAAGAGTAATAATTTAGGAAAGTAAAAAAGTATCAAATACAAATAATCTATTTTTAAAAAAAGTATTGTTTCTTAACTTGCTTAGCTCCTTTGTTTCGCATCATTTCAATGGATTGCTTAATGTCCCCTGGATTTAAATCGATTCCTTGTGAAGCATCCTTAAGGAAAAAAGTTTTGAACCCTAAATTTATTGCATCAATTACTGTGTTCTTGACGCAGTAGTCTATTGCTAATCCTGCAACAAAAACTTTAATCACTTTACTTTTCTTGAGTTTTTTGCATAATTCTGTTCCATCAAAACCTGAGTAACTTTCTTTGCTAGAATCAGTGGCTTTTGAGATTATAATTGCGTTTTTTGGAAGTTTAAGTTTTGGTGTAAATTCTGCTCCTTTTGTTCCGCAAATGCAGTGGGAGGACCATATGCCACCTTGTTCTTTAAAAGAGAGGTGATTTATTGGATGCCAGTCTCTTGTGGCAAAAACTTTGCCTTGCGCTTTCTTAAAAAGATCAAGATAATAGTTCAGAAATAGAATTATTTCTTCTCCTTTGGGTACAGGTAAAGATCCTCCTGAAAGAAAATCATTTTGCGCATCAACTATTATTAGCGCATCGGTTTTTTTGATTGTTATTTTCTTTTTCAGTTGATTACACCTTTTAGTCTTCAAATGATTAGGTTGATACCTAGGTGTATTTTGTCTAATTGGTTTTCTATGTTGTTAGGTTTTTTGGAAGTCTTCGTCTTAGCACATAAGCTATCGGAATACCTATAACACCACCTAAAATAATTTGCATAACGTTAAAAGGTATCGCGCCCAAAGCTGGAGCCCAACCAATTTTAAGAATTAGCCAATCAACAATAAAGTATCCAAGCACCATTTCAACACCAGCAATAATCACAGCCAATACATCACGATAAATGTGTCTTTTATTCGTTAATAAACCCGCTAAAAGACCCTCCAACCCTTTGATAATTAACGTTGGGATTGCATATACCGGCCATATTAACATATCCGCAATTGCTGAACCGAGACCACCAGCAAAACCCCCAATAATAGGTCCAAAAGTTAAAGCGCTAATAAAAATCATGACATCACCCAAGTTGAAGTAGCCTGCCAGAGGAATGGGTATAGTAATGAATAGAGTACCTACGGTTGTTAAAGTAGTCATTATAATCATAAGAGAAAGTCTAATTGCTGCGTTTCTTTGGTTCATATGATCTCATTCTTTCTTGACTTTATTTTTATTTGAAGCTTGTCTTCTATTCATGCGCGCTTTAACATAAGCATAAGTATGTTATATCACTCTAAAATACTAGTTATAAATATTAACTATACAAGTCTTATTCATCAATTGAATTAATCTTTATATCAAGTTACAAATATGTGCATATCACATTTTTGCTTTAAGAAAAAAAAGAAGATATGATACCTGAGCTTTTTTGCTTTTGTGCTCAATGACCAGTCACATTATGCTTTAGCATTGCTCAACTCACCAAGACAATGTTTTAGTCACATAACGGTTTTTTAGTTGTTTTACCGAAATGTTCAATGTCTGGTGCAATGCCCAAGTGCGCTCCCCAACTCAGGATTATTATATAATAAAAATATAGTTTTTACGCATTTTCCACATATAAAAATTAATCAAAAAGATTAATTAACAACATAATTAACAGAAAAAAGTCATATAATTAACATCAATAAAACAACCAGTAATCAAGTTTAAAAAGTATTTGAACCAAACATAATCCTTCGTATACAAACCCATCACCCAAACACATATTTCCTCATCTTAACCAGACTTTTGAAATATAACTTTAACTTACCTCTCCAAAGTACACCTAATTCGTTTCCACAATCAGCTTTTATTTGCTTAGAGAATAATGAAATCTTGGTTTGCGAGCCTAATTCCCCGGAAAAATGGCGTTAACTGCACCCTTTCTCCTCAACTGACCCAAGGTTTCTGAGAGGACCCAAGGCTCTGCAAACCCTTTCCTTTGACCAATGTGAAAAAAATGCAAGACTGTTGTTTAAAAAGACCATGTGACGCATGTGGAAAACGTATTCAAGGAGGAAACTGGCACTGTCCAAGATGTAACATCTGCCTATGCTACTACTGTGGACTTAGCCTAATCATAGACTACAAACACAACTATCCCCTAAAATGTCCTATGTGCAATCAAGAATTCATCTAAAACAAACTACAAATCTTAACTTTTCCAATCCTCTTTCGTAATTACATTATTCTCATCAATATCTCGATAGAACAAATGAGCAGCATATCTTCTTCAGATAATGGGAAGAAGAGTTTATTGTCCGGAAAGTATTATTTATTAAATCTAAATTGGTTTTAAGCGATGTGAAAAATATACTATGAAGATTTTAGCTATGGATATTGGTGCAGGTACAAAAGATGTACTGCTCTTTGATGATACAAAAGAAAACATTGAGAACTGTATAAAAATGGTTTTGCCTACACCCTCACTTACTTATGCAGCAAAAGTTAGAAAAGTAACAATACAAAAAAAAGATGTTTTAATCAGTGGATCAGCGATTGGTGGAGGAGCACTAAGTTACGCTCTAAAAAATCATCTCAAAGCTGGACTTAAGGTGTTCATTACCCAACAGGCTGCTTTTACAATCAGAAATGATCTGGATCAAGTTAGAAATTCTGGTTTTAAGATAATTGACCAAGGAGAACCAGATTTCTTTGATGGAGAAACCTTAGAACTCGAAGAAGTGAACATAAAGCAACTGAAGGGATTCTTGGGAGATTTTGGTGAAGATTTATCAGATGTAGATTTTGTGGCAATTGCAGTTCAAGATCATGGAACTTCACCTAAAGAAATGAGTGATAGACAATTTCGAATGGAAAAATTTGAAGAAATCTTGCGGAATAATCCAAAACCTGAAGCGTTAGCTTTCAAAGAAGGGAACATTCCTTCTTACTTCTTGCGAATGAGATCAGCAGCTAAGGATTCGAAAAAATACTTACCAAACGCAAAAGTGTTGGTTATGGATACAGCACCTGCTGCAGTTTTTGGCTGTTTAGGAGATCCGATCGCTAAAAACTCCAAGATAAATATAGTCATCAATGTTGGAAATGGGCACACTTGGGCAACTATAATTGAAGAAAATAAGATAATTGGAACAGTAGAGCATCATACAAAGATGTTGACACCAAAAAAACTCGAACAACTCCTGATTCGTTTTGCTGATGGCCAATTAACAAATCAAGAAGTTTTTTCAGATAGCGGCCATGGAGTAATTTTCCTAGACAAACCGTGTGGTTTTTCACAAATCGAAAAAATCATTGCTACAGGACCTAATAGGAGTATGCTAAATAAAACAAACCTTCAAACCTATTTTGCAGCACCATATGGAGATGTAATGATGACTGGACCTGCTGGGTTAATTGAAGCAGTAAAAAAACTCTATAAATAAAAAAATAAAAAAGACGGAAAGAGAAAAATTATTTCTTCCCTTTTAGGTGGTCCCAAACACTATGACCTTGCCATGCTGCCTCAACAATGGCAATTTTTTGTTTCATTTCAATATCACGAGTACAATAATACGCTGTAACATAATTCTTCTTCATATAAATCGGACACGTACCACAAATACAGCCATGTTCAGCTAAATTCTTGCTTTTACCCCTGCTGGGTAAACAATATGAAATAAAATCATCTTTTTTGCCATATGCTCTATAGGATGGACAATTCTTACAGGTACACATCGAGTCAACCATAGCTTCACGTTTCTTAATCTCTTCAGGAGTCATCTCCATTTTCTCCAAAATAAATCACCTACCTTACTTTTAATTGATCAAACCAAAAACCAATAACCTTTGTTTACAGGTAAGTTGATTTTCTTTTCATTTTAGTCTTAATTAATCTAATTATAGTTAATTAATAATAAAATAGATCATTATTTGTTTACTTATTCTTACTAATAAGATGATCGGAATATACGTTTTTTTTAAATTACCTCAAGAAATAAGGTTTTAGGGAGCTATTGTCGTTGAAAGACTACCCTTCACAAAACAAGAAGTAACAGACTTCTTACTCAAACCATCACCAAAACCATCCCCACCAATCTTCCTAACAATCAAACCAAGACTACTCTCAG
>JAUWJK010000071.1 GCA_030607735.1 Candidatus Bathyarchaeota archaeon
ACAAAATCCATTTGAGGCACTTCAAAGTTGTAGGCGAGTACAAACTATTTCAAGTGGTCTAAAGGAGTTGGCATTGGAACTAGTTAGAATTTCAAATGATCTTAGGTTATTATCTTCAGGTCCTACAACTGGTTTAAATGAGATATCGCTTCCTGCTGTGCAACCAGGGTCATCAATTATGCCTGGCAAAGTTAATCCTGTAATGGCAGAATGTATGAACATGATAGGATTTCAAGTAATAGGAAATGATTTGACAGTATCATTTGCAGTTCAGGCAGGACAGTTGGATCTTAATGTTATGGGACCTGTAATAATGAATAACATTCTTTTTTCAATTAAAATTTTAACTAATTATTTGCCTGCTTTTAGGAAAAAATGTATCCAAGGTATTAAAGTAAATACTATTCGTTGTGGTAATTATCTTGATAAAAACCCATCTTTAGCGACTTATTTGGCTCCACATATAGGATATTTGAAAGCTAGTAAAATTGCCAAACAAGCACTTAGAGAGAATCGTTCTGTTAAGGAAATTGCTATTGAAAAAAAAAGCTTATCCATTGAAAAGATTAATCAGATTTTTGATCCAAAAAATTTTCTCAAAAAGAAAAAATGATTATTATGTAGTTGTTCCATAAATACTGAATAAAACTTTAGCATTGGTATTTGATATATTAGATTTCGCTTCTATTTCAATAGCCCAAATAATATTTTGTGATGGTAAAAGTTTTAATAAATCATCGTCTGTAAGCCATAAACTGGTAGCGTTTACAAAAATTTTTTCGACAAATGTTGTAGAGTATGTATTATCTATAAATAATAATCGTAGTTTAATTGATATAATTTCATTATTTTCTAAAATTCCTAAAACTTGAATTTTGGGTTTAAAACTAGTAATTCTAAGAGGCCTTATATGAAAACTTTCAGGGATTGCATAATTATCATTTAAACCTATATTGATAGCCTTATTTTCTTCTTTAAAAACACCTCCAGTCCCTGGAATCCAAATACTATAAGGATTATGTATTTTAGCTGTCCAATTTCCTAGAAAACTAATACCTTCTGAGAGGATTGGAACTGGATCTGTGGTTTCTCCAATTGACATCGCATAAATATTAGATGGTGTATTGGCAAAAGATTCAAAAACAACCCCCCATAGTAGAGTTTGGAACATGGACCCGTTCACTAAGATTCCAATTTGATTTGTTTCTCCGTATTCCCCCATCCATAATCGAACAGTTTGTATTTGACTATCAGAGAATTCAGCAAGATTTTCAATTCGTATACCTAGTGAATTATCAGGTATATTAAAGAAACATCGTTTAATTTCTGAACTCGCATATGAGCCACTAGCGTTATTAATTGGCGTTTTAAAAACAATAGATTCTGTGCAATTTATGAAATGGGAGTCCACAATTTTTGTTGCCTCACTCCACGTATTAGTATTTGCCACTTCAAGAGCAGTTTTGCAGTTTTTAAATTTTATATTTGAAATCGTTGTACCAAAAGAATTTTCAATTCTTAAAGTTGTATTAATAATTTCAAAGCCAGTTAATTGATTGTATTGAGAATTTAAATAATCTTCACCAAAAATTACTATTTTATTTCCATTTCCAAAAATTTTTGCGTTATCACTAGAAAATTTAAAATTATTTTTGTTTAAAATTATAATGTCAGAAGTGAGATAATAGTCACCTTCTTCAACATATAAACTACTTCCAGAAGCTATTGCTTGATTAAATATAAAAGAAGCATTAGTTGACTCAAAAACTACTTGATTTATTATCTGATTTTTTGCTTTGTATATATTATCTTGTTTAAAAATTATGTAGTTAAAAGTTGAATTATGACCTGAATTTTTTATTGAATTATCAAGTTCTAAAATAAAATATGAATTTAATACAACAGCAAATACAATAATTATCAGGACTATTGATATTATTTGTTTTGAGAGATTCAATTTCATTACTGTTATCATCTTGTATTTTTTTTTAAAGCCAAATAGCAATAAGCTAAGTTAATATTTGATTATGAAACATTAATTATTTTTCTTATTATAAATTAAACATTTGGATAATCAACTTTAACTAGTTTTTCTTAATGTGATAAAAGAAAATATTTTATCGGTTAAAAATTTTACCATTTTTCTTTGTGAACAATTTCATCTAATAGTTTTCTCTTTTCACTTCCAACAAATTTCTTAGCTATTTTTGAAGTTAAACTCTCTTTTTCTTTAGCATATCCCAGGGGAGTTAATCCCACTACTTTTATATTGTTAGGAACATCTAAAACTTTCTTAATTTTTGTTTCATTAAAACCTCCTATCCAACAAGTACATAATCCAAGATCAGTAGCTGTCAAGATTAGCTGTTGCATTGAAATCCCCACATCCACTAGATAATATTCCATACCATTTCGAGATCCAGAATCATTGGGATCAGCACAAGCTACAATAACAACAGGAGCTTGTTTTAGCCATGAATTTAATAAACCCCCTAATTCATTAATTTTAGATTGATCAGTTACAACAATGTACCTGCAACATTGTTTATTTGCCCATGAAGGAGCTAATCTAGTTAAATCTAGAATTTTGCTTAATTTTTCTTCTTCAACTTGTTTATTGGAATAACTCCTTACACTTTTTCTTAAAGAAATAACTTTTGAAAATTCCATTGCTTATCATCTTTAATCAAGCATAAAAGATCTAATAAAACTTGATGTACTAACTAAATTGAAAATAAGTAAAAAACAAAATTAATATATTAAAAAAAGTTTGTTTGTCATAATTATTTTTAAAAATAATAAAAAATGATTTTGTGCTATTTTCTTAGCCAAATAAAAATCCCAAAACTAATCCAACTACAAATCCAATACCAATTGGTAATATACTCATTAGCATTGTCCCATAATGGATAACCTCAAACCCATAGCTTTCAACTAAATCTTTAAGTGAAAAAAGATTGATAGTAAAAAATCCTAAATAACTAGTTATTACAGCTGCTAAACCTACAAAAAATATTAGTTTAAAAAATTTTTTCAGAAACAAGCCAATAATTAATCCTAAAATAAAAGGAAGAGTCATTACAATTATTGTAGGAATTCCCGCAATATTTCCAGAAGAAATGAATTCAAAGAGCTCATTTAACATTGCATCACTGTTCTATATTTTTTAAATCCAAGGAAAATAGTTATGTCCACTTTTCTTAGAGAGACAATAAGGTGGTTACCTCACTATTTGAATAACTGTACATGTGAAATACCTTCAATTTTAATTACTGCATCAGAGTGTATGTAACCAATTTCTATTGCTTTTTTTACACATTCGTTTCCTACAAGATTAATTATTGTTGAGTTTTTAATCATACTTACTGCTTGATCAACCGATATTTTTCTTCCTTTGTAAAAATCTGCGGTTATTTTAAAAACAATTTTACCTTCTCTAAGAGTTTTACCCAAAAGCGCTTCATCACAAATTGCTAGTATAACATTTTTGCCTTCTTTCTTAATGTTTGCATAGACTTCCAAGTTCTAGATCGCTCTTATAATTGTTTAACTGATGATCGAGCACCACATGCATTGCATTCTAGAAAAATTAATCTCTTATCTTTGGCAATTTTAGTATCTGGACGTTTACATACTGGACATATAACGTAATTTTGCAAGTATCTTTCTAGAAGTCTTTGAAAACTATCTCTTTTAAATTTTCCAGAAAAAATAGCACGTGAATCATGAAAAGTGGCTGCAGTTGCCATTTCATGAGTTAAAAACTTTAAAATATGTTGAGGATCCCGATTTAAGATATCGGCAATTTCTTTAAAATTTGAGATTACTGTTCTCATACCTACAATGTTTATGTATAACCGCGGTAACTCTAGACGTTCACGTTTTGCAGATACTTCAGGCATTTGTGAACAAGCTCGTTTCAATAGATCATCATAGTTATATTGCATCTTAAATCTTACAAAAGTACTGCGAACATACTATTAAAACATTAGTTTTTCGTTATGAACGCAGTTATTTCTTTTTTGAAGAAAAATATAATAGGAGATTGAAATAGTAGAACATTGTCTTAAAAAGCTACAAATATTAATTTAAAAATAGCAAGTAATTTATGTAAACATAACAGAGGATAACTTGTGATCAAACAAAAAGAACTTATAGATCTAAATGAGATAGATCAAAAACTTAAATCATTCAAAGAAAAACAAGATTCCCAAAACCAAAATATCAGAGTATTCGTTGAAAAAAGAGATAAATTTAACATCAAATCCAAAGAATTACGTCAAAAAATAATTGAACAAAAAAAAATTCGCGATGAATTAAATGACAAAGTCAAAATACTAAAACAAAAAAGAGAGAATACTCGTTTGGGAATTAGAGAGAAAATTGAAGAAATAAAATATCACAGACAAAAAATTGATTCTTTTAGAGATAAACTACCTGAAAGAAGATGTATTGATCTTCAAAAAGAGATAGAAGAAATTGAATGGAAAATACAGACTACTACACTCGAATTAGATGAAGAAAAACAATTAGTTGAACAAGTTAAAATTATTGGGACACAATTGAGCAAATACAAAAAAATAGACAAACAGAAAGTGATAATCCAGAAAATACAAACTGAGCTTGATAACCTGGATAAAATCGCAAATACAGCTCATGAAGAACTTTCAAAAATAGCAAAAAAAAGTCAAGAAACACACAAAGTAATGTCTCTAACCATTAAGGAATTAAATAGTGTTAGAGAAAAAGCTGATCAGTATCATATTTCTTATTTAGGGGAAAAAAAAGAACAGAAGCCACTAAAAGATGAAATTATTGAACTTTTAATTAAAAAGAAGAATATTTTAAAAAAAATAAAAGAACAAGATGAAAATAAAAAAAGAGAAAGCGAACAAAAACTGAAGAAAAAAATTAAAACAGAAGCACAAATAAAGCTTAAAAATGGAAAAAAGCTTAGCTTAGAAGAATTTAAACTTATAAATGAATCAGAAGATGAAACCATTAAAAAAGATTAATCGTAATTATTAATAAAAAGGATTATTGAAAGATGACCATTAAAGATAAAGATGAGCAAAAAATGGAAAAGCGCATCCTTATTTTATGTGTTGATAGAGATGGTGATCTAGAAGTTAAAGCACAAATTGAAACTCCACTTATTGGCAGAAAAGCTAACTTAGATTCAGCAGTTTCTTTGGCTTTGCACGATCCTGAAGAACCAGATGCCAACGCAATGTTTGAAGCAATTCGTATTTATGATCGTTTACAAAATGAAAAGCAACCAGATGAAACCTTAGAAGTTGCAACTATATCTGGGTTGCAACGTGGAGGGGTTCGAGCAGACCGAAAACTAGTCTCAGAATTAAACAGTTTATTAAAAACCTTTCATGCAAGTGAGGTCATACTGGTTTCTGATGGATATTCTGATGAAGCAATTCTACCCCTTGTAGAGTCAAGAGTTCCAGTTTCTTCAGTTAGAAGAATTGTAATTAAACATAGTGAATCAATTGAAGAAACTGCCGCATTGTTTTCAAGATATATAAAACTTATATGGGAAAATCCACGTTATGCGCGTTTAGCCCTTGGAGTTCCAGGCCTGTTGCTTGTTCTTTTCGGAGTTTTTTATGTATCTGAAGTTTTGAATTATTATTATATTGCAATTATTTTCGTTCTAGGAGGGGTTTTGCTCATAAAAGGTTTTGGAGTTGATAGAGAGGTTAAAAATTTTTACAATTGGGCTAAAGAATATTCACCTCCAGCTTTACCTGTACAAATCTCAAATTACGCTATTATTGCAGGAATACTTTGTGTTTTTGTGAGTGTATATTTGGGAATTTCCAATGCTGCAACAAATATTATTCAACCCCTTCCTGAAAATGTTGCTGGTTGGATTAGTATTCTTCCAAATGTAGCGGGATTTTTTATTAAAGGTTTAAGAGATTTAATGGTAGTTGGAATTGGAATAATACTTTTTGGAAGAAGTATTAGATTATATTTTGATCGGAATCCTCGCTTATTACGAAATATAGCTTTTATTATGTCTGTCGCATGGTCTCGTTGGATTTTAGATGCTACAGCAAATATCTTAATTGACCCCGCAATAAGCATAGAGGATCTTGTATTTCAAAATTTGATATTTACAATAATCGTAGGAATACTCATAATTATTGCATCAATTTTGTTAATTATTATTATTTCTCGATCAAAAAGAAGTTTTTTTAATGAGTCAAAAGAATTAGAGGAAGAATTTGAAGAAGGTCTAAAAGGATTATAGGAAATGAGTGGGGATTGGTTTTTTGAAGTTACTTGATAGTAAACTTTAATTGAAACAATCAAAGTTTTACCTCTATAACTTATTCTATTTCGTAAGAGAAATGAAGGTTGTTAAATGCTTAAAAAATTTCTTTCCATAATAGGAGCTTACAAACTTTATGAAAAATGGCTTTGGTTTCAAGTTAAAAATGGTCCCAAACTTGAACATATAGCTATAATTATGGATGGAAATAGACGATGGGCTTCTGAAAAAGAACGTAATCCTTGGTTAGGTCATAAAAAAGGAGCAGATACTGTTGAACATCTTTTGGAATGGTGTGAATTACTAGGTGTAAAAATTGTAACTCTTTATACTTTTTCTATAGAGAACTTCAACAGGATTCCAGAAGAAATTGAAGAAATTATGAAAATTGCAGAAGAAAAATTTCGTAAATTATTGACAAATGATCGTATTCATCGAAATAAAGTTCATGTTAAAGTAATTGGTCAAGTAAATTTATTACCAAAAAGCTTGCAAGATCTTATTTCAGAGGTTGAAATTGCAACAGCTAATTATGAAAATCAATTTTTAAATTTTGCTTTTGCATATGGTGGAAGAGCAGAGATTCTTAATGCCACTAAAACTATCGCGAATAAAGTCAAAAAGTGTGAATTAAATCTGGAAGATATTAATGAAGAAACTTTTGAAAAATACTTGTACACCTCTCACATGCCAAATCAAGAACCAGATTTAATAATAAGGACTTCAGGGGAAGAAAGATTAAGCGGATTTTTGCTTTGGCAATCAGCATATAGTGAACTTGTTTTTTTGGATGTTTATTGGCCAGATTTTAGGCTAATAGATCTTTTAAGAGCTATGCGTACTTTTCAGATACGGAAAAGGCGGTTTGGAACATAAGTTATCCTCTTTTTTTAGCGCTTATTATTGAAATTACATCTTGGTCTTTTAAAATACTCTCCTCACCTAATCTTCTTTTTTTTCGCGCATCTATAGCATAAATGAAATTATCACCAAGCTCTGTATGTATCAGGTAAGCGAATTGTTTAGGAGTTGTACCATTTGGAACTAAATATACATCTGGAAGAACTCGTCCATTATGATCTGAAAGATGTTCTATATCTTCTACTGGATAAACAGTTATCATGTTTAGAAGATTTTGGTAAGCATTGTTTATAGCTCTTTGAACACCTGTAGATCCGTGCTTTAACAAAACTTCTTTTCGAACAAGATCTAGGGCTCTTATTTGACCTTGGGTTAACTTTGTTGAGTCAGATATTTGGAAGTTTTTATCACCTGGAGTATAATTAATTAATTTTTTTTCTGAAGCTCTTCTTAAAACAAGCTCTGCTTCTGCACAACAAGGAATCACAATATAATTAAGTTTCAAAATTCGCTCTAGGTTCTTCTGAGATTGAGGAAGATCTATTTTATTCGCTACTATTAATATTGGTTTAGAAATTTTTCGTATAATATCTATCAAGTTTAATAGATCTTGTTCTGTCCACTTTGTTGGTTTTTCCATGTTTAATCCAGAAGATCTGATTGCTTTGAAAATATGATACCGCTTTATTGACAAACCACTTAATCGATCTTCTAGAAGTGTACACAAGTTTGTTGATTCTACTTCAGATGTTCTAGATATTTTTGGCCAGTCTTTCTTTAAAATCGACAATATCCAGAAATTGATTTCTTGTTCTAAAAATTTTATATCATCAATAGGATCATGCTCACCAGGTTTACACAATCGGCCTTCTGAATCAGTACATCCAGAAACATCTACCACATGAAT
>JAUWJK010000045.1 GCA_030607735.1 Candidatus Bathyarchaeota archaeon
TCCAGTTCTGCCAGTTCAATGTTGGCCACTATTTCTTTTGTTATTTCTAAAACTTTTTCCAGTTTTTCAGCAGAAATTTCGTAGACAACTCCAAAGCTAAACTGAATTCTTCTTCTTTTCATCTTTTTATAGTTGTTAATTCTGGCTGATGTTAAATCTTTATTTGGAATGACAACTTCTTGGCCCCCCAAGCTCTGTATACGGGTGCTTTTTATTCCAACTTCTTTGACAGTCCCTATAATATCGCCAACAATAATGAAATCTCCGATCTCAAAAGGTTTATCAAAGAATATGGAAATTGAAGCAAATATGTCACTTAAAACCTCTTGTAGACCAAAAGCCAGAACTATACCGAGAACTCCAAAGCTAGCTACCACAGTTGTAATATCATATCCAAAAAGTGATACTACATACACGAGGGCTATACCCCATAATGCGCCTTTCAAAATTCTGCCAATGATATTAATAACCGCTGTTTCGTTGTCTTCTTGTTTTTCTTTTCCAAGTTTTTGAATCCCATAATCAACAAACTGTTGTAAACTTCTTACGACAATAATAACAACTACTATGGGTGTCATATATGTGAAAAAAACGTTTACAATGTCGGGTACTTGAATGAATTTAAGAGTGATAAATATTGCAAAAAATATGTAGAAAGGCCACCCAATTTTGTCCACAATTTTTATTAGTAAATCATCAACTTTTGCTTTGGTATTGTTTGCTACCTTTCTTAACTTTTTGACGATTTGATATTTTGCAATTCTAAAAATAATTACTATTAGAACAAAAATTACTGTAGCGACAATATATTCTTGTACAGAATTACCCCAAAAAGCGTAACTCAATAATTCTTCGATAACCATAAAATAACATAATCTTTCAACATAATAACGTTATTAAGTATTCTTACAAATTCTTTTTATACACTTCTTTAATTAGCGAACACTTAGGTTGCACAGCCATCAACTCGCCAATTTCAACAAGAAATGTTTTAACCAATTAGATTTATTAAAAAAAGGAAAGGTTTGCGGGATATGTTTAAACGTGTCCATTCTGAACGAGGCTACCTCATCTCGACCTCAACATGATAAACTTTTTTATCATTTGTTTTTGTGTCTAAAAAGTGTTTGCTGGGATCCCTAGGCTAAACTAAAGGAGAAAAATCATGAACAAACAGCTAACGACAACTATTTGTAAAGATCAACTGCTCAAGGATCCTCTCAGCCTTTTATTCTCCAATTATTTGATTTTTTTACCCCGAAAAAAAAGAGGGGGAAGATTAAATTTAGTTTTTTTGTTGTGTTTACTTTTTGCCTAGCTTCATAAGGATGAGCAAGCCAATTACTACGATCGCAGCGATCGCAGCGACGCCCATTCCTAGTACGTATGTGTCTGTCATTGGTGCAGGTGTGGCTTCTGGTGCGGCTGTTGGTTCTGGAGCGTCCACTACACCCATGTAAGTTTGGGCATAAGAGCTACCATAGCTTTCAGATCCAGCAAAAGTTGCGATTACTGTGTATTGTCCTGGAATATCAGGTTCCCACATGTAACCAAAAGTGCCTGTCATATCGCTGGTTGCTGTGCCTATGTTTCTGAAGTTGCCATTCGAGTCAATAACGTCCAAGGATACCTCAACGCCTTTTGCGTTTGCAGGCATCGGTTCTTGCAAGTGCAAATATTCCATCCATTCAGCCATGTCCTCGTCAGCGATGCACGCAGTGTCTGGTTGTCCTGCTGATTGGTCAGTGACGGTTCCCTCGATCATTATACTTTGTCCAAGAGTTATAGCGATTTTTGGTGCGGTAACTGTTGTTGCACTGGGTCCTTTGCCAAAAACGTACATTCGATTGTCTTCCGCGTTTGAAGCTAATAGGTAACCATCGACTATTGCTTGAATTGCATACCATCCTGAAATGTTCCATACTGGGTCTCCGTTAAAAGCATCAAAAGCGTGTAATTTTGCGCCTCGGTAAAGAGGTTGAGTTGGTGAATGTTCGCCAACGCCAGCAAAAACTACTCCATCAGCGATTACTGGACCCCAATAGAATGGCCAATGACCATAGGGCGTCTCTAAGCCTGCGTCTCCGCTAAAGTATTTGAATTCTTGTTGTCCTGTTTCTAAGTCAAAAACATGAACGTGACCATCAAAGTTTATTGCATATAGTTTCCCATATGCAATAACAGCTGAAAAGCCGTAGATTCCCCACGGATAGTCTGCTGGATCACTAATCCATAGCTGGTTGCCAGTTTGCGCGTCAAAACCATACCATCTCATAGTACTTGGATTCCAAGCAGCGAACTTGCCTTCTCCAAGCGCTCTTCTGAAAAAGTATGCGGGAGCTTCGTGAGCCCAAAGTTCCTCACCTGTTGTTGCATCGTAACCAATCTGCCAATAAGATTGTGCCGTGGTCTCTACAGCAGCAATTAGCACATTACCAACAATCCCTTGTAGTGCAGGGAAATTAGGTTGGCCAGGTATTGTTTGTGCTCCCTCGGGGAACATCACACCGCGGAATGGTACTGGTTTGAACCATTCGATTCCTAGACTCCAATCATGAGTGCCTCGAACGTTTCTCACAAAACCTACATCAAGAGGAGCTTCGTGGATAACCACACCAGCTCCTTCTAAGGCTTTAGTTGAGTTCCATAGTTGTATATTAGGTCCAAGAAGGGTATAAATGAGCAGCGTTCCGTCTTCATCATACATGGTCATGCCATAGCCGTGAGGAGGTATTGCAGTAACGTTCTCAAATGTGACTATTAAGTCTCCAGTGTTTGCATCATACATCTTATAGGTTGGTCGTGGAAAGAGACCAGAAAATAGAGAGAATGCGGCTCCTGTTCCCAGATCCCAAAGGTATGGGAGTGCTCCCATTTGGTTTGGTGAAACGTAATTATATAGCTGTCCTTGGTCAATGTGCATATCATGATCTACCCATAAAACTTCTCCTGTACGCAAGTCTTCACAGATAGTACCTGGATATTGCCCTCCAACGCCTTGACCGATTCCAAAGTCACTAGGATTTGTGCGGCGATAGATTTTTCCATTCATAATAACGGGAGGTGTTAGTTTTTCTTCGTAAGTGTGTCCTGCATAATATGCGTCTTGTCCATATTCGCCTCCTATTAAGCCTCCTTGGCCTAATTCTGTGGTCCACATAATATGAGCGGATCGCGGGGCTTGGCTGTAGGGATTAAAGGCTTGGGCTGCGTCACTATGTCCAGCTATTTGATAAGTAGAGTTGTATCCTCTCATCAGCCAGTTGCCTGCGATGTCTCCCCAGTTTCTGTTTCTCGCATTTATTGGTCGATCCCAGTAGTCTGTAGGTAGTGGATTATCTGGCCAATGGGAAATTGGATCTTCTTGAACAATTACTTCAGTGACTGGTGTTTGGCTTGGTAGATGTGTTGCACCACTTGGAAAGGTTTCTCCAGCGTAATCCATTTTAAATTGGTATGTTCCAACTTGGGCTGGTGTATAAACAGCGAATTGTCCACCGATAGTTGAAGTGTCTAAGGGTCCTATTGTTTGGGTTGTTCCATCAGGCTTTGTTATTGTAATGGTTAATCCGTGGTAGACATCAAATCCAGTGGGTGGAAGTGGTTGAACTGTTGCAACAAGAGATAGTGTTTGGCTAACGCCTACGGGATTTGGGCTCACTGACAAATATGCATAAGTTGGTACGTCTGCGGCTTTTGCAGTTGGTATTAATGTAGCAAATGTTGATATAAGTAGTAGTAAAACAAATGTTATTGTAGAAATATATTTAGATTTATTAAGTTTCAATGTATTTTCTCCTTATTTTGTTTATTTCTAAGTAGATCTATTATCACTAAATACTTTTAACATCTTAGAAGTGTTGCTTCCACTGAAAAGTTTTTAATAACAAAATGAATTAAATATAACATAAACAAAAACAATATAATTAGCTGGTAAAAGTCTTGATAGAAAAAAAAGATATAACAACACTAGTTAAACTTGGACTCACAGTAAACCAAGCCAAAACATACCTAGCAAACCTCAAAACAGGACCAACCACAGCAAAAGAACTAGCACAAACAGCAGGCATAGCTATCCAAGATATTTACCGAGTAATTCCCCACCTACAAGAATTAGGACTAGAACAAAGAATATTAACAAAACCAACAACGTTCAAAGCTAATTCCCTAAAAAAAACAATTCCAAGACTACTACAACAAAAAACCTTAGAACACAATAATCTCCACAAAGCATCATTTGAACTAAAAAACAAACAAGTAAATAATCGAATCACACCGAAAGAAAAAAGTGAGTCAAAATTCTTGATTATATCAGGAAAACAATCAATTTTTGAAAAATCAAACCAAGTATTAAAAAATGCAAACAAAAGCATTTGTGTTTCAACTTTATGGGAAAGCAGCAAAATGGGATCTTTTCGGTTTAATAAAATCATCAAAAAAGAATTGAAAAAAAAAGTGAAAATCCGCTTTATAGTAGATATTCCCTTGCACCAAAAAGATAATTATTTGGACTTGATGAAAGAATTTTCTGAGAATCCATTTTATGAAATAAGATTGATGGAAAGAAAAATTACTCAAAAACATTTAATTTTTTCAATATTTGATCAAAATGATGTTCTCTTTTCATTAAAAGAGGCGCCTCTGGGAGAATCTCCTTTGCTTTGGTCAAATAATAAGCAATTTATCAGACTTATTCAAAATGCTTTTGAATTTATGTGGATAAATGCAATAAAGATTTAATAAATACTAATTAGGTTTTGAACTTTTTTTAATATTTAAAAATTTTCTTAAAAAAGGGGTTTGGTTGTGGGAGACATCTCCACACCTAGTCGAGTGTACCTCACCTCGGCCACTTTCATGGTCTTTTTTCGCAATGTTATTTCTTGCATCCAACAGAGGAAAATGAAAAATAATAGTATTAACATAGTATTCTTTTTGGGAAGATTAGAAAATGGTGGAATATGTTCAAGGAACTCCACCTGATAGGTGGCATTGGTGCAAAAACTGTACACAATATCCCCTGGGTATTGATAAAAGACACTCCAAGAGACCAGAGTATGACCTCTGTGATCAGTGCAAAAAATTGGAAAAAAAACAAGTTTGTGTTAGTTGCTAATCAATCAGGTTACTTTTCTTTATTGAATTATTCAATTGTCTAGTTTATAGAATAAATTTTAAGGCCACTCTTTTTCACCAAAGTTTTCTAGACTATTCTAAAACCTACATACATATCAAATAATCGGGTAAAGAATTCTATGACCACTATCAAAAACCACTTTCACATTATACATACAACCATCACTAAACGAACCAAAAACATAAACAGGAACAATCGCTCCTTTTGGAATCGAATCAAAACAAGAACTTGAAACGTAAACATCATAAGAATTTTTGTGTGTATAAACATTCAAATTACCCCTCTAAATCAAATATTCATCTAATTTGTTATTCAGAAGATTATCTGCTTTTTGAATATGAACATTTGTTCTAGGGACACTGATAAAAATGGTTTTATTAAATTTTTTTTTAATCTTGAACTTCAGTTCATAATTCTCTTAATTTATTATTTTTCAGTGAATATTCTCTGTTAACTTGTTTAACAACCAATTCACTATCAAGATAAAAAGTTACTTCTTCTGACTTATTTGACGCAAATCTAAGTGCTGCTATTAGGGCTTTATATTCAGATTGATTGTTTGTATGTACACCTATAAAATGAGAATACCTCTTTTGTACACAACCATCATCAGATAACATTATGAAAGCTATAACTGCGGGACCGGGATTGCCTCTTGATCCTCCATCAAAATAAAAAGTTAAATGTTTATACATCTAAATCGTCTATCAATCTTTAAGTTCTATTAAGAAAAACTTTTAACCTTTTAATTATTCTTTTTTGTCTGCAGGTCTAAACCTTATTTCTTGAGAAAAATCGTTAGACAAAGTTTGTATGGCATAAAAAAAAGCTTTATTGAAGTGCTCAATCATGAAAAAAAAATCTGTAATTACATTTATTATTATTATTTTATGGTTAAGTTTTACTTGTTTGGTTTCTGCGTCGCCTAACACTAAATGGAGTTTTGTTTTTGATGGAGGAATTGATGATGAAGTTTATTGTGTTGTCGAAACAAATAATGGAGGTTTCGCTTTAGCTGGAATAACAAATTCTTTTAATAAGGATAATTATGATTTTTGGTTAATTAAAATAGACGCAAATGGAAAAGAACAGTGGAATATGACTTATGGGGGATCTGAAGATGATATTGCTATGTCAATGGTCATAAATGACGATAGTTACGCTCTAGCCGGCAGTATAAAAGAAAAAAGTGATGATTTATGGCTTGATAATAATGACGATGTTTGGCTTGTGAAAACCAATTCTGAGGGAATTATGTTATGGAACCAGACATATGGGGGTTCAAAATATGAAAGAGCAAAGTCTCTAGTTGTGACTAGTGATGGAGGTTATATTTTAGGGTGTGAAACCCGATCATTTGGAGCGGGTGGAGCAGATTTTTGGTTAGTTAAAACGGATTCTTATGGGGTTATGGAATGGAACATGACCTATGGAGGTGAAGAAAACGAGTTTGCTTCTTCTGTAGTTGAGACTTTAGATGGGGGTTATGCTTTGACTGGAAGTACTATTCCCAGAGGAGAAGGAAACGCAGATTTTTGGTTAATTAAAACGGATTCATTGGGAAATATAGAGTGGAATAAAACTTACGGAGGAGTGGGTACCGAATATTCTAATTCGTTGATAATCACAGAAGATGGAGGTTACGCTATGACAGGCAGTACAACTTCATTTGGGTCTGGAGATTGGGATGTTTGGTTAGTTAAAACGGATTCTTATGGGGTTATGGAATGGAACATGACCTATGGAGGTGAAGAAAACGAATATGGCGGATCATTGGTTGTTAATAATAATGAATATTGGCTGGCTTCTATTCAACAGCCTACTGTGGGTGATGGTCATTTTTGGCTCTTACAAACTGATTTAGCCGGAAATTTGCAGTCGAACCAAACATATACAATTTCGGCTCATCATTCTTCAACTTCCATAATTATTGCAAAAAATGGTGATTTGGCTTTGACGTATAGTTCTCGAGATGCTGGTGAACATAGAGATGTACTATTGCTGGTTCTAGATAATATAAATTCAAGTTCGATTCTTCCGATTATTCTTGGGTTGATAGTGGTTGTTTTAATAATTCTTTTTTTAGTACTTTTTATTAAACGAAAAAAATTTCGGATTTAGATATTGATCTTTTCATGCGGTGAATAAGTCAAATTTGAATATTAATGTTGAATTTGTTGATTTTCAAGTTTTAGGAAAACATTGCCATCACAAAATTGACTAAAAAAAGTTGAGCGCTTTAAAAGTGTTTTTTTAATATGTTTCCATATAGTTTGACATGCTTTTTTTATCTTAATAATATCCACAATATCCATGATTTCAACCTAATTTTATTAATCTATTTAGAAGGTAACCCGGATTATAAGAGATAACCTACAACCCCAATAAATTTACTGAACCAATTTTTCTATAAATAATATTTGGTTTTTGACAATTGAAGATGTTTGATGTATCATAAGGAATAATGAATTAAAAAAAAAGGAGTTTTTATTGAAAAATTGGCTTTAATATTTTAAATAATTTATTAGTTGAGGCATTAGTTTATAGGCGCCATTTATTAGTCCTAAGCTGCCTTTTTTACAATATCTTTCGGAGAACTTTGGTATTTGTTCTGAGGATTTAATATTTCCTCCTGAAATTAACAGAGGAACTGGTGTGTCGCTATGTACTTTTAGGGAACATGGTGTTGCATGATCACTTGTGATGCAAATAATGTGTTCTTTAATAGATATTTCTTTTAATAAAGCTCCAATAAAATATTTATCGATATCAGATAGTATTTTGGTTTTTTTATGACAGTTTCCATCATGTCCGGGTTCATCAGGTCCTTTTAAATGAATATAAACGCAATCATTGTTAGATAAAGTGTCAAGAAGTTTGTCCACTCTAAGTCTAGAGTCATATTCAACGTTGCCTGAAGGAGGTGGAAGTAAAGTTGTTGTCATACCTGCTAATTTAGCTATTCCACTTTCAGCATGCATATCAGATAGGGCTGCAAAACGTAAGTTATATTTTTCATTTATATTAAAAAAATTTGGAAGTAAATGACCTGCATCTCTAGTAAGTACAACATTTGCTTTGAGGTTTCCTTCTTTTTCTCGTTTAGTGTTAATGGGATGATTTTCCCATGCTTTATGAGTTTTTTCAATAAATTCATTAACTAATTTAGCAGAAATTCTTGCAGCTTCACTATCGTCCAAAGGAATACATGTTTTCAATTTCATTTCAACATTGATTTGGGCTACACCCAAACCGTGAACTATTTTGTATGCTGGGTCACTGTTTGAAATTTTACTTGAGAGCGATATTTTTTTATTTTTTATTAACAATACTGCTCGATGACCCATAGTGTTTTTAAATTGAAAAGTTGATGAATTTGATTGTAATTTAATTTGACTATTTGCAACATCGCTAAGTTCAGTCGCTTCTTGAGTAGTTAGAGTTCTAGCAACTCTCCTATCTATTATTTCCTTTCCTTGACCTAATGTTGCAAAATTACACCTTAAGGCTAGATCACCATCTTCAACTTGTAAACCTAACCCTACTGCTTCGATAATGCCTCTACCTGGACTATATATAAAGGGATCATAGCCTAGTAGGGAAATGACAGCTACATCACTTTCAGGAGCAAAGCCTTTTTTAACAGTGTACATTAGTCCTGTTATTCCATTATTTGCTAAAGAGTCCATGTTAGGAGTTTGAGCATATTCTAATGGTGTAAGATTATCCAATTCCTTAATTGGTAAATCTGCCATTCCATCTATTGCTATATAGATAAGCTTCAAAGTAGGAAGTACCTCTTTTTACGCCAGAATAACTACATTTCCTATTAAGCTTTATTTCTTTTTTGTATAGCTCATAACTTTTTTCTAACAAAAGACTTAATGGAATAAACAACTTTTCTGGACTTAATCTATTTCACAAAAAAAATGATCGTTATGTTCGAACTCACTTCGAAATAGTTTTTGCTGGATTACGTATTGATAGCCACATGCATTAATTATATTAAAGATACCTTTTAGTGTCAAACAAAAAATAGTTGTACAATAATTATTTGTTTCTTGTAAAACAATAAGTTTTAGACAATTCTTTTTTATTGAATTGATTTATCAATGATATTCTCTGACAATTATATTGTTTAAAAAGCATCTACAAAACCCTTCAACACATCTCTTATTGATTGGAGTAACCTGTGTTTATTTTCATTTGGGGATACTCTTAGATTTTTTAATCGTTTAACCCTGAAATATATTGGTGGATGAGGATCAAGACGTAGCCATTCCTGAATACGATAAGATGCTGCTCTTTCATAAAGAAGTTTTTGAAAACCAATTTTTTCTAATGCTCCAGCTAAAACTTTAGGATTACCAATTTCCAGTGCTGATACAAGATCAGCTCTAGCTTCAAAGAATTTGGCTATAAAAAATAGTACAAACATAACAAGCCAGAAGTATACGATAAATAGAAATGAAGAAAAAATAAATGGAAATATCGGAAAAAGTACGTAAAATCGAAATAGAAATTCTGCAGAAGTTAATCCATATAATAATAAGGGATCTCTACCCTTAAGATGACCAAACTCATGTCCTACTACACTTAAAACTTCATCTTCTTCTAATTGAACAAGAAGACCAGTAGTTATCAAGACAACACCTCTACTTGGACTTGGACCAGAGGTAGCCGCATTTGGAACCATAGTATTAGATACAACTATTTTTGGGATAGGAAATTCAAATTTACTAGCGATTTTTTTTATTAGCTCATAAACATTAACTTTTTTAGATGACAAGTTTTCGGGTGTACAGGTAATTCCATGTTTAATGAAGACTTCATTTGCTGAAGAACAATCAATTTCTCCATTTTTTGTTAAGATTTTAGCGTATATTTCTTTTTTAATTAGTAATTTTTGTTTTTGAGTTAAGATTTGATTAACGGTTTTTCCTTGAGTTAATGGAAGATGATATGTTAGAATATGAATATTCGGATTTTTTTCTGTGATGATCCAGTCAGCATTTCTCGAGATGATGTTACTTGAGAAGAAAACAAAAACAAATTGTATTGAAATTAGGATTACAGGCGCTACCCATAATGCATCTGGATAAATAGTTGAAATAAATAGAAAAATAAACATTCCAAGAGTTATAAATACAACAAAAAATAGAATCTGAGTTTCAAGAAATAATCTTTTAAAAGTTTTTTCTTTTTTCCTAAGTACCTCTGGAAGTATTTTTTCTCCTTCTCTCCAGGCAAAATATAATGTTCTTTTTCTTGTTTTTTCTTCGAATACTTGAATTGCAATTATTATATCTTGTTTGGATAATTCAATTATTTTTGGAGAAGTATTTTCATTGATTGGATGAAGATTTATTTCTAAGGGATTACTTCCTTTAATTTCTACTTCCAATGAAGGTTGACTAGTTTTTTCATCTAAAACAACATATGAAAGTGAAGGAAATCCATCAATTATCTTTTTAGAAAATTGAGCAAACTTTTTTTCTTGAGGGAAGAGATACTGGACATAAATAAAATCAATTAAAGTTGGTATATAACTTGATGGGACTTCTGTAACAATCTTGTGAGAAATAACCGTCATAAAATTCAAGTCTTTACCTATTTTCAACAGGTTCAAACATTTCCTTTTTTATAAGCTTTGGCTCTATAATTTAATAAATCCAAAAAAGTGCATTCTATTCAAAATAGGATTTCACTTAACCATCACTTAAATAAGTTAATTTGTTGCTTTTTTAGAGTGATTTAGGATCGAGTTTTTTCATAATGTTAACTTGCTTTAATCTACGTTTAAAGAATCAGATATTGCGTTAGGTCCTGTGATTTTTTATTAATTTAATAATCTTTAAATTATGCTGCCCTCTTTCTCACTTTGGTTTTTTGAGGGATAACTATTGGATTTTAAAAAGGTGTGGCCTGAGAAGAGATGGAAAAAAATCATTTTTGTCTCCTTAGTAAGTATAATTATCGTAAGTTTTATTGTTTCAATTTTTCTTTATTTGGGAATAAATAGTGATGTAAGTAGTGAACTCATTATCGTTAACGAACAAGGGACTGCTATTGCATTGCTAATTTATCATCCAGGTTTTAGTTCGTTTACCAAAGATATTTCTATTGCTTATGCTGAAGGCCTTGAATTGAATGATTGGCGAATAATTATAACCACTGCAAATGAAAATGCTCCGACAAATATTTCAGAATATGATTTACTTATTTTGGCATCGCCAGTATATGGTGGAGCGCCAAGTCCAACAATAGGGCGTTATGTAGATCGACTAGAAGATCTGGAAGAAACTGAGACAGTCATCATAGTGACAGCTGCCGGTAGTCCGGGAAATACGGTTCAAACAATGCAAGAAATTATTGAGCAAAACAATGGGGTAAATAACTCGAATAATGTACTATTTACCAGCGCTCCAAATGAAGGAAATGAAAGTGCAATTGTCCTAAGTAAAATAGCTGGAAGTGAAATATTTCCATAGAGAATAAATATGCTTAATAAATAATTAATTCCTTTTTCGATTTTTTAAATAAGTTTTGTGATATTAACGGTTTTCATTATTTTTTTTAGTCTAAAATATCCAAATAATAGATGTCTCAGATTGTTAATTATACTAATTGGAAGGTTCTAAGCAGCATATTTTTTAGAACCATACCAGTCTAACTTGAATATCCATAAGAATAGGTGATGTGGTTATTGGAATCCTTATTAAATTCAAACAGTAATAAAAAGATCGGATCCAACAACATACCACTAAAAATTAAACAAAACATTCCAAACGCAATAACTCTTCTGCGGCTAATAGCCTTACCACATTTGGTCTATTCTTTTAATCATCTAACCATATCTATAACATTTAGCATATTTCTAGCTTCCATATTAACAGATGTTATAGATGGTTATGTTTCCAGAAAACTAAGGGCTACATCAAAGCTAGGAGGTTACTTGGATGTGATAGTGGATTTTCTCTTCATCACAGGAATATACGTATCCTTTATTTTTAATGGAATATATTCTCCATGGCTTCTCTTGGTTATTGTTTTTGTTTTCACCCAGTTTATTGTATCAAACATAATCTTAAAAAAAACCATTTATGATCCTATTGGAAAATATTTTGGAAGTATTCTTTTTGGAGGAATAGGCGTAACCATTCTAATCTCAGATCAAATAATTTCTAATTTAA
>JAUWJK010000020.1 GCA_030607735.1 Candidatus Bathyarchaeota archaeon
CTTGATTAAAACATAATGTGTTAGATAAGAAGTTGATAATTAATTTGAAAAGTACCAACCAAAAAACATATCAAAGATATTTTATATTTACGGATATTGAATTATTATTTCTAAGTATTTGCATCTTTTTGGATATTAGCGAATATATGCTGGCTATTCTGTTATTACCTTTATTTGGGGACATTCTTGATATAGCTGGAATATTTGCTAGTGTTCTAATGTTCGGATGGGTAGGGTTGGTGACATTAATTGAGCTTGTGCCTGGTGCAGACATCTTGCCAATTTTTATTATTACATGGATCATATGGTATATAACTAAAAAAAGAGCCATACCAATAAAATAGTTTAAACAGTATTGGAAAAAAGGTAGAGTCTCTATCTAATTTAAAACAAGAAACAATTATGATTTTTTTATTGTCCAGTATATAATAATCTGACAAAGAAAACGTAAAGAAATATCACTAATAGGAGAACCCCGCCAACACGTTTTGACAGAATTCTTAATTTCTTAAATGTTTTTTCGGATGGTGAATTTATTTTATGAACTAAATAGAACAAAAATGGAATAGAAATAAGATAAACAAATAGGTACCATGAAAGATATGGAATTAAAGATAGGTTTAGAAATTCATAGAGCACAGGAAGATTTATTGTAATAACCAAGAAAATACTAGTAAGCATTAAAGAGTTTTTTTTCCCATATTTAACCGCAAAAGTATCTATTTGCGCCACTAGATCAGCTTCATAATCACCTGCAACTTGAAATAATTGACCGGCACTTTGAACTAGAAAAAGTGGAACAGCAACAAAAAATGCGTCTTGGTACCGACGTATCATCCAAACTGATGTAAAATCTAATGATAATTGAGAAGAAATCTGCAAACCCATAAGAAACGGCAAAACTCCTGATCCAAATCCACAAATGATGATATCCAAAAGTGGTCTTTGTTTAAAACAGATTGGAGGAGTTGAATAATTTATCCACAAAAATATGTAGACTGAAAAAAGAATGAAAAGACTTAAACTTGAAAGAAAAGCTCCAACTAAACTTATTAAAATAAAAACACAAGATACTACAAGCCCAGTAATTGGACGAATATGCCCAGATGCAATTGGCAGATCTTTTTTTAGATAATTTTTTTTGTCATCCTCATAATCGATATACTGATTTAGAATAAAAATTCCACTCGTAGCTAGACAAAAAGAAAATAAAACCAATGCAAGTCGATCTAGTTGGGGAATATCAAACAAAATGCTACCGAATAAGAAAATGAACATCCAACCCTGCCAGCTACCAAAGCGCAGCATTTTAAGATAGGGTCGGATTTTCCGTAAATTCAAGACATAAACCTTCTTTTACATTTTCATTTGAATCTTATAAAATAAGCGGATAAAGTTAACGTTTTTATTATTTATAACATCAAATTAAATTAGTATAAAAAAAAGAGTATCCTTTTCCAAAGGTACAAATGAAATCAAAGCTAACAAATTAATAATCTGATTTTAATTGTCGCTAGAAAAATTATGCAGAGTGCATTATTTTCATAATTAAAATTTTCAGGTTTTTGAATAGAATAAAAGACCAAAAAGGGATAGTTTTCAACAAAGGTTAATAGAATTATCTTTTATTGAATATTGGTGATGTGAAATGACCAGTGCAATCATTTTTCTCGCTTCAGGATTTGAGGAGATTGAAGCCGTTACAATAATTGATGTTCTTAGAAGAAGCAACATAAAGGTTGTAGTAGTTGGCTTAATCTCTAATGAAGTGAAAGGTGCCCACTCAATAAAAATTATTCCAGATATAAATATTGACAAAATTGATTTGAATAATATTGATGCAGTTATTCTTCCAGGGGGATCACCTGGGTACAAAAATCTGAAGAAGAACAAAAAAGTCCTGGAAATTATAAAAGAAGCATTTACAAAAAACAAATTGATAGCAGCCATATGTGCTGCTCCCGCAGTTCTATCAGAGGCTGGAATCCTTAAAGGCAAAAAATGCACAATTTATCCAGGAATGGAGAATGAACTTATAAAAGGGGGAGGAATTCCTCAAAAGGATTGGATAGTAGAGGATGAAAACATAATAACTAGTCAAGGTCCAGCAACAGCTCTTCCATTTGCAATTAGACTAGTGGAAAAATTGACCAACAAAGAAACAGCAAAAATACTAAAAGAGAAAACACTAACAAATTTAGTTTTAAAAAATATTTAGTAGATCTAGTTGATTAATCTGATAATTTGAAAAGTGCACATTTAATCGTTTGACATAATGAGAAAAAATATGATAATTTTTAGGAAAAAAGAACTTATCAATTGGGTTTGAAATTATTTTTATTCCCATTGATAAATACATTCGTTATTTAATTTAGGATAAAATAATAGTCTTTAGATTTTTTGCACACTCAACCCAATCTTGAATTAGAGAAATGGGAGGAATTCTTTTTACCATATTTTTTTCTTCATTTGTTGTTTTAAGAATCACATAGAGGTTTTTTGGATTTCTTCTCGATAGATCAGTTACAGTATTAACCCCCGCTGATTCCAACAAAGATGAATATTGTTTTCCTATTCCTCTTAATCTAAAGAAGTCTGCGCGATAAACCCATTTAAGGATGGTTTTAGGGGCAACTCCCAGTTCAACAGATAGTTCTCGTCTGCTTTTTTTTGTCGAACCAGCACGCAGTAGATCCTCAACGATTTTTATATTTATATTTCTAAATTTGCTTCCATAAGCAGGACCAATGCCTTCTATTGTTTCGATATCTTGGTCTAGTGGAACATAGGTTTTTCTTTTGATAATTTTAGGGGGAACCTTTCTTGCAGTAGAGGATTGTATTTTGGGAGGAGTAGGTTCTGGAATATAACTTGGAGTAGGCATTGGTGGAAGTTTATCTCTTGAAGTATGACTTATTACAACAAAGAATACAAGAATGATAAGACCCCAAAATAGACCATTTATTAAACCAACTATCACAATTGAACCAGATAAACCCATAATTACCCAATCTATTGGTGAAAAACCAAAAGAGTCGTATATTGTTTCACCAGGTGGCAGAATTGGAAAGACAATAGTTAAAACAAGTATCAAAAAAAATGATATAGCAAATACTAATACTTTTGACATACTGAATTAATAGAAGTCTCCTTTTTTTATTTTATGTTACATTTAATCATTATTGATAATAAGTAAACATATTCGTAGAAGCAAAAAATGTTCTCACATGAAATTTTGATAAAGAATTTTTCACTTATCCCCGATCTAAAGTGTAATCACTTTCAATTTTAATAAAAAATGAGAATAATTGAAGCACTAAACACTTTTTTTGAATAATAGAAAATAGTCGTATCTTAGATACTTAATATTTAATGCTCTAAAACAGTTTTGTTCAAGAATAGTTTTAGCTTGTCTACTGGATATTCTAATTTTACTTGGAGGCCCAAAACCTTCATTTTTTTTCTTAAAATCAACTACCACTAATTTTCCAGTTGGATTAAGAACCCTGTAAATTTCCTTAAAAACTTTGTTTCGATTATTAAATTCATGTAGAGTATTTACAGTAATCACCAAATCTAAAGAAGCAGTTTCTAAAGGAATTGTTGTCCCATTTGAAAGCAAAGTTTTGATGTTTTTTATATTTTTTTTAAGGATTTTTTCATCAAGAGCCTGTATCATTTTAGGCTCTATATCTATTCCATAAACTTTTTTCACTTTCTTTGAAAAGGGAATAGAAAATACGCCACTACCACAACCAAGATCAGCCACTACGTAATTAGATTGAAGATCTAAAAAGGAAATAATTTTATTAGGATCAAGATAAGATCTTCTCTTTTCACTTTCTAGGAGATGTATTTTCTTAGAATCAAAAATCTTTGGAGTAGAAATCATTAAATAATCAATTATTATTGGACAAAGATTAGGCTTAAATAATTATGCTCTAAATATAAAAAAGATAATAGCTAATTACTTTTTGGAAGAAAGAAAATATGGTTACTAAAAGTCAACGTAGATTACATAGAACAATAAGAATCTTAGAAAGAAGTGTAGAATTAAGTGCAAAAGAAACAAGTGCAAAATCCTCAGAAATAAATTACAAAAATAAAATAAAAGAAGATCATGGAATAGAAGACTATCCTGTTCAAAATCTAACTGATCCTTCAATTCTAAAAAAACCAAAAATAAGTAAACATGATCCATAATTCATGAAAAAATAAGAGATTAATTTTTTTTATTTGAGAAAATAGTTCTAAACAACTTAATTTAATACACTTATTAATGAAAGGAATTTTTTCTTCTTAACCACTTATTGTTCTACACAAATACAGTTTAGGGTCAAAATTTATTAATGTGAGACTAAAAACCATCTACAAATAAGTAGAATATCATTAGTTTGACCCTTAGAAGTATTATTAAATTGAGGAATAAAGTACACTATTTAATAAGAAAAAAGGCTTAGAAGTTTTTCCATAAAAAGTTAAGCAATATCTAATTCCATGAGTTTTTCAGATGTAGGAATCCCTTTGTTATTCCAACCTACCATTTTATAATAAATGTCTTTGGCGTGTTCCAGATCTTTTACATTAATTGATGAATCAGATAGAGCTCCATTTGTTTTAGGATTTAGAAGCCTAATGGGTAGAACATCATCTTTACGATCAAATCCTTCTCGAACATTAAAGAGTCTAGCAAGATTTGTTGCTCTTTCAGATACTTTCATAAGTTCAAACGCAGTTGTTTCCCAACCAGTTACATAATGTACTAAAGCCACCTTTTGTCTCACACTCCAAGGAGTAAACATACATAAACAAAGACAATTATCCAAACTGTTCCAAGTAGAGACATAATGAAATAGTCGAATCTTTTTTGGCCCTAAATCATCTATAGGAACTGGTTCAAGTATCCCCAAACCTTGGATTTCTCGTGGTATATTTTGAGAATAAAGTGTATCGTAAATATTATGCATGTGATCTGCACCTGTAGGAGAAATAGCGTAGCCTAAACCTTGGCCCCTTCTAAACCTAGGATCATGCATCGGAACCTCTTGTCCTTTAATTTGAACTGAAAATTTTTCGGTCTTAAAACCTAGTTGTTTGGAAGCTTTTTTAGAACCCTCAGCTAAAAGATCGCCAATACCTTTTCTTTGTCCAATTAATTCAATCATTTGCAACATAGCTTCCTTGTTTCCAAAGTTGAGATTTATTCCATTTGTTTGAGTTAAAGTTAACATACCGTTTTCAAAACACTCCATTGCAAAACTAATGGTTACACCTGTGCTTATCGTATCTAAAGAATAACGTTGACAAAGTTCATTCGCTTTGCAGATCACTTTTAGGTCATCAATACCACAATTTGATCCAAACGCTGCTAAAGTTTCATATTCAGGACCCCCATAAGCCGGATCTACTTTCCATGGTCCACTATCAACTTTTACAATTTTTTTACATCTAACTACACAAGCAAAACAGGTTTCCATTCCTACACTAACGGTTTTTTTAATAGTCTGAGCTGATATTAAATCTGCATGAGGAAAAATACCTTCTCTAAAATTTTTAACTGGCAAATTTCCAGTTGTCTCATAAATATCCATCGCTGCACCTGTACCATAAGTATGTAATGTATGGCTTAATCGATCAATATTCTTGGACATCCACATAGCAAGAGTTTTTAATTTTTGAGGTTTTGCAATTTTTACGTTTTCTGTTCCGTTAATAGCCACAGCTTTAAGGTTTTTTGAACCCATTACTGCACCCATTCCACCCCGACCTGATACGTGTCTAAGATCATGGATTATTGAGGCAAATCGAACGAGTTTCTCGCCTCCTGGACCGATTGAGGCTATTCTGGTTGATTGAGATTTTGTTTCTTTTTGAATTATTTCTTGAGTTTGTAAAATTTGTTTTCCCCAAAGTGGTGATGCATTTCGTATTTCGACTTTATCATCACATATCCAGAGGTAAACTGGTTTTTCACTTCTACCTTCAATAATTATAGCGTCATATCCAGCTCTCTTTAACTCGGTTCCCCAAAAACCTCCAGCTTCTGATTCGCCATATCCTCCGGTTAAAGGAGATTTTGCACCTACACTATGACGACCAGCTCCACTCACTGGAGCTCCAGTTATTGGACCACATGAAAATATTAATTTATTTTTTGGAGAAAGAGGATCTATATTTGGTTCAAGTTCTCGAAGAAGAAAATAGCTAATTAAGCCCCTTCCACCAAAATATTTTCTATAAAAATTTTCACCCTTTTTTTCTTGTTGGATTTTTTGATTTTCTAAATTAATTCGCAATATTTTATTTTTAAAGCCAAAACTCACTGAAAATCAACCTGTGGATACTAAATTATTTTGGTTCATAAAAAAGTTAATGGAACTTCAGAAATTTGAGTAAATGATAATCAGATTGGAGTGTTAGTACAGAAACGTATTTAGGCAAATAATTCGCCGTTATATAGAATATAAGAGAACAAAAAAAGCGTTTGCATCAACCTCAACTATAGTGAGAGACACATTCAATGAATAAAGAATTTAAAAATAAGGAATATTGTTCTAAACTTGACAAAGCACAAAGTTATAGTGAAGTTTGGGAAATAGTCAAAACTACTGTAAAAGAATCATTGGGAGAAACTAGAAACGGTATGATGTTATTTTTAGATGATTTAGCTCTAAATTTGGGAGCATACCACCCTTTAGGCACAAACAATATTGTACTAAATAGACATCTGTTAGAAATAATTAAAGCAACGAGAAAGTCAAAACAAGAAATTAACGCTTTTGCATATAGCTTACTAACTCATGAATACCTGCATGCAATTGGACATCTTCCAGAAGATGAGGTCCATCAACTAGCATACAAAGTCTCGCAAGAATGTTTTGGCGAAAAACATGTTACAACAGAATTGGCTAAAAAAAGTCCATGGATACTATTAAAAAACATACCCATAACAAATATTTCTTCGCCTAAATCACCTATAGAGGTAATAAAAGATTTTGAGAAAATTGATCATAACTATATAATATAATCGTTACATCAAAGTTTAAGGAAAAAAGAACTAAAATTTCTAAGTTTCTTTAGAAACCATAACTTCAGTTGATTTAATTACCGCAGCAACCTGATCCCCAACCTTAATATTAAGATCCTCAACAGCTTCCCTAGTAATTAATGCTGTAACAACACATGGAACTTGAACCTTAATCTTCACAGAAGCAGCCACAGGCCCTTTATTTACAGAAATTACCTCACCTTTAATTTTATTTCTAGCACTAATCTTCACAAACAATCCCTCCCAAATATTTTGATCCTCAACCACTTCATTTAAAACTTCTTCAATTCTAGAATATTGTCTAATCAAAGCCATACTTTTGCTAGTAAGCCTTGTTCCTCCACCTCCAGAATCTCCACCTTTATGAGTTATAACAAGAGGTTCACCTATACGCTTCTCCGCCTCTTTAATCAAACCCCAAGCATGCCTATAGGAAATCTTCATCGCCTTAGTAGCATCAACCAAATTACCCTTGTCCAAAATTTGCTTTAACAACTCTATCGTACCCTGACCAAACAGACGACAGTCTTCAGTTTCAAACCAAATCTTAACCCCTGGCCTGATCTTCATACAATTCACACTAAACAAACAAACAGACTTTCAACAATACTCTAATACTAAAATTGAATATCTCCTTTAATGAATCTTTCAGTCAAAGAGTTCTTTGGTTTCGAAAAAAAATCTGTCACATTAGTTTGAATAACAATTTTTCCCTCATGTATATGAGCTATCAAATCTCCTAATCTTTTTGCCTGAAAAAGATTATGAGTTGATAGCAAAATAAGAGTATTAGATTTTTTTTTCTCCAAAATCACTTTCTCAATAATTTTTGCACTATTCACATCCAAATTGGAAGTAGGTTCGTCTAAAAGTAAAATTTTAGGTTCAAGAAGAAAAGCTCTAGCTAAAGCAACTCTTTGTTGCTCGCCTCCAGAAAGCTTCTTTGCATTTCGATTTTCAAATCCTTCCAAACCAACACTTTCTAAAGTTTCCATAATTCTTTTCTGAATAACCTCTCTGGCATATCCTCTTATTTTTAGACCAAATTCTAAATTTGAATACACAGACCTATTGAACATAGTAGTTTTCTGAAAAACCAAAGTAGCAATTTGCTGAAGCCCAGTTGAATGTATAAGTGAAGAATCCAAAACGATTGAACCAACATCTGGTTTTTCTAAACCTGCTAAAATCCTAAGTAGAGTTGTTTTACCCGAACCATTTACACCAACAAGAATCAAGATATTACCAGATACTAAATTCAATGAAACTGAATCTAAAGCTAAAAGTGAGTCATACTTTTTTGTCAAATTTTTTATTTGGAGATTCAAAACCATCACCTACTCCTTTCTAAAGTAATTTATTAACAAGGTTATTGAGAGAATAATAATCATCAAAATAATTCCCAGAGCAATGCTAAAAGGAATATCACCTCTTGCAGTTTCCAAAGCAATCGAAGTTGTTAGCATTCTCGTAACATACCGGATATTACCTCCAATCATCATAGCCACACCAAGCTCAGCAAAAGCCCTATTAAAAGAGGCAGTTATTGCAAGCAAGATTTCCCAGAAAGATTCTCTAAGTATCACAAAACTGGTTTGAAACTTGGAAGCACCAAGAGTCTTTGCTAAATCCTTAACCTCAGAATCAACATTACCAAGAGTACTGCTAGCAAAACTAACTAAAATTGGAGTAATCAAAATTGATTGTCCTATTGCAATACCCAAAGGAGAATATAATAATCCTAGAAAACCAAAGGGCCCACTTCTAGACCAAAGCAAATAGAGTATTAATCCTAAACCAACAGTTGGAATTCCTAAAAGAGCATTAAAGATACTTCTTACAAGTTTTTTTCCTCGAAAAGAATATAGACCTATAAGGACAGCGAGTGGAATACCCCATATACAAGCTAGAAGCGTCGCTAAACCTGAGATAGATAAGGACCTACCCACTATTGAAAAAACTTCAGGATCTCCACTAATTATTAACCCGAAAGCTTCTTGAAAGGCTTCTATTAGAGTAGTTCCTATCATTTTTATCACAAAAAGTGAAAGAGAGGGAATTAATTGATTTCTTCTTAGTTAAATTAGTTGTAAAGGTTGGCTGAGTTATGCCTGTATGCTACAGGACATTCAGTTCCATTAAAGTAAGCTAATTCCTGAATCCATTGAACTAAATCTGAAACTGGATCATTCTCGAGCAAAGGAATATATGGATTAAATAGCGTTCTACCAAAATCCTCTGTTCCAAAATCATCTAAAATAGATTGAACTTTATCAGATACAAGAAAATTAATGAACTTCATTGTAGCATCAAAATTAGCAGTCACCAATTCTTCTTTTTCAGGATTATTTGCAATGACACTATAAACGTTAAGAGTATCGCTTCCTTCTTCAACCACCACTTCAAGCTCAATGTTCCCATTTACATAATTGTTCAAATACGAGCCCATATCACACATAGTATAAGCGTTTGCTTTTTCATCAGTTAATTTGAGAGTTGCCGTCATTCCTGAACCAGCTTCAATATACCAAGACTCGGTACTAAGTTCAGCTGCATCAAAACCAGCAGCAGTCCACAATCGCTTTTCGTTCGCATGTGTTCCCGAATCATCACCTCTAGAAACCCACTGTATCGCACCAGCTTCACCTACTTCTTTTAATTGAACTAAAGCTTCAACAGGAGACATACCAATTATTTGAGCTGGATCACTCTCTGGACCTACGATAACAAAAAAGTTATAGGCAATAATTTTGCGGTTTACACCATAACCATCTTCAAGAAAAGCCAATTCGCGAACAGCATCATGTACCAGAATCATGTCAGCATCTCCTCTTTTTGCTGTTTGGATCGCTAAACCTGTTCCTTGACTAATAAAAGACACGTTAATATGAGAGTATTCTGATTCAAATTCAGTTTTTAGCACATCTAAAAACCCAGTTTCATAAAGACTTGTAGTTGTTGATACTATAAGATGTTGGTTTTGAGGTTTTGTAAGTTCGAATACACCATACACTCCAATTCCTGAGGTTATTATCACAATTGCTATTATGGCTAAGATTTTTGTATTCATTCATCTTTACCTTTTGTTGGATATTTCGCCATATGTCAATATAAACATATCGACATATTTTCCGAAAACTGAATTAATTTGTCGAAAAAATAATAGACAAAAAAATTCGAACGTAAAAACAGAAAAAATAACTAAAAACTAAGAGGATAACTAATTAGTTTTTCTAGTCAATTCATTATCGTTTAATTGTTTAGTTAAACTCTCAAGAATTAAAATAGCGGCATTTTTATCAAGGGGTTCATTTTCGTTTCCACATCGAGGAGAAAAAATACAGGAAGGACACCCATCAACACATTCACAACTCTTAATCAGATTAAAAGTTTTGATTAATAGCTGACTAATTTTTGAGTATAATGTTTCTGAAATTCCAATTCCCCCTTCAAAACCATCATAGATAAAAATTGTTGAGCAACCGGTATCTGGATGCATAACAGTAGATAAGCCCCCAACATCTCGTCTATCGCACATTGCAAATAATGGAGATAGAGCTATCATAGCATGCTCAACAGCATGTAATCCCCCAGCCAAATTAAAACCTCCACCATTCAAATTCTCCAAGATTCTTTCAGGAATCAGAATCCAAAGACCGACAGTTGAAAAAGTAAGAGGAGGAAGTTCAAGGGGTTTTCTACCAATGATTTCATCATAAGTTTTCATAACGTATTCATTATAAGATTCAGTAATCGTAACTTCCCCAAGTCCAATTATTGATTCCAGTTTCTTTTCCTCATAAGTATTAGCAATAGTGACATCTACTGTTTTCTTAGAGACGGTATGGTAATTGACATCTTCTTTTCTAACATTTGCAACTAATCTTGTCAGGTTTAGTTCTTCTACAATGTAGGTTTCTGCTTGGTGAAGCAAAACAGCACCTTGGTAAGCTTCATCATAAGCCTTGTTTAGAGATAGGGTTTCAAGAATTTCCCCCTTGTAAAAAACAGATACATTTTTGTGTGAAATGCTTTTCAGGTTTACAGCGTCAGTTGGTCTTGCCAAACCAACATACACATAACCTCTGGGTGTTTTGCGAACTAATTTTTGTTCTTCAAGAGATTTCAGACTTTGTTGAAAAAGTTCTGGGAAATATAATTTATCATTTTCATTTATGGGAAGCTCACTAGAAGCACACATAATGTGACCCAATGTTATGTAAGGATTATGAAGGTCCACTATCGCTTGTTCATGTATTCTTTCAAAGAAATCTATTGGATGCTTCATAAAGTACTGATCTAAAGGATTTTGGAAAGCTATTAAAGCCACCAGGGATTCTCGAGAGTTTCGCCCTGCTCGCCCTGCTTGTTGCCATGTTGAAATTATCGACCCTGGGTACCCAGACATTAATACTGAATCCAATGTACCGATATTTATTCCCAACTCGAGTGCATTAGTTGATACAACGCCAATTAATTTCTTAGTTTTTAATTTATCTTCAATTTCGCGCCTCTCCCGTGGAAGGTAGCCTGCTCGGTAGGATGCAACTGTTTTTGATAACAGAGGTGATTTGCGATAAAGTTCTTCTCTTGTCCATCTAGTCACTAATTCAGCCATCTGTCTCGATGTTGTAAAACACAGAGTTTGAAGTTTGCCCATAATATTTTGTACAAGAAGATCTTTAGTTTCTTGATGAGTAGATCTACGAGCCGATTTTGTATCATCTATGTAAGGAGGATTCCAAAAAATGAATGTTTTTTTCCCTTTGGGAGAACCATCTTTTGATATTACTTCGAAGTCTTTGCCTGTTAGCTTTGTTGCATGATCCTTTGGATTAGCTATTGTTGCGGATGACACAATTATTTTTGGATTAGATCCATAATACTCACATATTCTTATTAAACGACGAATCAACATTGCTACATTAGAACCAAAAACACCACGATAAACGTGTGCTTCATCAATTATTAAGTATTTTAAATTTTGAAGAAAAGGTTTCCATTTATAATGCCAGGGCAAATAATGATGAATTCCATACGGGTTACTTAGAATTATTTTGGATTTATTACGAATATTAGGTCGAAGGTGTTTAGGAGTATCACCATCATATATGTTTGAATTTGCGAAAATTCCTGTTTGCTCTTCCATATCTCTTATGACTTTGAGTTGGTCATTGGTTAGAGCTTTTGTAGGGTATAGATATAATGCGGTTGTTTTCTTATCATTTTGTAATGCTTCAAAGACTGGAATGTTAAAGGTTAAGGTTTTTCCTGAAGATGTAGGTGTAACAAGAACTATGTTTTTTCCTTTTCGGATTTGGTTTATTCCATCAGCTTGATGGTTAAAAAGATGAATGTTGTGTTCGAAGAGATATTCTTTGATATTTGGCGATAATGGAAAATCTAATTTTCCAAAACATGGTTTTTGAGAGAAGAATATTTTTTTAAAAACAATTTGATTTTTGTAGGAACGATCAGATTGTAATTGGCAAATAAATTTCTCAATCATATTTCCCATTCCTCATATAATCTAGAAAAAAGGGTAGCTAAAGTTACTAGATCTTGCTTGTTATGTTCTACTATAGCAACTAAAGGACCCACATTTCCAGTCTCAAGATAAGTCTGATAAAAATCTGGAACTAATGCTCCAGGCACGTTAACACCTCTACCAATATCAAGATATTTTTCAACAGTTTCTAACCTACAATTGTTAAGTTTAGAGCCTAAGGCCCTTCTGGAAAAATGCAATAAATCAAAATGAGGATTATTTATGGAACCATTCAAACCATAATATGCTAGTCTTTGTTGAACGTATGGAATATCAAAACTTCGTCCGTTATAAGAAATCAGCGAACATTCCTTTTTAAGACATGAAACAAAAGCCCAAATTGCGCTTGGTTCATCCGGTATATCACGCAATAAAAATTGGTTAGTGTATATTCCATTCTTTTTTATTTGCGCAATTCCCATTAAAATAATAGGTCGTTCAGAAAGACCAAGAGTTTCGATATCGACGATTGCAAAATCTTCGATTTTGCATAACCCAGCCAGATAATGAATATAAGGATGTGACTTTGGCAGACTTTTCCACAGATAAGATTGTAATTCTCCAATTTGTTTTTTATCTAACAGATTCATGAAATCAAAGGCTGATTTTTTCCAAAGTGGATGTCTTATAAGATCTTCTATAGTAGTAAACCCGTTTTTTTTAAGATGAAATTCACGTTTAGGTCCTATACGCTGGAGAAGTTTCAAATCTGAGATTAGAATTTTTTTACATTTTTTTTCATTAATCTTTTTGAAATCTGATTCAGAGATACTTTCAATTGAATAATATTCACCGAGTTTATTTGAGAGTATTTTGCCGGGAATTGCTTGGTCAAGAGTTTTTTTCTCAAATTGTTTTATTAGTTTTCTTTTGAGTTTTAAAGCATCTTCGTATTCACAATTAAAGAGATACTGTTCTTTTTCTTTGACATCTGGTTTTTTTTGAGTTTCTTTTTGTGAGAATACAAAGTATTCTTTTCTATTTTTTATTTTATTATTCAGGTTGTGAGCTGCTCTATCCAAAAAAAAACTTTCTTTGTGGATAAGTTGTAGGTTTTTTTTAAAAGATTTTTTTGTCCAATTTAAGTTTTCTTTTAATCCATTTTTGATTTCAGAGTCAATCACAAATTGGGATAATAGAAGAGAACCACATATTCTACAAAAAACTCTTTTGTCATATTGATTTTTTGAATAATTCTTTCTGCATTTCTTGCAGGTGTAGAAAATGGGCAATTTGATTCAGATAGGTTACTAAGTAGAATAATAAATATGGTATGTCTGGGCTTTTAGCAAAATAGACCTAATTTGTAGTAAATATCGAGTTTTTTGTGTGTGTAGATATGAGAGGTAAAATTATGCATTAATTAGTTTTTATTTATTCAAAGAGGCCAGTACTTAGATATCGCTCTCCTGTATCTGGGAGAATAACCACTATTAATTTTCCTTTGTTCTCAGATCTATTGCCCAATTGTATTGCAGCATATGTTGCAGCTCCTGCAGAAATACCCACCAGAATACCTTCTTTTTTAGCAAGAAGTCTTGATGTATCAATCGCGTTTTCATCCTTCACTTTTATCACTTCATTTATTAGATCTGTTTTTAACACTTCTGGGATAAAGCCGGCACCAATACCTTGAATTTTATGTGGACCAGGTTTTCCTCCACTTAATACAGGTGAACCAAAAGGCTCAACTGCAATGGCCTGAAAAGTTGGCTTTAAGGGTTTAATATATTCTGAAACTCCTGTCAATGTTCCACCAGTACCAACTCCTGCAACTAGAAAATCGATTTTACCTTTTGTACCTTCCCAGATTTCTGGGCCTGTTGTTTCCCTGTGAATTTGGGGATTAGCCAAGTTCAAAAATTGGTGCGGAATAAAAGAGTTTGAAATATCTTTGGCTAATTCTTTTGCTTTAATAATAGCTCCTTTCATTCCATCTTTTCCAGGAGTTAGGACAATTTTTGCTCCATAAGCACTTAGCAAATTTCTTCGCTCTTTGCTCATTGTATCAGGCATAGTTAAAATCAAGGAATACCCTTTTACAGCACATACCATTGCCAAACCTATTCCGGTATTTCCACTAGTAGGTTCTATAATTACAGATTTATTGGTTAATAGACCTCGTTTTTCTGCTTGATTTATCATATTTAGACATATTCTGTCTTTTACGCTTCCTCCAGGATTTTGTGATTCAAGTTTACCTAGAATAGTTGATTGAAGATTTTTTGTTAAGTAGTTTAATTGAATTAAAGGAGTGTTTCCTATTGAATCTAAAATTGATTTATTTAAATCGCTCATTTTACCACCAATCGATAACAGCGTTATAAAAAGTAAACAAAGTAGCTTAAAAAAGTTGCTAAACAATATATAGTTATCAAATAGAAAAAAGAGACAAATAGTTGTTAATGAAATAAGAGTTAAACGAGTTTTGCATGATTCTTAGATAAAAATTTAACTTTAGGAAAACAAAATAAAATAACTTGATTAAAAAAAGAGCGCATAGGTGGAGAAAAAAATGGTTATTATCACAAAAACTCTTGTTTTTCAAACCAAAGGTGAAGAAGATATCGTAGACATAACTGATGATGTTATTCAAGCTGTAAACGAAACCAAGTTAGATAATGGTATAGTAACAATTTTCGTTCCAGGATCGACTGGGGCATTGACTACTATCGAATATGAACCTGGACTTCTAATAGATTTTCCAAGAAGCCTCGATAGAATATCACCAAAAGGTTTGGTTTATGAACATGATAAACGTTGGCATGATGGTAATGGACATTCTCATGTAAAAGCTTCTTTAATTGGACCAAGTTTGACAGTTCCTTTTGTCGATAGAACTCTCTCATTGGGAACATGGCAGCAAATAGTTTTCTTAGAATTAGATGTTAGAAGCAGAAGAAGAAAAGTTCTTTTACAAATTATAGGTGAATAAAACTTGAATGCCATATTAATATTACTTCAGAAAAAATAACTTATAAAAAATATCGAATTATCATTGGAAGATTTATGCTATTAGAAATAGGGTTGCCTTATCCATTAATTCACAGTAATCTACTTCAATATAATAGCTTTCAATTCGCAATAATTACCTCATAATTATTTTCTGATTTAGAAAAAATTATTTTGTTATTTCTCGTGTGTTATATTGATTGAGATATTGCATATGGTCTTCATCAAATGGATAACTCTCAGAAGTTAGTGGGTATGGGAAACCACTCATTTCCATAAAGGGTATGGGATCAACGGTAAAATCAAAACCATAACCCCAATTTCCTGTTTCATCTTTAAACCAAAGAGCTACAAAAACAAAAAAGTCTCTTTCCATGTCTTCAATTAAAGGTACTAAATCTGTTGTCGAGAATAGTAATGACACTTCATCTCCTTGCTTTCCAATTACAAATTTGTCATCCTCAAACTTGACTAATTTAGTAACATCACCATATCTAGTGAAATTTCCTGAAGCCAAAGAACCACTTTCAAATACTTGATAAAGATTAGCATTTGGATAGATTTTACTAATAGTGATTTCCTTTTGGGAAGAAACATCCACACCAACATAATCAAATGTAACATTCCAGAAGTTGTTTATTCTAAGTGAATAATCATTGGATTGGAAAAGACCAGTCATATCGACTACAAAAGTTCTTGGACCACCATCAGGAGGTATTGGGAACTGTCTAGTTTCAGGAACTCTAATCCAATTGCCTTCAGAATTTTTAACTTCCATATAAGGAGCAGGAGTAATCTGGGTGCCATTAGGAACAGACTGTGCAAAAAATTTGTCTAACCACACATTATACTCTTCAGGGGTTCCCCAATCAACTATACCACGCACAACAAGTTTTATTTCTTCATAACCTGACAAATCACCCAAATCCATCGTTAGAGTGTTCCATGAAATATCGTCCCAAGAAGAACTGGTTAATCCATTAATTCCTGGAGTAAAAGAGTCATCAATTTCTAATATTTGAGACAAAACATTTTTGCCTTTTTCATTAAATGCAGAAACTGGTTTGAGTGGATTTTTTGAAACGCTATAAATCTTACCCATATAATCAGGATCAATATATTGCTCAACCATAGTTGAATATACATTAACATCTGAAGGATGATCGACAACAACCATATATGCTGAATCTAAATAGAAAATTTCGTTCCATTTTTGCGTTAAAAGCATATCATAATATCCATTTTTAAGTTGTAACTGATTTTCTTCAACCGGAACATAATCCCAAGGATTATTTCTCCAATAAACTATGGGCCAATCTGGATTATCTGTAATATAGTTGATATATCCTAGCCATCCATGATTGCTAACATCAGTGAGATAAATGTAATCTGTTCCATTCCAGATGCTCAAAGTGGGACAAGAAACACCTTTTTCATATTCAGCAGTCAGAGTGGTCCGCTGTGATAAGGTAATTGTTCGTGTAGGATTGGTAGGGCCATCGTCCCAATTTAGAAACGCATGTTCACCAGTGGTATCAGTTGCAGGTAACACAATAGTGTATTTGCCTACCGGTAGAATTGCAGTGTAAGGAGTCTTTAGATCTTCACCATTAAGAGTAAATTCTGCTCCACCCTCGTCTGGAATTGGATTTAGCAAAATAGTAAGTGTATGCATCCCCTCAGGAACAACATTAAAACCTCCAAATAAATTACTTACTTTGATTTTATGAACTCCTACCGAAGTTCCGTTTAAAATAAACTCAATAACAGAAGAGGCCCCGCCTGCAAGTTCTACAAGTTTAATTTCAACAAGCATATTATCGATAAACAATCGCACAGGTAAACTCTCATTAGTTGATCCCGTATTTTTCGCATTTATTTTTAGTGTCGTTGCTTCACCAAGATTAATTTCATAAGGATTAATAGTTATCGAAAATAGTTTAATTAAACTAAACTCTGGAACAAATTCCTTTATTCTAAACACATCTGAAAGGTTACCTAAACGAACTGTAAAATTTCCTTCTGAAAACTCGCTATGGACAAACTCTACAATAGAAAAAAAACCACCTGCGAGTCTTATTGTTTCATTTTTGGTTATTACATCATTTATAAATAGACTCAAAGTGTAGTTCTCTGATAAATCACCTATATTTGTAACATTAACGGAAATCAAAATGGGTTCACCAGCATCTGCCTCTTTAGGATTTATTAATAGAGTAGTCAAAAAGAATTCTGCAGGTTTATCTTGAATTGATAATTGACCAGATCCTTGAAGAAAAAGATATGTCCCTGTAGCTGCAGACAAAATAATAATATCAATTAATAAAATGGCCTTGATTTTTGTTATTGCTTGACGATTTAACATTATTCGCAAGTCCAATTTATCATATTTTAATTACAAAATAAATTAATAACTATAAAATGGTTTGCTTAATGGCTTGGCAATTTTTTTTTGCCAAAATGAGCGAAATGGATACTTGAAGAACATTTAAAAAGTGAAAAAGATTCTAATTTAAAAAAAAGAAATAGCTGAATGGAACAACTAATCTAGAAAATAATTAATTTTTAAGAGTGAAACTAAGTCATATAAGAGACAACTAAAAGTTGGAAGGAATAGGAATTATTGATGAAGTATATTCTCATAATCGGAGATGGAATGGCAGATTATCCAATTGCTAAATTGGGAAACTTGACACCTTTGCAAGTAGCTATTAAACCCAATATGGATAAAATAACAGCAAAAGGTAGAAGTGGACTTATTAGGACTATTCCGGATGGTCTAAAACCTGGATCAGATGTTGCAATTCTTTCTGTTTTAGGATATGATCCAAAGGATGTTTATACTGGGAGAGGCCCTTTCGAGGCAGTTGCAAGAGGTATAAAGCTAAGAGAAAATGATGTTGCTTTTAGGTGTAATCTAATCACGGAAAAAAAAGGAACTATTTTAGATTATTCTGCTGGTCACATAACAAGCAAAGAAGCAACAAAACTTATTCAAATAATAAAAAAAGTCTTTGAAAAACCTGATAAAATAGAGTTTCATTCTGGATTAGATTATAGACATTTCTTGATTTTAAGAAATTCTCCTGAAGCTCTTTTGATAGAATCCACCCCTCCACATGATGCAATCGGGTTAAAAATATTAGAAGTTTTGCCAAAAGCTAAATCTAAAAAAGCGAAAAAAATAGTCGAAAATCTAAAGGATATTATTATCAATTCCAAGAAAATTCTAGAGTCGCATCCAACAAATATCAACAGAACAAAAAAAGGTAAGAATCCAGGGAATATGATTTGGCCTTGGAGTGGTGGAAAAAAACCTTCAGTAGAATCTTTTAAAAAGAAATATGGTTTAACAGCAGCAGTTATCTCTGCTGTAGATTTAGTAAAAGGAATAGGAATCTATGCAAAAATGCAAATTATTAATGTCCCCGGAGCCACGGGTTTGCATGATACAAATTATGAAGGAAAAGCACATTTTGCAATACAAGCACTCAAAAATAATGACTTAGTCATTATCCATGTTGAAGCACCCGATGAAGCTGGACATTCTAAAAATCATAAACAGAAAATAAAGACCATTGAAGACCTTGACAAGAGACTGATAGGGGAGATTATAAATAAAATAGAGGAACCTTATGCAATAGCCATATTATCAGATCATCCAACTCCATGTGAAATTGGTACCCACACATCAGATCCTGTTCCATTTGTTATTTACTCACCTTTTATAAAACCAGATAGAATTACAAAGTTTGATGAAATAACTGTAAAAAAAGGTGGTTTTGGATTAGTTGTTAATAAATCCATAGTTTCAATGCTAATATCTAACAAAATAGAGAATTAAAAAATGTTTTTTATTGATATTAACCTAAAAAATAGCATAACAAGACTTCCTTAATTTGTGTAATGTTCTTTCAATTTTGAATCACTATAAGTTAGAATAAATAAAAAAGCGCATAACAAATAATAATTAATTTGCATGATTGGAATCCACATTAATAGGATTGTTGATACGAAAAAAATGGACAAAAATGATTCAAAAGTAGAGTTAAAAAAAACTTTAGGATTAGTGGATGCAACCGCACTTAGTGTAGGCGCAATAATAGGAGGAGGCATATTTGTTGTCATAGGCATTACTGCTGGCTTAGCAGGTTCAGCACTAATAATATCAATGATAATAGCAAGTATAATCGCACTTTTTACAGCATTGAGTTTCTCTGAATTAGCTAAATGGAAACCAGTAGAGGGCAGTGTCTACGAATATGCACATCAACTAATTTCTCCATTTTCAGGTTTTCTAGCAGGTTTTATGTGGATAATATCCAACACATTTACTGGTGCAGCAGTATCCCTTGGATTTGCTTACTATTTAACAGCTACATTCCCAAATATACAAACTAACATTGTCGCAGCAGCACTTTGTCTCGTATTTACAACAATAAATTTTATTGGAGCTAGAAAATCAGTTCAGCTTAACACATTATTAGTAATAATCAAACTTATTGCACTATTCTTTTTCATTATATTCGGAGCATTTTATGTAGACACTTCGAATTTTGCACCATTCTTAGCAATCAACCCAAATGTACTATATGGAACCATATTCATTTTCTTTGCTTATACTGGATTTGCTCGAGCAGCAGTAGTAGCAGAAGAAGTAAAAGATGCTAAACATAATGTACCAAGAGCTATGCTCTTGTCTCTTGGCATATCCACATTAGTCTATGTCTTAGTAGGAATAATTGCCATAGGTTTAGTAGGAGCTCCACAATTGGCAGATTCAAATGCACCACTAATAGAGGCAATAAGCAAAACGAATAATCAAATTAGTATTCAAATTATTACAGTTGGGGGATTATTAGCTACTGCCAGTGTTCTGTTAACAGCAATTTTAGGTGTTTCCAGAATGACTTACTCTATGGCAAGACGAAAAGACCTGCCACACACATTATCTAAATTGCATCCAACATTTTGTACTCCTTACTATGCAATATGGATTGCTGGATTATCGATGACAGGATTAGTGTTATTTATCGATCTTACAAAAGTGGTGGCCATTAGTACTTTTGCGTCACTTTTCTATTATGCTATAGCAAACATGGCAGCTATCAAATTGAAAAATGGTAAAAAAATAAAACATAAAATAATAGCAGCTCTAGGTTTAAGTAGTTGTCTTATAATGTTATTTTTTATTCTTTTTATTTCACCTGAATCATGGTTATTTGGCATTTTATGTCTTATTTTTGGCACAGGCTATTATGCAGTTAAAAAATGGTATAAAA
>JAUWJK010000003.1 GCA_030607735.1 Candidatus Bathyarchaeota archaeon
TCTTGGGAGATAGATTCAGTTCTTTTAGGTCCTCAAGCTGATTTGAGTTTTCTTTTATCTCAAGAAGAATCAACTGTAGTGGTTGAGTGGCTGCAAAATGGTACATTGCGATGGCTTGGAGAAAATTTTGATTTAACCACAGATGCCAAAGCAATCCCGCCTATTCCCATTAGATCAATGCGCTTGAATCAAACTATTGATGGTATAAACCAGGAAGTTCCTTTCCAAATAGAAGATTGGGGATCAGAATATACAGTACCTTTGGGATTATCAAGTAATGCTTCAGTGTTTGGTAATAGACAAATGATAGTGTTTCTTTTGGATAATCATGTAACCGATTTTACACTTTGGTGGGATGGAAGTGATAAATCAGTTCAAACATCATTGGCTTATAATAACATCTATTTCAACGATGATCCATTAAACAGCGAAATAAATAATGGAATACTATCATTGGACTTTGGAAGCAATTCACTTGTTTCAACAGCAGTTGGAACAAGTACTTCAAGTACAGCAACCTTTATGCGAGTAAACTCTGAAAACAGAGCTGATGCTTCAGATACAACAGCCTACGTTATTTACAATGGCGTAGTTAGAGACATAGTTAGACAAGAGTCTGAATGGGGTGGAGGCGCTCAAGATTGTCCTAACATGTATGCAAATGTCGTGATAACTTTACCTGCAAATGCTTCATACTACACCTACAAACTTCGGTACATGTTTATTGATTCTGTTCAACAAAGAACAATTACAGATTTTTGTCCAATAAGTTTGACAACCTCCATTAGTTCTGTTCAATCACAAACTGAAAATGGAACAACCAGCGGAGTTCCTGTTGTTACAGATGGTTCTGGTACATTTTATAAATATTCAGAAGATTTATGGGAACATCATTGGAGTCAACTTATTTCAGGAGATAAAGGTGTAGGAATAATGTTCTCTGATTCAGCTACTTTAAAACTCTACATCTTTGATACAACCTCTCCAGGAACACCTACAGGAGCAATAGAAGTTGACCAAATCAATCGAAGAATAGAATTACTACCCGTAACACTCAGACAAGTACAATTCACAGAAGCGTTAGACATAACCTTTGAAGGAGCCGTCGTCACTTTTGATGACACCACTCCAATATACACCTCAGATGGAAGCTCAGCTAATGGCTTGTGGATACTTGTTGAACATACCCCGTCAATAACAGTGATAGCAGGAAATTAATAAGAGTAAATATTCTAAGAAATTTTGAATCTGTATCTAAACTTCATATGTATTAAATACAAAATCTATGTTTCACCTATTAATAACAGGTATGAAAAAAATGTCTTTAAAAAAGATCTTCAAATCAAAAAAAGCAATTTCACCAATATTAGCAACTTTATTACTAATTGTTATTGCGGTTGCAGCTATAGTTGTAACTTATGCTTGGCTAACAACATATATGGATTCAACAACTCAACAGGCAGGAGTTTTACCCTACAAAGCGAATGTTAACTTCATTGAAGAGGGTGGAGTAAAAAAGATAGCTATTGACATAGGAAATTCTGGAATATCCAACACTCGAATTGTAGGAACTTATGTTGGAGCGTCATCATCAACCACTCAAAGTCTATCAACCACACCAACTTCACCAATATCTCTAATCGCCGGATCTATTGTTAGTTTCAATGTCACATATACCTGGACAGCTGGAGAAACATACTACTTTAGAGTAGTGCCTGAAGTTGGTCAACTAACCTTGGCATTCCAAGAGCAAGCGCCACAATAATCTTTTTTTTCTTTTTTTTAAATTCAAAGACAAAACAATAATACTCAAAACCAGGAACATTGTAGTTACTCTATAACTATTGGAGACAATTCCTAAATGCAAACAATATTTATAGCATCAAAGGTCGTAATATCACTAATTTTTCTACTTTTTGCATCATGGAGCGACTATAAAACAAGAGAAGTTACTAATAAAGTGTGGATTTTCTACGCCCCAATAGCTCTAGCATTATCACTTACTGAATTCCTGCTCTATGATCCATCAAAACTAGCATATTTTGGATTAAGCGTTGGATTAACTTTTCTAATAGCTTTCTTATTATTCTACTCAGGCGGATTTGGTGGAGCCGATTCAAAAGCATTTATGTGCATAGCCCTCGCTCTACCATTCTCAACTGAAATGCTCTTTAATCCAATATTGCCTCAAGGACTATCACCTCTTGCACAAATTCTTTTCCCAATAGTAATCTTTAGCAATTCAGTGCTAATCGCTGCAGCAAGTGTAGGATACATCCTTCTAAGAAACATTATTCATCGCTTAAAAGAAGGAAAAGAATTCTTTGAAGGCAGTTTAAAAACAGAATCAATTGGAAAAAAGATAATCGTTCTAATTACAGGATATCGATTACCAATATCAAAATTGAAAGAAAAATGGCACATTTACCCTATGGAAGACATAGAAATAAAAAACAATGACAATCCTAAAAGAAAACTCGTTATTGTTCCCAGAGAAGAAGGAAGAAAAGAAATAATTGATCGACTCAGCGAAGGAATTGAAACAAAAAAAATCACTAACCACATTTGGGCTACTCCAGGATTACCAATGCTAATATTTGTTACAATCGGTCTAATCATAGCCATACTATTTGGAGATATTATATGGACATTGCTTAGTTATTTCCTAAGTTAAATTTGATAACTTTTGCTTCTCAAATTCTTGATATGCCTAGAAAAAGACACAGATGCCGTCAACATTAGAACTGAACCAATACCAACTAGAGTTAACGCATAAACTCTATACGGATAACTATTCAAACCTAACCCTAAGGAAACATCCGATTCTATTAGTCTATAAGAGTAGAAAAAAGCACTTAAACCAAACAGAGTAATCGCTGCCAAAAGTAAACATATTTCTATTTTATACTTCATTTTTTTTTAACTCCTTAAGGATACCCTGCAAAGTTCATCTTAGTGTCCACTGTAACTTAGAAAAGGTTATTTTAGCTTTTTGTAAGATAATACTAAAAGGGGTTTTTAATTGTCGATAGAAGAAAACAAATTTGAATTGATAAATTTTTTAAAAAAAGAGTATAAAAAACCCAAAGTAGTTGTTATGCCAGACTTCTTCTTTGATCGAATCGTCAATTTAAAAGATAATCCTGAGAATGTTTCGTTAAAAATAAATAAAATAATTAAGCAAAGTGGAGGAAGTCTTGATGGAATTTCACAAATGGATCTTAAAGGAGGAAACGCCATTAATACAGCCTCGGCTCTTATTGCCCTGGGAGCTAAGGTTACACCTATAGTTTGTACAAACGAGCATGGATTTAATAAAATCAGATCTCACCTAAAAAATGCGCCAATTGATTTCTCACATATTAAAATAGGTAAGAAAGCGTCGTTAACAACAGCTTTAGAATTTAATGTTGAAAATAAAAAAATAAATATTATGTTAAGAGATCTTGGAGATTTGGAAAATTTTCAAGCTTCAGATCTAATTGAAGAAGATAACTTGCTCATTAAAGATGCTGATTATGTGTGTCTATTTAACTGGGCTGGGACAAAAAAACATGGAACAGAACTTGCTAAAGAAGTGTTTTCTATGGTAAAGAAAAATGGAAAAGGAAAAACCTACTATGATACTGCAGATCCTAACTCAAATGTTAAAGAAATTCCAAAACTAATGGAGATTGTTTTAAAATCTAATTTTGTAGATATTTTAAGTCTCAATGAGAATGAAGCAATAAGCTACGCCTCTTTAATGGATAAACAAGTACTAAAGAAGGGTAGAGAAAGAAACACGAAATTAGCGTTATATGCTGCTAAAGTTTTAGCTGAAAAATTAACTGCTAGAATTGATCTTCACACATCTTCGTTCTCAGCGTCAATAACTAAGAAAAAAGAAACAAACATTTCAACTTTTAACATTAAACCTCTCAGAGCTACAGGCGCTGGAGATGCATGGAATGCAGGAAATATTCTTGCTGACATGAACTTACTATCTGATGGAAGGAGATTAATGTTAGCCAATGCAATATCAGCATGTTACCTTACTGACCCAAATGGCAACTATCCAAATCAAGATAGACTTATTGAATTTCTTGAAAAAAATTAACAAATAACAGGTTATATAATTACTGCAAATACATCATTTTTTTAAGCTAAACAAATAATTAATGATAAACATAGCAGCTATTGGGAGACGTTAAAAACAATTGGGTAAACTATTTGGTAGTTCAGGAGTACGAGGTATAGTTAACAGTTTTTTAACACCAGAAAAAGCATGCAGTGTTAGTTTAGCTGTAGCCTCTTATTCTCAAGCAAAGAAAGCCATTATTGGTAGAGATACAAGATTTTCAGGTTTAATGTTGCAAGAAGCTCTGATTTCAGGCTTATTATCTTGTGGAGTCGATGTTAAAGTATTGGATATTGTTCCGACACCTGTTGTAGCATATCTTACAAAGGAATTGGGGGCCAACATAGGATTTATGTTAACTGCATCACATAATCCATCTCAATATAATGGAATAAAAATTTTTGATAAAAACGGTATTTCTTATTCAGATGAACAACAACAAAGTATTGAAAAAAGAATTCAAGAAAAAAATTATCGTTTAGCAGATTGGAAAAATGTGGGAAAATGCACAAAAACAGATGCTACACATCTTTATTTCGAAAAGCTAAAAAAAATTGTAAATCTTCAAAAAAAATGGAAGATTATCGTGGATCCGGGGTGTGGAGCTACTTTTAGTGTTGGTCCAAAATTGCTAAAAGCTAGTGGATGTAAAGTGACCGTTCTAAACGCTCAACCAGATGGAAATTTTCCAGCAAGGGCATCTGAACCTACAAAAAAATCCCTTAGAGATTTAGCACTAATTGTTAAAGCTCTAAGTTCGGATATTGGAATAGCTTTTGATGGAGATGGAGATAGAGTAGCTTTTATTGATAACGATGGAAAATTTGCAGATTTTGATAGAGTATTAGCTGCTTTTGCGGGTTATGTTTTACAAAAAAATGGTGGAGGGACAGTCGTCACCAATGTTGAGACTTCAATGTGTTTTGAGAAAATAGCTAAAGGACATAATGGAAAAGTTATCAGAACAAAAGTTGGAGATGTTTATCTTTCTGAAGCAATAAAAAAGAATAACGCTATTTTTGGTGGAGAACCATGTGGTGCTTGGATACATCCCCAAGTTCATTATTGTCCCGATGGTCCTCTCTCAGCAAAATTATTGTTAAAAGCTCTAGAAGAGAAAAAAGTCACCTTAAATGAGTTCATTTCTGAAGTTCCCAAATTTATAACTTTAAGAGAAAACATTCAGTGCAATAACAAGAATAAAACCAAAATAGTAAAGAGTATAGAACAAAAAATGAAAAAAGTTTTTCCTAACCTCATAGAAACCTCAATGGTTGATGGAATCAGAATATCATTAGAAAATGGTTGGCTTCTAATTCGAGCATCAGGAACTGAACCTATCATTCGGTTAACAGTTGAAGGTGAATCATTAAAAATAGCAACTAGCATAGTTGAAAGAGGAAATAAGTTAATAAAAGAAAACAGTGAGGTTTGAATCAATGAAAGCGGTAATCTTAGCTGCAGGAGAAGGAAAAAGACTTGGACCTATCACATCCTCTAGACCTAAACCCATGATAAAAATTAGTGGAAAACCAATTCTTGACCATATTATTGAAGCACTAAGTTATTCTGAAGTTACAGAGGTAATAATTGTAACTAATTATAGAGGAGAGGCCATTCGAGAATATTTTAAAAGCTTAAAAAAATCTAATTTAAAAATTAGTTTTAAAAAGCAAGAAAAAATGATTGGAACTGGAAATGCATTAAGTATAACTGAATCAATGATAAATGACGATTTTATCGTAGTTTATGGTGATCAACTTTTCAGTTCAGATGCATTAAAAAAAATTATACAAACTTTTAAAACAGAAAAAGTGGATGGAGCGATGGCAGTAATTCCAGTAAAAAATCCTGAAAATTATGGGATTGTAGAAGTGGATAGAGAACAAAAAGTAAAAAGAATAATTGAAAAGCCTGATCTTAAAAGTGCTCCTTCAAATTTAGCAAATGCAGGATTGTATGTATTCTCCAAAGAAATTTTTAGACAAATTAAACAAGTAAAACCATCAATTAGAGGGGAATACGAACTAACAGAAGCAATATCTCTTTTCATTAAAGATGGAAAACAAATTGAAGCAGTAAAAATCTCTAATAATGACTGGTTGGATATTGGCAGACCTTGGGATTTATTGGAAGCTAACAAATGGATCTTAGAGAGAATAAAGCATGAAGTTTGTGGAATTGTTGAAGAAGGCGCTCGATTAATAGGTCAAGTAACATTAGCTAAAAACGCGAGAATACGTTCAGGGGCTTATATTGAAGGTCCAGCTTTTATTGACGAAGGTAGTGATATTGGACCTAATTGCTATATAAGACCACATACAAGTATTGGAAAAAATGTTCGAATTGGAAACGCTTGTGAAATAAAAAATTCGATTGTTATGGATAAAACGCATGTAGGTCATTTATCTTATGTTGGCGATAGTATTCTTTGTGAAAGCTGTAACTTAGGAGCGGGAACAATTATCGCTAATTATCGTTTTGATGCCAAATCAGTAAAAATGAAAGTACTAAATAAAATAATTAACAGCGGAAGAAGGAAACTCGGGGCTATCTTAGGAGATAATGTGAAAACTGGTATTCACTCAATTCTTATGCCGGGAGTCAAAGTAGGAAAGAATAGTTGGATAGGCGTAAACTACGTTGTAGAAAGAGACATTCCGGCTAACACGTATGCTGTTCAAAAACAAAGGGTAAAAAAAAGTAACAAACCTTAAACAGGATCTTAATTTTCACATTTTAACTAAATCAAAGATATATAGTGGTACTGTAATTTTGTTATTGTAACGGAGATTTGAAGTTGTCTGTAGCACAAAGAAAATTTTTTAGTGAAGTCGCAGCATTGATAGAAAAACCCGTGATCGTGGAAGCGACTAATGGAAAGAAATTTACTGGAACCCTTATTGGAATAAATCCTGAAAGTCTAAATCTTTGTATTGCTGAAGCAAAAGATGAAACAGGTCAAATGGCTCACAGGGTTTTCTTAAGTGGAAATGTTGTTGCACAAATTTCAAGCACTGAAAAACCCTTTGATTTAAAAGCCCTAGCTAATCGTCTCGAAAAAGTATTTCCAACCATGGTTAAACTCTATGACGATAAAGGATTCATTTGGATAATGAATAAAATAAAACTAACTGAAAAAGGTGTAGTTGAAGGTTCAGGTCCAGCTGCTGAAAGAGTACAAAGAGTATATGATCAGTTTGCAAGTGAAGAATAAAATTTAGATAAACCAACGCATCTGTTGTTTCTCATTTTTCTTTTCTTCCGATATTTTTCGGATAATTCCAAAATCTTCAAGAAGTTTTTTAGTCATATCTGCTGTTTGTTCTATATCTTCAAATCCAATGGTCAAATTCAAATATTTGTTTAATACTGTCAAAGCATATCTTGCAGCTTTTGGATCAGGATACATACCTTGCGTTTCAATCAGAATAGAAAATCCCTTCACATCACTAAGTCTTCCCATTCCAATTAAGAGTCCAGCAAGACCAAATATGTGACCATCCATGGTTTTTGTTCCTAAATTCAAAACAGTTTTCATAGTTTCTTTATCAGTTGCTGCACAATAGACAGTTGGAACTTGTTTTACTTCATTTTTCTTGAAACCACCAATGGAAATAACAAAATGACATCCCAATTCTTTGGCAATACCCAATACTTTCCCGCATAGCTCATATTGACCAAATGTAGTTAACGCTTGAGTATTACCATACCAAATTATGAGATCATGATCACAGTTTTCCCTTTTGACATAATAAAGTTCATTTACAGGTGATCTAACTGCTCCAGTTTCAGCTGTTATTGAAATATCTTGAAAAGATGCTGAAACAATTTTAGCAAAAAGTGTTGCATTTAACTCTTTTATTAAGTGCAGAGCAGAAATATTTGCCACAAATCCAATTCCGGGTAATCCTTCAATCAAAATTGGATCTTTAAGTTGTGGTTTATTAAATATCTCAATTGCACAGACCATAATCTGGCTCCTCTATGATGAATGGAGTAAAATAAAACAAATGATATAAGGATGTCTAATCAAAGTCTATTCTCTAATTCAATGTCAACATCTAATTATTCAAATTCTATTCTTCACAAATATGATGACAAGTATCAAACAATAATTAAAATTAAAAAAAATGAGTTCATAAAAAAGATTAAATATTTGATAAAAAAAATAGCCAACATTTTTTTATTAGTTCTCTAGCTGTTTGATAAGATTGATAAATGAGCTTTGAAATAAAACATAAAGATCTGCTGGCTAGAATTGGAAAATTAAAAACAAAGAGTGGCACATTAGAGACTCCTCTATTATTTCCAGTTATAAATCCTAGCATTCAACTTATTAGCCCAACAAGACTTAAAAACGAGTTTGGTTTTGAAGCAGTTATTACAAATGCGTATATTCTTAAAAAACGTTTTAAAAAAGAACCAATAATTGAAGGATTACATAAATTCTTAAATTTTAACGGATCGATTATGACAGATTCTGGAGCCTATCAAATATTAGTGTATGGTGGGGTTGAAGTAAATCAGGAGGAAATAGTAGAATATCAAAAAAGAATTGGTAGTGATATAGCTACTATACTTGATATTCCCACCAGTTGGAAAGTCTCAAAAGAACATGCAAAAGAAACTGTAGCAGAAACATTGCGAAGAGCAAGAGATTTTTTTAAGACAAAAACTGAAGATAACATACTATGGGTTGGTCCTGTTCAAGGAGGCAGACATTTAGATTTAGTAGCAGAATCTGCAAAAACTATAGGAAAAATGCCCTTTCAAATACATGCTTTAGGAAGCCCAACTGAGGTTATGGAAAATTATCGGTTTGACGTACTTGTAGATATGATTCTCACAGCAAAAAAACATTTGCCACTTAACAGACCTCTTCACTTATTTGGCGCAGGACATCCTTTCATGTTTTCCCTAGCTGTTGCAATGGGTTGCGACCTCTTTGATTCAGCTGCATATGCTTTGTATGCCAGACAAAACAGATACATGACAGAAAATGGCACTTGGCAACTATCTAATCTAGATTATTTTCCTTGTTCATGCCCCAATTGCATAAAAGAAACACCAAAAAACGTCCAAAATAGATCTAAAAAAGAAATTGAAACATTTCTTGCAGAACATAACTTATTTGTATGTGTAGCTGAAATTAAACGCATAAAACAAGCAATACGTGAAGGTCGATTATGGGAACTTGTTGAAATGAGGACACATGCACACCCAGCTTTATTTAGTGCAGTGAAAAAAATAAAGGAGCATGCTGGATTTATAGAAAAATTTAGTCCAGCAGTAAAAAAAAGAGGCTTTTTCTTTTTTAGTTCAGTTGGATTAGCAAGACCAGAAGTTTTACATTATAGAAATCAACTGTTAAAAAATTATCAACCACCAATTAATTCAAAAATTCTCCTTTTACTCTCTCAAACTCATAAAAAACCATATCACAATACACAGGGATATAAAAAAGTAAAAAGAATAATCAAAAAAACAACAGGAAATCTATCAGAAATTGTTCATGTTTGTTTTTATGCAGCACCTTTTGGCATAATTCCAATAGAACTTGATGAAGTTTATCCACTTTCGCAAAATGAGGTTGCTACTCCTTTTGATTCTGAAACTAAAGAGTATATTGCCACCTCAGCTTCTGAATATATCAAGAATTTTCAGTATAAAACCGTAATATTGTTTAATGATAGTTCTCGATGGGATAACAAAATTGTGGATTCTTGCAAAAAAACGTGTTTAATTAAAAAAATACAATTTAAAGAATTAGAAGTAAATACAGGAATAAACAAAGACAATTTAGCTTGTTTAGAGAATATTTTGAAAAAACAATTGAGCGATTAATATTGATTTATGCCGATTTTCATATTCACACAATATATTCTAATGATTCAACTATTACTCCCAAAAATCTTGTAAATCAATTGGTAATCCATAACTTCGTTAAAGCAGTTGCGATTACTGACCACAATACAATCAAAGGATTAAAGAAAACCATAAAACTAGCTTCTCCTTATCCGGATATCCTAATAATACCTGGAGTAGAAATTAGCACAAATCAAGGAGATATTCTAATTTTAGGTACTACAGAAATTCCCAAGAAACCCTGGACGATTGAAGCGATAATTGATTTTACCCATTCAGTTGGTGGAGTATCAATTGTTGCTCACCCATATAGAGAATACGGAATGGGAGATATAGCAAAAGATCACAAATTTGATGCTGTGGAAGTAGTAAACGGGGAATCTAGTCTTGATGCAAATAGGCAAGCTCAAAAATTAGCAAAAACAATGAAAGTACCTGGAATAGCGGGCAGCGACGCACATAGTCCAACAGAAATATGCAGTGTCTATACAGAAGTTAGGGCTTCATTAGATATTGAAGAAATTCTAAAGTCAATTAAGAAAGGATTTGTTTCAATACCTCCAAAAGCAAATTCAAATAAAAACATTAACTTCTAGATCGAAGAAAAATAGTAGAAAATACCAATACTTCTAAAAAGAAATAAGAAGTTTCATCAAGAACAAAGTGTTCTAATTTAGAAATAATTATCCAAAGTGTTTCTTGAATAACTTTCGAATTTCTTGCGGACCTTCCAGTATATACATGTCGTCCATTTGGCTTAATTGTTTAACCTGATTTACTTCTTCCTTTCTAACGCGTAATTTCATCTCTTTTCCATTTGGTAATTTTGTGGAAACAGTTCCTTCTTTGTAATCAGTTGGTACAACATGAACAGGAACAAAGGCTTTAAGACTCATAATAGCAGCGTTAGTGATCATTGTATCACCTATACCGTTTGCAATTTTAGCAACAGTATTTGAAGTAGCAGGCGCAATAAGCAATAATTCATATTTACGAATTTGCACCCAAGCAGCAAGGAAAGGGGCATTCGAATTTATTTCTGTTCGAACTTTCCGAAAACTTTCTTTCAAATCTTTTTCAAGCCGATAATACTTTAAAACTTGTTCTGCAGCTTTAGATAAAAAAACATGAATATCAATAACATCAAGATATTCATTTTGAAGTTCTTTCATAACCTCTATAAATTCAGCAATCTTGTCACCAGCACCTGTTATTCCCCAAGCAATTTTTCTTTTCTTTTTCTTGATTTGAGTATCAATCATTTTAACCACTTTATTAACTTAAGCTTGTAGATTTTTTAATTGATTAGTGAATTTTTTCAAGGTTTTTTTTAGACTTCTAAATCCTTCTGTATCCTGTTTTACACCTTCTAAAGTGTCTTTTGTCCAGAAGGTGGCACCCAAATTAGAACCAAAATAACCTCCACTAATGGGTCGAATAGCGTTTAATATATAAAAAGTTATAATTTGAGTTAATGCTGCTTCTTGACCTCCAACACGGTCTCCTCCAAGAGCTAAACCAATGCCGATTTTATTTTTAAAAAAGTTTTTTTCACCAGCCACAGCTGCTCGACAACGATCCATAATAGCCTTAGTCTGAGCACTTACACCTCCGTTGTATACTGGAGTAGCGAAAATTATTCCGTCAGCTTTTTTCAATAATGAATAAACTTCTTGCATATCATCTTTAAAAACGCATACTTTATTCTTAAGGCAGTAATCACAATGAATACAAAAGTTAATGTTTTTTCCTTTTACAGTGAAAAAAATTGTTTCAAATCCCTGTTTTCGCATTTCTTCTAAAGCCATCTTTAGAACGTAGTCGGTGGCTTTTTCTCTTGGACTCCCACAAAATCCAACAACCAACATAGCAATTCAACAACTTCTAATTAGCAATTACCAATAAGGTTTTCCATAGAATAGAAGAAATAAAAAAAGAGTAGAATTTAACTACTCGGACTCATAGAAATCATTAGCTTTTGGTATTTCAGGCGATAATCCTCTTCGTTCACGGATTTTTTGAATAATTTCAGGTTGCAGCTGTTCAGGGACAAGAGCCCAACGACTAAATTGAGTCGCCCAAAATGCCCGACCTTGAGTTGAAGATCGCAGTATATCAGCAATTCCAAAACTTTCAGAAACTGGAAGTTCAGCCTTAACTGTAATCATGTCTTCATCAGTTGGCATTTCTAATATTTTTCCACGTCTTTTCTGAACAAGAGCAATTACTGAACTAACAAAATGGGCTGGTACTTTGCACTCAAAACTCAAAAGAGGCTCCAACAGTTTTGGTTTGCTTAATAAAATAATACACCAAATTGGACGCCAAGTCATTGGAAGTATTTGAGCAGGTCCTCTGTGAACAGGATCCTCATGAACAGTGATATCTTCAATATTGATTTTTATCCCATAAGCTGGTTCTTTAGTTAATGGTGAAGTGTGAAGGGCTTCTCTGAATCCAGTTTTCACATGATCTAAGACTTCATCAACGTATTGTCTTCCTTTAATTCTGTTTACTAACATATTGTTCTCTTCGATTACCAAAACGTTTTTAGAATCATGTGTGGACCAACCTAAAGATTTTAGAAGTTTTTGACGGTCAAGGCGAGTTTGCATTTCAGTAATTTTCTTTTCCTTAAGAGCTACAATAACATCTTCGGATAGTTTTTCGATTGTAATCCAAAGTTTGCTATGTTTATTAGGACTTTTCCCCATTACAGAACGCCCTTCATAGGGTTTACTAATTGTTTCACGATAGATAACTATGGGTTTACTAAGTTTTACTTTCAAGCCCTCTTCTTGCATTCGATAAGCAGTAATTTCAAGGTGTAGTTCACCCATACCGCTAAGCAGAAATTCGCCACTTTCTTTGTCCATTTTAAAGTGCAAGTTTGGATCTTCTGTAGTTAATTTATGCATTACTTTGTCAAAAAGTGGTAAATCTTTAACGTCTTCAGGTTCAACCGCAACCGTTACAACGGGATCTGTAACATATTTCAATCCTTCAAATGGGCTAACCTCAATACCTTCATCAGCAATTGTCTCCCCAACACGAATTGAAGGCAACCCAGAAATTGCAGCAATATTTCCAGCAGGAATAGTATCCACAATAACACGATCAGTAACCATGCTCATAAAAACTTGTTGAATAGTACCGTTCTGATGATTACTTACAAGCTGAACTTTTTTACCTCTTCGAACAGACCCGCTGTATATTCGACCTATTGCAACAGTTCCACTGTGCGAATCAACCTCTATTGTCGAAATGCACATTAGCAATGGAGCCTTGGGATCAACAGCAGCCATTCCTTTACCTACCGCACTATCAGCATCACCTGGCCAAATTTTACTTTGTCGATATTTTTGAGCCTGTAAAGGATTAGGCAAATGTTCAATGAACATATCCAATATTGGTTCAGGTAGAGGAGCTTTCTTGCTTAGGGTATCAACTTTTGCTCCAATATCATCTGGGTCACCAGTATATGCATCAATAATATCCTTAAAATTCAGACCTTTCTTTTTCATGTGTGTAAGATTCAAACCCCATTTATGGAGAGCAGAACCAAACGCTACTTTTCCAGATGCAATATTAACTAGCCAATCTTTTTTGTGTTCAACTGGCGCATATTTTTGTATTAATCTATTAACTCTCATAATAATTTTTGCAAATTTAGCTTGTATCTCTACGGGAGTTAATTTGATTTCTTTTATTAATCTATCTACTTTGTTAATGAATAATATCGGTTTAACTCGTTCACGAAGGGCTTGCATCAAAACGGTTTCTGTTTGAGTCATAGGACCTTCAACTGCGTCAACAACAACCAATGCGCCATCAACAGCTCTTAGACTTCTTGTTACAGCACCGCTAAAATCAATGTGGCCTGGAGTGTCAATAAGATTGATCAAATGATCTTCCCCATTATATGTATGAGCTAAACTAACATTTGACGCAAAAACTGTCATTTGTCGTTTCTGTTCAAGATCCCATGAATCTAAAAATAGTTTTTGACCAGCAGTTTTCTTACTAATTATTCCAGCAGCTGCCAAAAGACTATCTGCAAGAGTTGTTTTTCCATGATCAACATGAGCAATAATACTTGTGTTTCTTATTATTTTAGGACTGTTCATTAATTTTACAATTTCATCAGCTTGTTTATAACGAACCATAATTACACATTCTCCAATCGTGATTAATTTTTATTAGTAATCTCTCGTTTTTAATGGATTTAACCATTCTAAGTCTCTTCTCCAGAGACAAGCTATCTGAAAATTAAGAGGGTAACCTATTAACTTTATGGCATGGTTTTTGAATCTTTAACAAAAAATAATAAATCATTTTTATCGCTAAAATGATTAAAATTGAAATAGTTCTCGGATTTTGGCTTTATAATTTACAAAAGATTTTTTTGTTAAACATTCATTAGATATAATTAATGTCTAAAAGAGATTTTTTTATTAATAGATATAAGCATCTGGGTTGGAATTTTGTTAATGTTCGACCTAATCAAGCGTTCAGGATAAATAGAAATAATATTGAACCAGAAGAATTGTTAAGAAGATTAAGAAAATCTGGAGTTAAATTAGAACAAATCCCATTTCTAAAAAATGGTTATTGGATAGTTCAATCTAAAACTTCTGTAGGCGCTACTGTTGAATATTTATTAGGATTTTATTCAATACAGGGAGCTGCATCACAAATTCCTGTTTCTCTATTTACAAAAATGAAAGGAAAAAAAGTTTTAGACGCTTGTGCTGCTCCTGGTGGAAAAACTGTTCAACTAGCAGATTTAATGGGTAATACTGGCTTAATTGTTGCATTAGACATAAATAAAAGACGTTTAAGAGCTTTGGCAAATCATCTAGAAAGGTGTCATATATCTAACTCGATTGTTTACTTATTTGATGCTAGACAAAGTTCACTTTTGAATCTAAAATTTGACCGAATTCTTATCGATGCTCCATGTTCAGGAAATTTTACTATGGACAAAAATTGGTTTAACCGAAGAACGATTAAAGATATAAAACAAAATGCAAGGTTACAAAGGGAATTATTGATAAAATGCACCGATTGTTTAGAGGATCATGGTGAAATTGTTTATTCAACATGTTCTTTGGAACCGGAAGAAAACGAGTTAAATATGGATTGGGCTATAGCAAACCTAAATTTAAGGATAGATAAAATTGAGTGCTATGGAGAAAAAGGCGCAATTAGCGTATTTGGAAAAAAACTAAATAATACGGTAGCTCGATCGCGAAGAATATGGCCGGGTAAAACTCAAGGATTTTTTGTATGCAAACTTAGAAGAAAGTGGTAAACTAATGAATTTAATTAAGGATTTTATGCAAAAGCTTGGAAGCAAAATTTCATTTGGTTCTGAAAATGTATTAAATAAAAAAGGTAAATTGTTCTTAATTAATAAAAAGTTACATGAAAACTCGCAATCTAATTTTTTTTATGCGGGAATATATCTTGGAGAAAATAAACAAGGAAAATTCATTCCAAGTTTTAATTTGTTATTTATTCTCTCAAAACAGAAAACGAACAAAGTGATTATAGATAAAAAAGCAGCATGGCTGTTTATTTACGGCAAGGATATTTTCAGAGAAAGAATACTAAAGGTTGAGGGAGATACTAAAAAAGGAGCCATAACACTAGTACTAAACAATTTTGAGGATTGTCTAGGATTTGGAGAAATAATTTTTGATTTAGACAAGAAACCAAACAAAGGTGAAGCCGTTGTTAATAATATTTTAGATCTTGGCGATTTTTTAAGGAGAGAAAAATAAACAGATAACAAAATGGATCAAAAATTGTATAATCGACAATAAAAAGACTAAAAGATAAGCTTAAAATTTTATCAAAGTATTGAACATTCATACAATAAAAATATAGATATACTTATATACGTTCATTATATTTACTTTTTCCATAACATATGATAATTATTTAGGAAGTCAATTTGGAGTCGCAAAAAATGAAGAATTTTAAAGATTCAGTTTGGGAAGAGAACGTTGTAAAAACGTGTAAACAAATAAAGAAATACGAAATAAAATTCGTTAGATTACAATTTACTGATATAAATGGCATAATAAAAAATCTAGCTGTTTCTGCAAAAAACATCGCCAGCATCTTTGAAAACGGTCAGTCATTTGATGGTTCTTCAATAACAGGTTATCGACCAATCGAAGAATCAGACATGGTACTTTACCCTGACCCAACAACATTTGCAGCACTTCCATGGAGAAGTAAGGAAAGGTCCTCTTGCAGGCTTATCTGCGATGTATACACTCCTGAAAATGAAAGGTTTGAAGGGGATCCGAGGTTTATACTTGAAAGAGCCATAACAAAAGCTAAAGAAGTCGGATTAACATATTTCTGTGCTCCGGAACAAGAATTTTTCTTAGTCAAAAAAAACGATAAATCAGCACCTACTCCAATTGATATGGCAGGATATTTTGACTTTAATCCCGGAGATTTAACTGATGGAATTAGACGAGATATCGCTGATACAGCTACACAATTTGGTATAGAAATAGAAATTTCCCATCACGAAGTAGCTTTGGGACAAAACGAAATCGATTTCAAATACGATGAAGCGCTAATAACCGCAGATAGAGCATTAACCATGAGGATGATCACAAAAGTCGTTGCAGCCCAAAATGGTTACATAGCAACTTACATGCCCAAACCATTTACAGGAATCAACGGATCAGGAATGCACATACATCAGAGTCTCTGGAATTTAGACCTAACTGAAAATAAGTTTTATGCTGATACTCCTGAAACAGGTTACATTTCAAAGACTGGATTAAACTTCATCGGAGGACAACTTGCACATGGACGAGAAATGTGCGCAGTTTTAGATTCATGGCCTAATTCATTCAAACGTTTGGTGCCAGGATATGAAGCTCCAGTTTATCTTGCTTGGGCTCACAGAAACCGATCACCCCTCATTAGAGTTCCCAATTTTGGGGGAAGAAAAGGTGCAGCTAGATGCGAAATACGATGTCCAGATCCTTCAGGAAATCCATATCTTCAATTTGCAGTACTATTAGCCACAGGCTTAGAAGGCATAAAAAACAAAACTGATCCAGGTGAACCAGTAGAATTAAACGTCTATAAAATGAGTCACGAAGAACGTAAAAAAGCTGGAATTATTTCACTACCAGAATCACTCGGAGAAGCATTAGATGAAATGGAAAAAAGTGAAATGGTACACCAAATACTTGGAGATGTTTCATTTAAAAACTTCTTAACTGAGAAAAGAAAAGAATGGGACCTATACCGCACACAGGTAACAGAATGGGAAGTAAATAGATACATTCAAAGACTATAGATAGAAAGAAAAGCCCAATAAGGGCTTAACCAATTTTTTTTATTCTTGGATTTTCTTTAACAAGTTTTCAAGTTTAACAGTAGTTTGTTCATGTTTAATCAAATTCCTCAAAACCACTGAGCCTTCTTTTAATTCTGATTTTCCAGCAATTATAGCATAATCCATTTTGAGTTTATTGGCATACTCTAGAGCTTTACCCACTTTCCTACCCATAACTTCCAACTCAACAAATAGTCCAGAATTTCTTAATTCTTCAGCTATATTTAGTGCTTTGATTCTTAGATCTTCAGATATAGGTATTACAAATATTTTTTTTATTTTTTTATCTCCGGATTCAAAACCTTGTATTTGCAAAGCAAGATTTATTCGATCTAAACCATGAGCTACACCAACAGCAGGGGTTGAAATCCCTCCAAAGAGTTCAATTAATCGATCATACCTTCCTCCACCACCTAAAGAAATCTCCAATTCTGGAACTTGAACTTCAAAAATTAATCCTGTATAATATTCTAAACCTCGAGAAAAAGTTGGTTGTATTGAATCGATAGAACAACCACTACTGGTTACAAGCTTTAAAATTTCAATTAAATTGATAGCAGCATCTTTTGCTTTACTATAATCTTTAACTTGAAGTCTCATTTCTTCAGTGATCTTGAATATGTCATCACCTTTTACTTCAACCAAACTTTGAAGAACAGATTTAACATTATCTTTTTTTAATTGACTAAAGGCTTCTGCGTATTCTTTTTTATCCATTAGATGCAAAACTTCTTTTTGAGTTTTCTCATCAACTTGTTCTTGATCAAGAATACCTTTCACTATGCCAATATGACCCACTTTAAAAAAATAATTCTTTAAACCTAGAGATTTGAGAAGATAACTAGTGAGCAAGATCATTTCAGCATCAGCTTCAGGTCTGTTTGAACCCATTAATTCATAGTTTGATTGCCAAAATTCTCTATAACGACCACGTTGAGGTTCATCATAACGATAAACACTACCTACACTAAAAAGTCGCATAGGTCTTGGAGCTTTTTTTAATACAGTCGTAACTAGTCGAACTATTGAAGCAGTAAACTCTGGTCTGAGGGCAACTGTGCGATCGCCAAGATCCTGAAAGGTAAACATTCTGTTTCGGATTTCATCACTTGATTTAGCACTAACCAATTCATGAGATTCAACGATCGGGGTGGTCACTTCTCCATAGTTATAGTATTTTGCTACTTTCCTAGCATTGCTAATAATCAAGTTTAATTGCTTTGTTTCTTCAATTAAGAGATCTCTCATTCCTCGTACAGGTTTAAAATCAGGCATTACACATTACCTTGTTTAGCAAATGTTAACTTAGAAACTGAATAATAGACTATTTCGCCTCGTCGATTCATCACAGCTAAGGCTAACTCTTTTTTTTGACTCTGACATCTCTTCATTATGTTAATCAAATAATCTACAGTTATTGGCTTACCTTCCTGGGTACTTAAAATAAGTGTAGAAGCAACAGTATTCCCATAAGAACCCCTTTCATAAATTCTAAAATCAATTCCAGTTCCAAAACCTCCTCTGACCACATAACCTCTACTTCTCAAGTCTCGATAAACTAGATAATTTATCCAAGCATTCTCATTGATTTTCTCATAACAACGCAAAATTGTCTGAAAATCTAGTATATCACCTTTTTTGGATTTAATTTCCAGGATACGTTTATCTAAAAGATATAATGCTTCATAAAATGCTAGAATTAGGGAATTATTTTCAATTGTCCCGTATCCTCTCGAAGAAAGGGAATCAACACTACTTTTTTCCGTTACCTCAACACCTTTTTCCAGAGCTACACCTTTACTCATAAGTTCTGATTTAGCCAGATTATTTGTTTCTTCGGTCATTTGGATCAACTTATATTAACACATCATGAAGTAGTTAACTTTTTACAGGTATACTTTTCGTTTTCGATAAAAAATTACCAATTAATAAAAACACTTTGATTTCAATTAATTTCTAATAATTCTTTAATATAAATTGGGTAATTTTAATGAAAAAACCATACAAACCCACAACAATTAACATTAATATTAATCAGAAATTTGAATATTATTGAGCCGAAAAAAATAATTTGGTATTATTAAAAAAAACATTAGTATAATGAAATTGGTTTTTGATAAAAATTTAGTTAATAGTTTGTAAAATAATTTTTTTCTAAAAAATATTAAAGTCTTTTTTATAGAAAATCCCATCTTCATGAACTATTGCTGACACATATTTATATGGAGTAATGTCAAATGCTGGATTGAAAACTTTCACACCAGAAGGTGCAATGAGTTTTGAATCAAAATGTGTCACTTCTTCTTGTTTTCTTTCTTCAATTATGATTTCTTGGGATTTTTTATTTAAATCAAACGTTGACTTAGGAGCGACTACATAAAAGGGTACTTTATATTCATGTGCAATTACAGCAATACCAAATGTACCAATTTTATTAATAATAGCATCTTTAACAATACGATCTGCACCGACCACGACTTTGTTTACCATTTTTTTTTGAATAACAAAACCAACCATACTATCCGTTATTAGTTTAACAGGAATACCATCCCTTTTTAACTCATAAACGGTAAGTCTTGCTCCTTGTAATAACGGACGTGTTTCAGTCGCTATTACCTTTATTTTTTTTCCTTGTTCCCAAGCAGCTCTTACTACACCTAAAGCGGTTCCGTATTCAACCGTAGCCAAAGCACCAGCATTACAATGAGTCAATATAACATCACCATCGTTTATCAATTCAGCACCATGCTTCCCGATAGATCTATTTGCTTTCGCGTCTTCATCTGATATTGTTTGGGCTTCTTGAATTACTAGATCTTTTGTCTCTTTGAGAGATTTATTCAAATCATTGACTTTCTTTAAGATTCGATCTAATGCCCAAAAAAGGTTTACAGCAGTGGGTCTAGTAGCTTTTAGAGTTTTTGCTGACAAGTCTAATTCATTTAATAAATCTTTTTTGCTGTTAGCTGTCGAATTAAAAGCAGTTAAAGCCAATCCATAAGCAGCAGAAGCACCAAGCAAAGGAGCACCTCTTACTCTCATATTCTTAATAGCTTCAACCATTTCATCTAGATTTTTAATTTCCAAAATCTTTTCTTCATGAGGCAACTTTGTTTGATCAAGGGTAGTTACAATTCCATTATCCCATTTTATTGTTCGCATAATATTCATTCCAAGAACATTTAAAAAAAATCATTCAAAAGGAGATTTTAAATAGGTTACAACTTCAACGGGAGCATTATTACTAAACTTTAATCTTTTCTTCCATTCATCTCCAACAGCTATTAATGAAAAAACACCTGAGATTTCAGCTCTTGCTTTTTTAACAAGATGTACAAGTGCTTCTTGTGTATCACCACTTTTTATCATATCATCCACAACCAGTACACTATCGCGTTTTTTGATGGAATTTTTTGGTATAAATAATGTAACAGTAACACCGGAATACTTACCTAGAATATACGTTTCTTCAAGAAACGCTTTAACTCCAACTTCCTTATTTTTTTTCGCTAAAATTAAATTTACACCTAATGCGTTGGCCACCATGGTTGCTAGTGGTATACCATCAACTGCAGCGGTAAGTATTTTTGTAACTCGTTTTCCCGCAAAATTAGCTAAAGCATAATTTGCAGCTTGTTGAAGGATATTATAATCTCCCACAATATCTGTATTATCAAAATAGCCTGTTTCATCAAATCTAATTCTGCTTCGCAGTTCTGTTTCCAGACCTACAAGTTTAGTTAAAATTTTCCATAAATCTTTAGCTCTACTTGTATTTGGAAGAACATGTCCCTTTGCGTATCTACTCAAAACAGTAACAGGTAATCCTGTTTTTGCAGATAAAACACGATAGGTAATATTCCGCTTATATTTAGCCGTTCTAAGAAGCTCAATTGTCATTAAGCGTAGCTTCAAATCTTCTGCATGAGTGCTCATCCGATTCCCCTTTAAGCACCTATCAGTCAAATATTAGAACTTTTAGGTATGACAGTAGATAATCATTTTATAGTTTTTTGTTAAAAAACATGGCCATTAATTTAAGCATTAAAATTAAGATAAATTTAAAGAAGTTGAATGGTACATTTAGATTAAAATGAAAAGATCCGAAGTATAATAAGGTGGTATCTGTTGCATAAAGCTGAGCAAATAATAATTACTTCACTTTTTGGGTCAGTAATTTTCATTACTAGAGTCTTTGTACCTCCTCCAGTTGACAAACTACTGATAGTAGTAGATGCCATATTCCTTGTGTTAGGCGCATTTTTTTTAAAAAAATGGGGAGCAACAAGCGTTGGAGCAGTTGGAGGCGTATTAACAGGTCTTTGGCGACCAGCAGTCCCATTCTCTTTTGCGTTTATTTTCTTATATGGTATTTTGGTTGATATTTCGCTTTACGGATTAAAAGTGAATGCTACGAGCAAAGGTGTTAATCAAAATCGACTCATTATTTCTTTGTCTCTAAGTACATCATTAATAGCAATAATAAGTTATTACTCTACATCAATCGGACTTAACATAATTAGTAATAATCAAATTCTGGAAATAATGGTTCTAGTAATGGGCCCAATAAGTGGAGCTGTAGCGGGATATGCATCGTCCTATTTGTGGAATAAATATCTTAGAAACATCAAAATTGACAATTAACTAAGTCTGATTTTTTGAACCAAAGATCGGGAGAGACCTAGTTAAAAATAAAAAAAAATGAAACTAATTTGAGTTAACAAGTTAGTTTTTAAAATATTTTTCTTTTAAATGTTCATCTGCAATCTTGGCAATCATCAAATTAGATATAAGCAGATATTTTGTCCCCGTTAATTCAGCGAGTTCCGCAGGTTTTTGATCTCTAGTAATTAAAATCAAGTCATGGGTTAAGGCATATTCAACAACATCTTTGTCTTTTAAACCTCTTAAACCAACTTCTTGAGCAGTTAATACAGAATAACCCAAAGTCTCAAAATATTCCTTTAGACCTGCATACATTTCGTCAAGTAATAATTTAAATTTAAACACCCCTCTTGATTAAAAAATATTGAAATATAACATAATCCTTTCTATGATAGAAAACAAGTTCTATGTAATAAAAATGAGAAAAAACAGTTTAGGTAATCAAGATTAGGGCAAAGGATTCAGGATTTAATTTAAACGGAAAAGTAAAAACTATTCCAGCATTTTTTGCTGTTGCCTGTACATTTACACCAACCGCTTCCTCTGAAAATCTTGACCTTGTTGGATGAGGACATGTTACTCGATCTAGAGTACATTTTTCACACAACTGACAATAACCTGAAACTAGTCCTGTTGCTAGCGGATATCCTTTTCGCATAGCGACTTTTTCAATCTCTAACACAACTGATAAATGTTGTAATTTATCCTCATTCCATAAATCCCAGAATTTTTTCACTTTTTTACTCAATTCTTTTGAAATAGATAAATCATTACTAGGTTTTGATAGATTTTTTGCTAACTCTGAATCGGCTTGAGCTTTTGACCCAAATTTCATGAAAAGAGCATAACTGTATTCACTTACAATTTTCTTGAATTCCTCAGAGCGGTGGGGGTATAAGGAGGACAAGACAGAGTTATTCCATAATTAACACATCCAACTCTGCACTTAAACACAATTCTGTCTTCCACAACTATTTTGTCAGTTCCAATAATAGCTACATCGATAGCACCTTGATCTAACGCCATTTTTCTTAAGGAGTCTAAGTCTTTTTGCAATATTTCTGACAACATATGCTTCAATCTCCATTATTGCCTGTTAAAATCAGTTAATATAAAGCGTTTGTCAAATTAAAAACCTTTATCGAAGTAGTAGCTCTTTTTTTTCTTGAAAACGCAATTATTTATTGCATAACAATAATAGTTTAGATGACTTAAAATAAAAAGTGATAGAATAATATAGTATGTAGAATTCAGAAAATTGTTGAAGTGAGGGATATTACTATTAAAAAGAAAATCAGCACTATTGGTTATGTTAACAAAATTAGGGACAATATTCTCAGTGTTAGACGAAAAAGTCTAGCACCATTATATACAGCATTGAAAGCGGCTGATTGTGTGGTTTGTGGGGGATCAGGCAGATCGCTACATTCTCTTAATGCAGCTATGAGTCAAATCGCGCTTAGTCAACTAGGATGGAGAAATAAGGTGGTAATAACTCCAGATGATCCAGGTTTTCCAGGAAAAAACATGTATGATGCTGCGGCTGATTTACAAAGACGTTACAAAAAAATATTATTATTAATGAATTCTGGTAGTGGTTATTCAGATGATCCCTTGGTAATGGCTCAAGATCTCGCAAGATATATTGAGGATAATAATACTTCAAAATTTACTATGGGTTTAATGACATCTGGTTTAGAGTCCCCCTTGGCTCAAATAACTCGTCAGTATGGTCATGTAGTCCACATTAAAGGCCGAGGAAAATCTAAACCATCATTTGGATACAGTGAAACTGGAATGATGGGAGATGTTTTTGAATTAGGTACACTTCAACTACTTTGTATGATGATTGAAGCCATTTTTAGAAATCTTGAAATAAATGATGTATTCAAACTCTGCAGGGAAGAATTTGACAAAATAGGAGCTATAATTGACACTAATATAAAATCAGAAACATACACAAAATTGGTTGATCTTCTTGAAAAAAGAACTGATGTTTTCATTGGAGGAAAAGGTACAGCTGGCGAAATTGCTAAAATGACAGGAATAAGATTGTTTCACATCAAGAGTTTCTTAGGCGATAACGTTTATGTTACTAGAGGAGTAAATACACCACGCCCTAGAGCTGGGGATCTTGAAATTCTTATGTCATTTACTGGTGAGACAAAACCAGTTAACATATGGTGTGATGTAATGAAGAAATTCAATGGAAAGGTATTATCAATAACAACAAATAAAGAATCAAGTCTAGCAAAAAAATCAGATTTTAACATAGTTTTGGATGAAGAAATAATAAAAGGAACTCCAAGAAGATTTTACACACGAGCAGCTTATGTGTTAAGTCCTTTACCTGTGAAACTAGCAGAGAGATTAGCTCTTAGAGGATTGAACCTCCCAGAATACATTATCAGCTGGTATCATTCCGTTACTCAATAACTAAAGAAGAATAGAGAATAAATGATTCCTATAGAAACTATAGTACTTGGATTTGTTCAAGGAGTTACAGAATGGATACCAGTATCAAGCACAGGTCATTTAAGAATAGCAGAGTATTTCTTGGGCTTAGAGTTACCATTATTTTTTGATTTAATCCTCCATATCGGCACCCTTATAGTAACTCTTTTTTTCTTCCGAGTAGATATTAAAAAGATTATTTATTCAGTTTATAAATGGGAATTTAAAACAGAAAATGGAAAAATGGTTCCATTAATCATTATCGGAACTATTCCAATTGCCTTAATAGGTTTATTATTTAACAATTTAATTGATTTATATTTTCACGATATTTCAACCATTGCAATAGCGTATATCTTCTGTGGAATAATGTTATTTTTTTCAAAATATGGCAATGGGAAAAAAAATAAACTGGGTTACTATGAAGCATTGCAAATAGGTATTGCTCAAGGGGTTGCAATAATCCCAGGAATATCAAGAAGCGGCTTAACAATTGCAGTGGCATTATTACTAGGATTAAAACAAGAAATTTCTTTCAAGTTTTCTTTTTTACTCTCAATTCCTGCAATAATAGGCGCTTTTAGTTACACGTTTTTTAACCAAAGAGAAGCTCTAAATCTTGCCGGTTTAGACATAATTGAAATCTCCGCAGGAATAATTGTCTCGATAATAGTAGGGTATTTTTCATTAATAATTCTAAAGAAAAGTTTAATTATTAAAAAATTTTATTTATTTGCGTTTTATTGTTGGTTTTTGAGCATTATTTTAATTCTTTTAACAATAATAGGATTTTAACCAAGAAGGTTTGCCAATAAGAAAGCTAGTAATAAAAGCAGCAAAATCAGGATTATCATGATATAAAGCAACAATTTCATTATTAATAAAAATTCTAAGGTTTTCTTTGATTGCTTTTAAAATCAAATTTGGAAATCCAATATTTTTATTATCCGTTAATAATTTTTCCTCTAAAAGACTAACTGCATTCGAATAAATTCGATTAAGAAGTATGGTCCATCTGTTGTTTTGTATGAAAGGTCCGGATATTACTGAGGTATTGTTTACATATTTTAACAAGAAAGTAATACTTTGTTCATTGAATTCTAGAGGAGGCCCAAAATGCTGTTTTATTTTTGGTAAAATATGTGTTTCAACCTCAATAATAAATACAATGAGAGATTTTTCATCAGACCAAATAGCATTTTGTAAGATAGTAAAGTCATTATTTGTTAATAATTTTATTAACGATTTTTGAGTTTTAAAAAGTTGGCCCCATAATACATCTGGAACCGCATGTATATTATTTAGCTGAATAAACAGAATCGAAGATCCTCGATTTTCAAACTTAGATAACAAAGTATCCTTCGAAAAGATTTTTATCTTTTTAGGAAAGAAGAAATCTTTATTTGGTTTCCTAAGAAATGCTCTTGTAGCACCAACTAACTCATAGAGTGTTTCTGAAGTAAGTGCGGAGGCAACATTTCGATTTTTATCTACAGGATCGATCACTATTAAAGGATCAGAAAAAAGCAAAACTAAGTCTACTTTTTTTTCTTTATAAAAATTTTTCAGGTCTATAATGATAGGTTTTTTATAGTTTGAAAAAGCTTCAAGAGTTTTGATAAAAGAGCGATAATGTAATATTAATAATTCACAAAGATAACCACTAAAACCACCAGTCTTTATTTCAGCACCATAAACATTTATTCCTTTAAAGAATTTCTTTAGTAGTCGAACTTGGTTTTTTAATTCTTGATTTAAGTGTTTTCTAACATATTTTGAATGATATGGTGTTCTATCGGTTGCACTTTTCCAGTTACCAATATCTACCTGATAACAGGGAACTATATTCACGCGAACATCGTTTATAAAAGCTTCAAGGTACGGATGTTCTGCATATCTCTGAACCTGTTTAGAGCCTTTTGTAGCTTTTTTTGCTATTTTTAAGATATCTTCACCAAAATTTTCTTTAGGTATTGTTATGGGTAAACGAATAAAAACATCAATATCTGGATCGTCTAGTAGCCAAGTATCTTTAGCTATTGAACCTTCAATACCTATTGTAGCTTCAATACCAGCTTTTTCACATTCTATTGCAAGTTTTTTTTCAAGTTCTTGAGATAAAGTTTCGATTTTTTTTCTATCCGATTCCCGAGGTACAATATCAGCTAGAACTTGATTTATTATTGGAATTAATTTTTCCATATTGTTTAAACCTCAACTTTTGAATAGAATTTTTTAATAGTTGTATAGAATGGTCCAGTTGGCATTAATTCACTTTTTTTCAATTGGATGCAATTTAGGTTTACGGTACCAATTCTGTATTCAACATAATTTTTTAAAAAAGTTGTTAATTGATCGTTATTCTTACCATATTTGACTCTAGCAAGGGTAAGATGGGGTGAAAAACCTTTATAATCCGGATTAAAACCCAGTTGTCTTAATTGAATCTCAATTTGATCGAATATATTGTTCATTTTTTTTGTTCCTTCAGCAATTCCAGCCCAAATAATTCGTGGAGAATATAAATTCGGGAAAACGCCTATTCCTTTGAGTTCTATAGAAAAGGAAGTAAATATGATTTTTTGCATCTTTACTGAAACTTTTTCAATTAAATCAGTATTGATATTTCCTAAAAATCTGAGTGTAAAATGTAGGTTCTGCTGGTTTATAATTTTAAGATTAGTACCTGTCTTGGAAATAAGTTTTTGAACATTTACTAATTTCCTTAATATTTCATTATTTTCTAGATCAAAAGCTAAAAAACAACGAGTTGTCTTCAATATTTTTATCCCTTCAGATTAATCTTATTTTTGCCATCCATAAATGCTTTTTAATTCTAATGAAAGTTAATAGCAAGTAAAAGTGGATAACATGAGTGCTGATAAACTTATTGTGGGCTTAGTAGGTATGCCTGGTTCAGGCAAATCAATATTTGTTGATGTTTCTCAGAAAAGAGGATTTGGAATTATTATAATGGGGGATATAATTAGAGAAGAAACTAAAAAAAGGGGATTAGAACTAAACCCAAAAAATGTTGGAGAAGTAATGCTTGATTTAAGACTTCAAGGGGGAAATAGTATCATTGCCGAAAAATGCATACCAAAAATTAAAGAATTACCTTTTAAAAAGATAATTATTGATGGATTGCGAAGTTTAAATGAATTAAATTATTTTAAAAAAAATTTTTCTAATTTTAATCTTATTGCCATTCATTCTTCACCAGAAACCCGATACAAACGCTTAAATCAAAGAGGTCGTAGTGATGATCCAAAAGATCCAAAAATATTTCAAGAAAGAGATATTCGTGAATTAAATATTGGTCTTGGACATGTTATCGCGTTGGCTGAGTATATAGTAATCAACGATCATGACATTGAAGAGACAAAAAATAAATGTAATAAAATGTTACAGAGAATTGAAAAAAAATGGACATTGTAACTGTTTCAATCCAAACAGAAATAAAACTTACAGAGAACGAGGAAAAAGTAGAAAAAGCAGTTTCAAATATTTTCGGAAATATCAAATCAAATATCAAAACAGGGTATAATTCAAAAATATTGCAAGTAGAAATGAATGGGAAAGAATCTTTATTCAGGTTTCGAGATATACTTCGGTTAGACCAAATTCGCAACGCTGCAAAAAGAGCTTTATTTAAGGGAATATCAGGAACAAACATCGTTTTCTTTTTAAATAAACAAGTAGCGTTTGCTAATCACGTTTCTTTCTCCGAAGAAAAAAGTGAATCGCCTTTAGGACCTATTCGAATAAAAATAAACTGTGATGAACCAGAATCACTAATAATGTGGCTTACCCCTAAAACCGAATAATTTGGAGAACAAATTTTGACTTTAAGATCCAGTATATCAGATCGGGGAGCAATTTTATTAGGAAATTCAGTAGCGTGTGATGCCTTTGATGAGACCAGTCCTCTACGAGTTGTAACTCATGCACATGCTGACCATTTAGTTGGGTTAAGAAGGAGTCTAAAAAATTGCGAAAAAGTATTGATGACAAAAGCTACAAAAGACATGATTGAAGTTTTAAAGGGACCTGGCACTTTTAAGTTAGGCATTACTGAGCAACTTGAATATGGGAAATCCATTGAATATAATAATGAAAAAATTACACTCAATAAAGCAAATCACATTTTAGGGGCAGCTCAAGTATTAGTTGAAAATGAGAAAGGCAATCGAGTTGCTTATACGGGTGACTTCAAAAGTAAGGGAACAAAACCAATAGAAAATTGTGATACTTTAGTGGTTGAAGCAACTTACGGAAGTCCTTCATTTACGCGTTCATTTAATTTGGATGTAAGTGAGCTTCTTATTTCTATGATTGAAAGACGTCTCCGAAAAGGAAATGTCTATGTTTTTGGCTATTATGGAAAATTACAGGAAGTTATGCAAATACTACGATGTGCTCATGTATATGTTCCTTTTGTTATGCCCGAACAAATTTTGCGAGTTTCAGAAGTATATAAGCGGCATGGTATGAATCTTGGAGATTTAACACCCTCAAATAATGAGAATGGAAAAGAATTATTAGAGAAAAATTTGCCGTGTGTTGCTTTTTACCATATGAATAAAAGAAAAAGTATAGGAATAAATAGCTCTCGAATATGTGTAAGTGGTTGGGAATTCCGTTTACCTTGTAAGCAAATTGGTAGAAATGAACATTTAATTGCATTAAGTGATCATTCTGATTTTGAAGAATTAATTGAATATATCAGACTTTCTAAACCTAAAAAAGTCATTACAGACAATTATCGAGTAAAACATGGTGAAATATTAGCTAAAGAAATAAACAAAAGACTAGGTATACCTGCCATGGCAATGCCAAATAGAAACTGTAAACAATTAACAAATTTTTTTTAAGTAAAAAGTACAGTAGAAATCTGTAATAAGCAGCTTATATTCAAATCTTTACATCGACTTGTCTTTTTGCTTATTTACTAAAATAAAAAAAGTAAAAAATGGATAAAGTTAAAAAGGAAAGGAACAGAACTGATCTTAGTTCATATTGAAAAGGAGTAAAACTGGCTACAATGAAAATGTCATCTAAAATATCTGGTTTTTACAAACTTTCACCTGAAAAAAGATTATCTATTGTTAGAAAGTTTGCTAATTTATCAGAAGAAGAGTGTGAATTGCTTTTGAACACAGGATCTTTACCGTTGGTCATAGCTGATCGTATGATAGAAAATACTATAGGTGCCATAGCAATTCCCATAGGTATAGGTACTAATTTTTTAATAAATGGAAAAGATTATTTAATTCCTATGGCAACCGAAGAACCTTCGGTTGTAGCTGCAGCTAGCTATTCTGCAAAAATGGTTCGTGAAGGGGGAGGTTTTCACACGAGCAGTACTCGCTCTATTATGATGGGTCAAATTCAGACAGTTGGAATAAAGAATCCTAAAATAGCAAAAATAAGAATATTAAAAGCAGAAATGGAAATTCTGAATAAAGCAAACGCCCAAGATCCAATTCTTTGCTCTTTGGGAGGAGGGGCAAAAAAAGTAACTGCAAAAGTAATCGAGACAACACTTGGTTCAATGTTAATTGTTGAATTACATGTCGATTGTCTTGATGCAATGGGCGCAAATGCTGTAAATACTATGTGTGAGGCCGTAGCACCTATTATAGAGAAAATATCAGGTGGCCATGTTTATTTAAGAATAATATCCAATTTAGCCACAGAAAGATTGGTAAGAGCTAGATGTGTTGTACCAAAAGAGGCAGTTGGTGGCTTAGAAGTCGTCGATGGCATAGTTAACGCATCAGCGTTTGCAACTGCTGATCCTTTTCGAGCTGCAACTCACAATAAAGGAATACTTAATGGGACTATTGCAGTCATTCTTGCTACAGGGAATGATCACAGAGCAATTGAAGCAGGAGCTCATGCTTATGCAGCAATAAAGGGTCAATATACTGCATTGTCTAAATGGTCTAAAAATAAAGAAAATGATCTTGTGGGAATAATTGAAATGCCCATGGCAGTGGGTCTTGTCGGAGGAGCTGTAAGGACGCATCCCATAGCTAAAATATCTTTGAAAATTTTAGGTGTAAAAACTTCTCGAGAATTTGGGGAAGTTTTAGCAGCTGTTGGTTTAGCACAGAATCTCGGTGCATTAAGAGCATTAGCCCATGAAGGTATTCAAAAGGGACATATGGCACTTCATGCAAGAAATGTAGCTATAGCTGCGGGAGCAAAAGAAGAAAATATCAATTTAATAGCTGAAAAAATGATCAGAGAGAATAAAATTAGAATAGATCGAGCCATGGAGTTAATTGAAGAGATAAAATAGTTTTAATCAGAAAGTTGTTATTAGTTGAATATTTTCAATTTAAGAGAGAATATTTGAATTTTTCAGTTCTGTACAAAGATCGCAAAAAGAGACCCTGAATTCTTCAGTATTCATATTGGTAGTTGCTAGGAGTTTGGCTACATTTTCTGCGGCAGTCTTAACAATTTTAATAAACTCTTGTGAAGTAGACGCGTCTTTACGTCCTCTTTTAGAGTTTAAATATTGACTTATTGCGGCTTGTGTAGTTCCCAGTTTTTCTGCTGCTTTTACCTGAGTAAAATTATATTTTGATAATAGTTCTTTTGCAACCAAAGAGCGGTAAAGCGGTAAAACTAATCTGGTAACGGTTTCGCATTTATACATTAGTTTGTCCTCGGGGTTGTTATATAACAACCTTATATTTAAAGTGTTTGAACAGTAAAAGCCTAACAATCAGGTGGTAATTAAAGAAGTTTTAGGAAATCTGCTTTGGTTATAATACCTACAACATCACCCTTAGTGGAGATTAATACAGCTGGATAAACTTGCAATAAACTGGATATCAAAGACAATGGAGCATCTTCATTTACTTGGGGAAGAGAGTCTCCCATCACCTCTTTAATAGGTAGTTTAGAAATCTGATCTAAAACATTTCCAGCTAGAATTTGGTTTAGAATTGTTTTTTCAGAAATACTACCAACTACTTGTCTTTTATTAAAAACAGGGAGTTGAGAGTATCCGTGTTTTTTCATTAAACTTACAGCTTCAGAAACTAGTTCATATTCTTGAACACTAACTACTTTATTGTAATTAATTCTGTCAGCTTTTATTTTGCTTTTAACTTCTAATTTGCTAATTACATCAAAAATTGTTTTAACTTTGGTATAGGAAGGATCAATTTTTCCAGATTCTAATTTTGCGATTAATGATTGACTTACTCCAGATAGTTTTGCGAGTTTATTCTGTGTTAATCCCAACATTTTTCTTTTTTTGCTAATTTCATCGAGTTTGGGAAACATAGTTTCTAATTAAATCATAAGGTAATATTCTTTTTGGAATATTATTCGCAAAAATACATATAACGTTGTTATCAGATTGTTTTGTTTAATCAGAAAAAAATATAAGGCGTATTGAAATGACAAAGAAAAAAATTGACACTATAGCTTTGCATGCTGGACAAGAAAAACCAGATTCGGCAACAAATGCTCGAGCTGTTCCTATTTATCAAACAACATCTTTTGTTTTTGATAATACTGAACATGCAGCAAATCTTTTTGCCCTAAAAGAGCTGGGAAATATTTACACCAGAATAATGAATCCGACCACAGATGTTTTTGAAAAACGAATGGCTGCAATTGAAGGTGGTACAGGCGCTTTAGGGGTAGCTTCGGGAATGGCTGCAGAAACAATAGCATTACTTACAATTACGCAAGTAGGTGATGAAATAGTAGCTGCGAACAATCTTTACGGTGGAACTTATCAACTTCTTCATTATACATTTCCAAAATTAGGTCGAAAAGTTAAATTCGTTGAATCTACAGATCCTGAAGCATTCAGAAAAGCCATAAATGAAAAGACCAGAGCAATTTACGCTGAAACAATTGGCAATCCAAAATTGGATGTACCAGATTTTGAGGTCATATCGAAGATAGCCCACGATGCAGGCATTCCGTTTGTCGTGGATAACACTGTTGGCGTTGGTCTTGTTAAACCAATTGATTATGGAGTAGATATAATCGTGAATTCGGCTACTAAGTACATAGGTGGACACGGCACCAGCATAGGTGGGGTAATAGTGGATTCTGGAAAATTTGAATGGAATAACGGAAAGTTTCCAGAGTTTACAGAACCTGATAAAAGTTATCATGGAATTAAATATTGGAATACTTTTGGAAATTTTCAAAAGCTTGGGAATGTTGCATTTATTTTCAAGGCGAGAGTACAATTATTAAGAGATTTAGGTCCAGCTTTAAGTCCATTTAATGCTTTTATGTTTCTTCAAGGATTAGAAACTCTACCTTTAAGACAGCGAAAACATTCAGCAAATGCGCTAAAAGTTGCTAATTTCTTAAATAATCATTCAGATGTTAGCTGGGTCAATTATCCAGGTTTAGAAAATCATCAGAGTCATAAGTTAGCATCAAAATACCTCAAAGGTAATTATGGAGGCCTATTAGGATTTGGCATTAAAGGTGGATTAAAAGCAGGAAAGAAATTCATTAATTCAGTAAAGCTCCTTTCACATCTAGCAAACATTGGAGATGCTAAAACTCTTGTAATACATCCTGCCTCAACTACTCATCAACAACTTACCCCTGAAGAGCAAATAGCAACAGGAGTTACTGAAGACTACATAAGACTCTCAATTGGAATAGAGGATCCTCAAGACATTATTGAAGATATAAATCAAGCCTTGCTAATTTCAAAACAAGATTAATAATCAAAACGTGCAAAAAAAATCAATTAGGAGGCAAATAGAAATAACCATATCTATTCATCAATCGCATAATATCAAAACAAAACAATTCACATTTGCTTTTCCCCCAAATGAACTAATATTGGAGTCAGGAAAAAAATTAGGACCAATAACGATAACTTATGAAACATATGGGAAATTAAACAAAGAAAAAACAAATGCCATTCTAGTAACTCATGCACTTTCTGGAGATGCACATGCTTCAGGAAATCATGAAGAGGAGGATATTGCTGGTTGGTGGGATAAACTAATTGGCCCTGGAAAATTCATTGATACTAACAAGTATTTTGTGATTTGTTCTAATATACTCGGCGGTTGTAGGGGCTCGACAGGACCAGCTTCAATAAATCCAAATACAAAAAAAGAGTATGCTACTAACTTTCCATTAATTTCAATAGGAGATATTGTTAATGTCCAAAAAGAGCTAGTCGATCATCTAAATATTGACAAATTATTATCAGTAATCGGAGGCTCCATGGGAGGCATGCAAGTTCTTCAATGGATGGTTGCTTATCCTGAAAGAATAAAATCAGCTATTCCAATTGCCACAACTATGAAACATACTCCACAACAAATTGCATTCAATGAGGTTGGAAGACAAGCAATAATTTCCGATCCAAATTGGAAAAATGGGCGATATTATGGATCCAAAATTCCAGCAAAAGGCTTGGCTTTAGCAAGAATGATTGGACACATCACATACATGAGTGATGATTCAATGAAAATAAAATTCGGAAGACGTTTCAAACTAAATAAAGAAAAATACAAATTTGGAGCAGAATTTGAAGTAGAAGGATACTTACATTATCGAGGTGACAGTTTTGTCAAGAGATTTGACCCTAACTCATATCTGTACATAACCAAAGCAATGGATTATTTTAATATTGAAAATGGAAAACGATTGGGAAGTATCTTTAAAGGATTAAAAACAAAAATATTAGTTATTTCATTCAAATCAGATTGGCTATACCCATCTCAACAATCACAAAAAATCGTGAAAGCATGCAAATTAGCAAGGGTTAAAACTACTTACTGTGATATAAGTTCTAATTATGGTCACGATGCTTTTCTCTTAGAAGTCAAAGAGGAAGGACAAATTATCAAACACTTCCTAAATAGTGTATTAAGTAATGATTGGAAGGAATCACCATTAACAATCCAGAAAATTTGATAGAGTGTAAAACAATTTTAGATTGGATTAGTGCAGAATCGTCTGTACTAGATCTAGGTTGTGGTGATGGTGAACTCTTATCACTGCTAATAAAGAAAAAACGAGTTCAAGCTCAAGGAATAGAAATAAATCAGCAAGCCATTCAAAATTGCATAATTAAAGGCCTAAACGTATTCCAAGAAGATATTGATTCAGGATTATCTGATTATCCCGAAAAATCGTTTGATTACGTAATTCTAAATCAAACATTTCAACAAGTAAAAAAACCTGCATTTGTTTTAGAAGAAGCATTAAGAGTAAGTAGTAAAACAATTGTAGGATTTCCCAATTTTTTACATCTTTCTTCAAGATTAAAAATGTGTTTTGGGGGAAAAGTTCCTGTGACCAAATCACTACCCTATAAATGGTTTGATACACCTAATCTGCATTTTTTTAGTATTGCAGATTTTATAGAATACTGCAAAACAAAAGGGATTAAGATTGAAGAAACAGTTGTTATTTCAAAAAATAAAAAAGTTAGAGTCTTCCCAAATATTTTTGGAGAAATTGGGCTTTTTTTATTATCAAAATAAGCCGAGTTGCCAATTATCGTTTGAAGAAAAAAGAGTCTAATTGTTTCTTTTTTCTAAAAAATCATAATAATTACATGATTCTATTTTATTATAAGTAAATAAGTCAGTAATATCGTAAATTAATCTAGAATTCCATTTTAACATAGAAGAAGAGGGTAATAAATGAAGATAATTATTGGACCAGCGTCTAAAGAGTTAGCCACTAAAATAGCAGATTTTACAGGCTATGAAAAAGTTAATGTTATTAGTAAAAAATTTCCAGATGGGGAGGTTTATGTACGTTTGGAAGACAATGTAAAAGATGCAAACGTTGCAATAGTACAAACAACAAGTCCACCACAAAATAGCAATTTCTTACAACTAGCTTTTATTGCCAGCGCAGCAAAACTTGCTGGTGCCAAAAAAATTATTGGAATAACACCGTATTTGGCATATGCTCGTCAAGACAAAATTTTCCTCCAAGGTGAAAATAGAAGTATCGAGACTATAGCCAACATGATAAAGGCGTCTGGAGTTGATGAAATAATAACTATTAACGTACATCAAGAAAACGTATTAAAGAGATTTTCTATTCCCACAAAAAATTTGTCAGCAATTCCATTATTAGCAAAATACTTTAAACAACGGGGATACAATGAAGTTTTTTCACTAGCTCCAGATAAAGGAGCCAGATATATTGCCGAACAAGCAAAAAAAGTCTTAGGAGGAGAATGTGGTCACCTAGAGAAAACTAGGGATCGTTATACAGGAAAATTAAGTGTTTCAAAGAAAAACTTCAATGTAAAAGGAAAAACAGCAATAATTTTTGATGATATTATTAGTACAGGAGGAACAATTGTAAATGCAGCAAAAATACTATTGGATCTTGGAGCTGTTAGGGTTTTTGCGGCTTGCGTCCACCCTCTCCTAATAGGAGATGCAGAAGATCGAATACTTAATGCAGGAGTAGAAGAAGTGATCGGCACAGATAGTGTTCCCAGTCATTTTAGTAAAGTTTCACTTTCCCCGTTAATTAGCCAAGAAATAAGGGCGCAAGAAAGTGGCTAAACTTTTCTTTTTAATTTCAGGTGAAAATAAAACTTTACCCTTAGCAGAGTTATTAGCAATTCTTGAAGCAGAAAAATACGAATTTTGCATTACCGAAAAACTGGATCAAGTGATTAGACTAAAAGCGGAAAAAAAATCCATAAACTCAGTTTACTTACGATCTGCTTACACAAGAGTTTGTGCCCTTGAACTATTTACATGCGAACCAACTGAGGAAAAAATAATTAACAATTTAAATAAAATCAATCTAACAAGCGTCTTAAATGAGCAAGAGAGTTTTGCAGTTCGTATTAAACGAGTTAGAAATTATGCTAAAAAATCGGTTGTAATGGATCTAGAAAAAAAAATCGGCAAAAAAATTCTTCAAAATACAAAAAATACAAGAGTAAATCTTTCTATGCCTGATAAAATTTTCGTTGGAATTCTAACTTCTGGAAAATTGATTTTTGGGCTTAATATTGCTACCATTTGCCCTAAACCTTTTGGAGAAAGACGACCAAGAAAAAAACCTTTTTTTCACCCATCAGCAATGCCGTCAAAATTAGCTCGATGTATGGTAAATCTTGCACATGCAAAAAGGAATGATCTAGTTTTGGATCCATTTTGCGGTACTGGAAATACTCTTATCGAAGCAACATTCATTGGTTGTCGCACTTTGGGTTTGGATGCTCAACGTAAAATGTTAGAAGGATGTAAACAAAACTTGGAACATTACAATATAACTCCGGAAGGATTAATTCTATCAGATGCAAGAAAACATCCGATAAAAAAAACAAACTGTGTAATAACTGATCCACCTTACGGACGTTGCTGTTCCACCATGAACTCAACGACGAAGAAAATTGTTAAAAAGGTACTTTTTTCAGTTATGGCAATACTAAAAAAAGGTGACAGAATTTGTATTGCTTCACCAAAAAGTATACATTTACCTCAAGTAGGCAAAACAGTTGGATATAAGCATGTAGAATCACATTTTGTGTATGTACACAGGAGTCTAACAAGAGAAATAGTTGTATTTGAAAAACAATAAAGTGAAAAAAATGAGTATGAAAATTATCTTTTTAGGAACCGCTGGAAGCATTCCAACTCTCAGTAGAGGTTTATCTGCAATTGTCTTAAAGCGCAAAAACGAACAGATAATGTTTGATTGTGGAGAAGGAACACAAAGACAAATACTAAAAACTAAAACAGGTTTTCATAAAAAGATGAAAATTCTCATATCACATTTGCATGGTGATCACGTTTTAGGATTACCGGGATTATTGCAAACAATGGCATTGATGAATAGACAAAAAAAGATTGAAATTTATGGTCCAAGCGGAATTAAGCAGTTCATGGAATGTTCAAAAGAGATTCTAAAGTTCGGGTTGACTTTTCCGGTGGATTTAATTGAAATATTTGATTCAGGAATTGTTTGTGATGAAAAAGAATATTATATTGAAGCAATAAAATCAAGTCATTCAGAAACAAGTTTATCTTATGGATTTGTTGAGAAACCTCGTCCCGGAAAATTTTTTCCAGAAAAAGCTAGAAAGATGGAAGTTCCTGAAGGAAAATTCTGGTCCAGACTTCAAAAAGGAAAAAACATCGAGTTGTCAGATGGACGAATTATTAAATCCGTAGATGTTACAGGGCCTTTAAGAAAGGGGAGAAAACTAATATATTCTGGAGATACCAGGCCTTTTAAAAATTTTAAGAAATTTGCCTGTGATGCAGATTTAATTATTCATGAATCAACTTTTGATGATACCCTTATTGAGAAAGCACTTATTGATGGACACTCTACACCAAGTCAAGCTGCTGAAGAAGCTAAGAAAGCAAATGCAAAAAAATTAATCCTCACACACATTAGTGCAAGATATCCTGATTCAAACATTTTATGTAAACAGGCGCAAAAAATTTTTGAAAATACAATAATTGCTGAAGATTTCATGGAGTTAGAATTGCCACTTATTGAGAACTAAGATAGCATTTCTTTCATTTTATCTAAGCTTTCCTGCAAATGTTCTACAGCTTCCACCATTATAGTCTTTTCATATTTTATTTCATGTATTGTTTGTGAAAATTGGGTCCAATCTATCTGACCATAACCAATACCTAAATGTTGGTCATCCTCACCCATATTGTCACTTACGTGTATGTGCACGATTTTTTTGGACAATTTTCTTAAAAAAGATTCAGTCTGATTTTCAAGATTTGAGTGACCAGTGTCCAAAACTATTCCAACATCTTCCAATGATGAGTCTTCTTGATAGAGTCTAATGAAATCTTCTGGATTTTTCATAATAAAACCGTATTTTCCTGGAAGGTTTTCTATAGCTATTTTTAATCCAAAATCGTTTGCGAGAGAGTTTAAAAACTGTATACTATTCAAATTTTGTTTCCAATCTTCACCTGGATAAAACATACTAATTCCAGTCTTGTTTCCAGGATGAAGCACCCACAGTTTAGCATCTAAAACATTGGCGTAAACCATCGAATGTTTTAGCCGTTTAAGCATAAGAGCTCTAATCGCTTTGATTGGAGAAGCAATATTAACATCTGCAAATGGGGAATGAACTGTAAACCTTAGATTATATGAAGCTGCAATTTCTTTAAGAATTGAAACTTTTTTTTTATTAAGTGCATGAAAACCATCGTCAACTATTTCAATAAGTTGTGCATCAATGGATTCCAAGTAAGTTATCATTTTTTTGAAAGGTACACCCAAACAATGAAGCATAGAAATACCAAACTCAATTTGAGCCATTCTTATTAGTTCCCTCTTTAGTGGAAGTTAAATTTGAAATCGAACTTAATAACTTAATCTTGAAA
>JAUWJK010000078.1 GCA_030607735.1 Candidatus Bathyarchaeota archaeon
GTCTATTAGATAATATTGAGGGATAAAATTTGGTTGAAAAAAAATCTATCTTATATGTACAAACTAGTGATAATCCAGAAAGACAATACTCACCACTTGTCCTCGCCCAAACTGCCAAAGCTATGGATATTGAAGCAAAAATATACTATTTAGGACAAGGACTAAGAATATTACGTCCAGGTGCAGCTGAAAAAATAAAAGCAGGGATATTTCCTAACGTAAAAGAAATGATCGATAAAACACTTTCAATGGGAATAGAAATTCTAGTATGTGAAGCGTCAAAACAAATGCTTGGTTGGGAAAAAGTAGATCTAATTCCTGGAGTCAAAATCGTTGGTGCAGCAACTCTAAACGATCTTGTCTTAGAATATGGTAAAACAATGTGGTTCTAAAATTCCATAAATTCCTTTTTTTAATCTTTAAAATAAAATTAGACAATATTGATAATAATTAATAATGTATTTTTGGTGAAATATTTTGGTAAGTGAAATTAAGCCTGATAAAATTCTTGATACCTTAGGTCTTTATTGTCCTGAACCAGTTTTCAGAACACGTCAAGAACTTGACAACTTAGCTATTGGGCAAATTCTAGAATTAATAGCAGATGATCCAGCTGCTGAATCTGATATTTCAAGTCTTGTTAAAAACATTGGTCAACAACTTTTGGAGATTACTAAAGAAAATGATGAAATTCATTTCTTTATTAAGAAAATAAAATGAGTTTCTAATTATGCATTGAATCATTTTTTTATGTTTTCATATGAGGATTAAAGCTTCCATTTTCCAATAACACTCAATTAGTTGCTATTTATTAAGACAGTCTTTTTGCATAGAAGGTGGGTTACTTCCAAGAAATCAATCCATTAAAAAATTGGGGTTTGGTTGCGGGTTACATCTCCACTAAAGTGAGGTTTGTTTAAACATGTTTAAACTTTCTATGCTTTTTAACGAACATGTGCCAATTTTGTTACTTTCATTTTTCTCTATTTTATAGTATCTGTGCAAGATTAATTATGGTAAAGGAAAAAAAAGTGTTTGTACCACATTGTATTTTACATTTTTATTAAAAGTGGGAAATTAGGATTGTCTCCAGTAAGGGTTGACGTTTTTTATGGTATTATTTTTTTGGGATTAGTTCATTGAGTTCGTAGGATGCAACGCATAAAACGCTGTCTGCTCCTCCGTAGTAGATTAGAACTTTGTCGTCAACTTGAACGTTTCCGCAGCTAAAGACTACGTTTGGTACTTTACCATAGAGCTCGTAATCTTTGGTAGGTTTTAGGATTGGTTTTTCTGAGCGTGATAAAATCTTTTCAGGATTGTCTTTATCGAGCATGACAACTCCAAGGGAGTATTCTTTTTCATAGCTTACACCATGATAGATACAAAGCCATCCTTCGTTTAGTTCTATTGGGGTTCCTGCTGCGCCTATTTTCCAGGCGTCCCAACTGTTATGTCTGGGACCGATTACTGATCTAATGTCATACCACCGCCTTAATTCATCGGAGTATGTGATGCACAGGTCAGGATCAAATCTGTGTAACATGACGTATTTGTTGTTTATTTTTCGGGGGAATATTACTGCGTCCTTGTTTCTAATGCCTCTGAAAGGCAAAACTCGTTCTTTCCAGTTCCAGTTTTTGGTAAGAAAATCGCTGGCTTTTATTGATGTTAAAGCTATTTGATAGAGTTGCCCGTGATCGCGTTCAGTTAAGGCTGTGTAGGTCATAAGCAACTCATTGTCGATTAGTGTTAGTCTTGGATCTTCGCATCCATTTTTCTCTATTTCTTGGTTTGGTTCGAAAACTGGGTTTGTTAGTCTTTCATCTATTTGAAAACCATCTGAGGATCTTGCATATCCTAGTCGAGAGATTCCGTCGTTGCCCATTGCTCGGTATAAAATGTGAATATTGTTGTCCAGGGCGATTGCGGCCGCGTTGAATACTAGTTTTGATTCCCAAGCGTGTTTGGGATTTGGTTTAAGAATTGGATTGCCACGAAAACGTTTCATACTGTTTGTTTCCAGTTAGCAGTTTTGAGAATTTGTTCCAAAGAATTGGTCTAGTAAACCTCTTACAGATAATAAACCTGTTAGTTCGCCTTTTTGGTTAACTACTGGTAGGTGTCTGACTTTATGGGCTGATATTATTTTTCTTACCTCATTTATTGAGAAATCTTCTTGAAGGGTGATTACATTTTTTGTCATCAAGTTATCTATGGGCCGATTTAATTGAACGTTTTCAGCCACAAGTCTAATGGCGTCTCTTTCGGTGAAGATTCCTGTAACCTTGTTATTGTCATCAAGGATAACCACACACCCTATGTGTTTTTCATATAGGGTTTTAATTGTTTCTTTCACAGTTGTGTTTGGTTTTGCTGTGATGACTTTTGTTAACATCATATGTTTAACTAGTAACATGTTGGTTTTCAGCTCTTTTGGTAGTATGACGGATTATCAACTATTAAAGTGAATCCGAAAAACTTGTTTTTACATTGGTGGTTTGATGTTCGATAAACTTGATGCTTCATTAATTGTGAAGGGATAATTGGGAAACAGGAGTTAGTTGATTATAGTTTCTATGTTTAGGCGGGCAAGAAGATAAGTGACTGTGGATTCTGCGCCCTGATTTAGGTTTAGTCCTTTGGGGGTTATTCCATCGTAGCAACTTCCTGTTTTGGGATCATATACTTTTAGGCTTTGTATGTTTTTTCCATGATACCACTGGAAACTTGTTTGGGCTGCTGTTTTATATTGGGTATTTTGTGTTATCTCCAATGCAGTTAATGCGGTTTTGGTCATGCAGTAGGCTTCCACTGACTGTTGGTCATACATTGCCTTTGTTTCACCTTTTATGTACCAACCATTATTGCCAATTGGTGTGAACACGTTGTTGTTCATTTGGACTTTTAGGGTGAAATTAAAAGAATCTTTAGCCACTTGAAGATATATTTTATTTTTTGTGTGTTTGTAGGCTTCAAATAAGGCTTGTGGAAGTTTGGCGTTACAGTATGTGATGTATGATTCAAACCAGGACCAGTTAGCAGAGGCAGTTTTGTTGTAAAGGTTTAGTATTTGTTTAGCTAGTTCATTTATCTTCTGAGTTAGAGTATTTTTGTTTGGGTCTGCACTTTGATATTGGCCGAGGCCCAAGATGGCGAAGGCTTTGGTTCTAGGTGAGGTTGAGTTGATGGCGTGCGGGAGTGCTTTTTTGAAGATTTCTTTGGCGAGTAACTTTTTTTCTTCATCAAGATTGGAGTTGATAACATGACCAAACGCCCAAAGTGCTCGACCCAAGCTATCATCAGAGCCTACCTTGTCGAGAAATCTACGATCGTAACCCAAGAAGTTATGTAGTTGGCCATTTTCCATTTGCATGTGGTGTAGAAAACTTAGATATGTGTTTGCGAGTTTTGCTATTTTTGGGTTTTTGATTAATTGGTTGTGTTTTGTGCACACAATCAAGGCACGGGCATTGTCGTCTGTGGTGTAGCCTTCTTTTCTATTTGGAGTGGAAAACTTGGCGTGCTGGAAAATCCCAGTTTCATCTGTTATAGCTTTCATGTAGTCTAGTTTTATTGGGGGTAATTGGAGCATTTTCTTTTTCAAGAGTTTAGTATTCTCCTGTATAGGTCTGAGTATTTTTTTGCGACGGAGGACCAAGTGAAATCTCTGCTGTATTTGTAAACTTTTTTTTGTATTTTTCTTCTGAGTTTTTCGTCTTCTAAAAGTTGAAAAATGCTATCTGTTATGGATTTATAATCTTTGAATTTGCAAAGTAGTCCTCGGCCTTGCGCCAGGGCTTCTTGGGCATGGAGATAGGGTGTGGCTATTATTGCTTTACCTGTTCCCATTGCGTAAACTAGGGTGCCGCTGCTGATTTGGTTTTTTTCTATGTATGGAGTGATGTAGATGTCTGTTGCTTGGAGGTACTTGATTAGTTCTTTTGTGAGCAAGAAGCGGTTGTGAAACTTGACATGCTCACAAAGGTTTAGTTCATCAATTAGTTTGATTAGTTTTTTGCGGTATTTTTCCCCTTCATGTTTTCTTACCTCTGGATGGGTTTCTCCGATTACGAGATAGATAATTTCTGGGTGTTTTTTTACGACTTCTGGGAGGGCTTTAATGGCATATTCTATGCCTTTGCCTCTGCTTATGAGTCCAAAAGTTGATAGGACAATTTTTCCTTTTAAACCAAATAGTGTGGATTTAATTTTATTGCTGTTAACAAATGGAACATCAGGGCAGCCGTGTTGGATGATCTCGATTTTGTCTCTAGGAACATTGTATGCTGTGAGGATTTTTGTGGCAGTGTTGGTCATAGTTACTATTTTTTGGCTGTGATGTACGATTTGTTTTAGTATACTTTGAGCTTTAGGTATAAAACTAGGTGAGAGGGTGTGGAGGGTGGCAACTACTGGTTTTTGATTTTTCTCCAGAAAAATGTTGATGTGTTCTCCCCATTCTCCTCCAAATAGGCCAAATTCATGTTGCAGATTAACCAAATTGGCTTTGGATGAATTGACAAAGTCAGCTGCGTTGGCGTAGTCTTGGGGGCTGTTTCTTCTGATTTGGTATTTCACCCTATTGTCATAATTGTAGATTGTTTCTCCTTCGTTCATTGCAACAATTATGGGCTTTCTTAACGTTTTGAGTTTGTTTGTGGCAACAACCAAGTTTTTTGTGAAGGTTGCAATTCCGCACTCTCGTGGAGGATAGCTGCTGATGTATGCGATCTTATTTTTCTTAATATTATCTATTGTTATTTTGCTAGTTTGCTTTAACACTTTAGTAGCTTCCTTGAAAAGAAGAAATCAGTAACTTGTTAACAATATTAAGTAGTGAAATCATTCCTAAAACTAGATCTAATACATGTAAAAGTGCCATTAATGGCTTGTGGTTTTGAGTTAGTTGTTGTGATGTGGAAATCTGGCTTATTTATTTTGGTTTTCTTTTTTCCATTTTTGTATTTGTGTTTCCACTTCTTGAGGCTCTGCAATATAGTAGGAGCAATCTACAGCTTTTTTTACGTTTTTATCAACACTTTGTAGTACTGAAACTAGCTTTCCGTTTTTAAAACCAAAATATGTGCATATTTTACTCATTTTTGTTTTCCTTCAAATATTTCAGGTGCGGGGTGTGTCTCTGACTGTCAGATTGTTTTATGAAATCTGTTATTTTTTTTGATATTTATCTTTTTGTTGACTTACCCACATTGTACAGTATCGGAAGAGTTGATATAAGCAAGATTTCAGTCTGTGAACTATATCAAAAAATGAAATATCCACAAACTCTTTTTTTAAATCCAATGATCTCTTTAGTGGTGACTAAACAATTTTTGAGCCTATATTCGTTTAATTGTACCCAAAAATCTGGAAAAATAGGAATTTGGTTGCGGATGACATCACCACTAAAACGAGGTTTGTTTATACTATTTTTATCTAGGTCTAGAATAATTTATTAAAAAATTGTGAATTGAAATATCCCATTCTAAAATCGGAACAATTTGGTACTTATAATCAATATCATCATCAGGTAACTGTATTTCGCTTGGATAAACTCCTAAATGAAGCTCCAATTTTGTGGGAACTGTGTTATTATCTTCAAGACGAGTATAAAATAACAAATTAATATTCTCAATAAATGTAACCGGGGTTTTCAGGAGATCCAACCCAAGTAAGTCTGCCATAATAACTTGTATAAAAAACGCTTTCACTACCTTCACCTCCACTTCCCGTATTTTTTAAATCAATGTATGGTGCTAAAGTTTCATCAACAGTTTCTGTTTCGTTAGCAATATAATTAAGGGGTTCACGGGCATGACCTGTACTGCCGTCACCTGATCTGGCTATTAGGATACCAAAACCGAGGGCTGGAATTGTTATTAGTAATAAAATGAATAAAAATAGCCAATCAAAACGAGTTATTTTCTGTCACTTTCCTTTTTTACATTAAGATCGCTAAAGTTGTATACTCTTTTTTGTCATAACAATATGTATTTTGAAGCATTTAATAAATTTTTTTTGAGATTTATACAAATAACGTATTAAAAAAAGTGGAAAAGGTTACAGGCTAAGTTGAAAAAATCCTTTTTCTTCACTTCATTTTTCAAAAACTATAATTCCTCTACAGGCCCATAATCTTCTTCATCCAAAACCATTATCCATTGCCATTCCCTACAAACAAGCTCCGCCAAAATATCATCAGAAACAACAACTCCATCCCCATCAAACTTTTTTCGATTAATAGATATACTCCAACCATCCGTACCCGTGTAAAAAACCCGTAAAGAATAAGCTCGAAAAATATTTTTAGGCCCTATAGAAAACTTAACCACAGGATTTCTTTGCTCTCTTTTAATCGTGTAGTTCATAGCCTCTTTAATTATGTCTGATGTGTTTCTAAGATCAGAAATTAAAGCCTGTTTGTCTTCGGCTGATATTTTAGCTTCTTTCCACCAACGAATTTTACAATCATCAAAAGGGAATTTACTCATAAAATATCACCCATTGATTAATGTGTAGGTTAATATAAAAAATTACCCGAAAAGTATTTCTTAAGAATATTTCAAAAAAAGGGAGAAGGTTACAAGTGATGTTGAAAAACCCCTTTTCTTCACTAAAATTCAAAAAAAAGTAAAAAGCTAAAAATCTGAAGTCTTCTCTAAATAGTTCAAATAGTGAAATCCTCGAAGTTGAGGTTGTATTTATTGATTAATGAAGAAATTGTTGATAAGCTCAAAGAATGGTGTTTTTCCCAAGAACTAAACACCTATAATGATCATAACCGTTTCCAAGATCTGCTCGTAAATTTTCTAAGAGAAAACGATTGGGATGCCTATAAAGAGTACGAACTTGAAAATTATAGTAAACTCAGCGAAAAAACGGAAAAAATTAAAGATCAAGTAGGTTTTATCGACATAGTAGCGTTTGGTCATAACAAAAAAATAGTGATAGAATACGACAACACTAACATACTGAAGTTTAAGAGCTTATGCAAGTTGTTATATTCAAACGCTAATTTTCTTATTGGAATAGTGCATGGAAAACGTGGCAAGCCTTTTCTAGGATTTGAAAACAAGGTTAAAATTAAAAAAACTGCAAGAGAAATAGGTGTTACCAACAAATCAATCTTCATAATAGTAATGGAGAACAAGAACGCAGAATGGGTTCATATAGGAAAATCAATCAAAAATAGAGAATACCAGCTATAGAATCTTCAGAATGAATTATAAAATCTTAAAATATTTTTAAAAAGGCTTTCGCCATAGACAATATCTTGAAATCCATTTACTACCGCTATAGATTCTATTATTGTCAAAGACAGATCGGGTTTTTTAGATTATTAATATTAATAAAAAAAGGGAATAAGGTTACAGGCAAAGTTGAAAAAAGCCCTTTTCTTCAAAGTTTTTAACTATTTGACGTTTTTCCTCAATTTTACTGCCGTACCATAAGCAGTAACAAGAATAAAGCCCTCCAGAACTTCTGCGGTTTCA
>JAUWJK010000019.1 GCA_030607735.1 Candidatus Bathyarchaeota archaeon
AATAAAAATCTGGTTTGATGATAAAAGTGCAATCTTGATTAGACCAAGCGGAACTGAACCTGCAATTAGACTATATGCTGAAGCGAAAAATAAAGAAAAAGCACAGAAGTTGATCCAAGAATTTGAGTCAAAAGTTACAGAAATACGCTCAACTATATGAAGAGAGTAGTTAAAACTAAGAAGAAGTTGGAGAAAAAAATGTATGCCTTCAGTTCTTGGTTTAAAACCAGATGATATAAATCCTTTAGAAAAAAGGGCAAAATATACAATTAGCATAATTGGGTGTGGACAAGTTGGAGTTCAATTTGCTATAGTATTCGCAGAGGCAGGTTTTAAGGTTATATGCACCGATGAAGATCAAAATCTTTTAAGACTAATGGCAAAAGGAAAAATACCATATTTTGGTCGTGAAATAGAAAAAAGACTCAATAGCAATGTAAAAAGAGAAAGAATAAAAACTGAAAGTGAGATAAAAACTGCAGCTGCAAATAGTGATATTATTGTTTTAACGATTTCACCTCAAATTAATACTAGAAATAAACTAAATTTCTCAAAGATAGAACGCAGTTGTAAACTAATTGGAGAAGTTCTAAATCAAGGAACATTGTTTGTTTATGGAGGCACATCAAGTTTAGGTTTTATCGAAAACAACATTAAAGAAATACTGGAAAATGCATCAGGATTAAAAACAACTAAAGATTTTGGTTTAGTTTACAGTCCTATTCAATTTGAGAATAATCAACGCGCAGAATTATTTATAAATCAAAAACTTACTCTTGCAGGATCTGATAAAAGCATTCTAAAATCTGCTGAGTTAATATTTCAAACTGTAATGAAAAATGAGATTGAATTAATAGTAGATTTCAAGAAATTAGAAGCGGCAGTATTATTTTCTATTATAAAAAATGATGTATACTTAGCATTTGCTAATGAGATAGCCATGTTTTGTGAAAACTCAGATTTGGATTTTTTTGAAGTTATGAAAATAGTTGAGAAACATAAACCAAAGGACCCAGAAATAATGGGAATAATAAAAGGAGAAAAAAATAAGTTCTTTATGTTTCTTGAAAATGAAGAAAATGACAATACTAATGTTAAGCTTTTTAGAATAGCCCGAAAAATAAACGAAGGAATAACCATCCATTCAAGTAAACTAGCTCAAAAAGCTCTCCGAATTTGCGGGAAAACTTTACGAAGAGCTAAGATTTCTATTTTTGGTTCAATTAAGCCTAAATCAAGTGCTACAGAACTCATTAAATTACTAGAAAAGAAAGGAGCAAAAACAAGTTTATATGATCCTTTTTGTCCAAAAGGATATTTGAAAGAAGATACAAAAGTTTTTAAAAAGAATTTAAACGAGGCAGTTGAGGGCACAGATTGTTTGATAATACTAAATGCCCACTATAAAATTAATAAATTAAATTTCAAAAAATTGAAAGCCAGAATGAAGATGCCTGCAGCTATTATTGATATAGTTGGAATTATAGAACGTAAAAAGGCTGAAAAAGAGGGTTTCATATATTGTGGATTAGGAAGAGGTTCTAAAAATTGAAGAAACTTGGAGTAGCTGTAATTGGAACTGGATTTTGGGGAAAAAATCATGCTAGAGTTTACAAGGAACTAGAATCGACTGAACTAATAGCTGTATGTGACGTGAATCCAGAAAGGGCAAAAACTATAGCAGATCAATTTGGAGTAAAAGCGTATACGAGTACTTCTCAAATGTTAAAAAATAAGAGAATTGAAGCTGTAAATATATGCACTTGGTCTACTAAACTCGCTAAAGAAGCACTAAAGGCACTAAAAATGAAAAAGCATGTTTTAGTTGAAAAACCGATGGCTACAAACACAAAACAAGCAAAAAGACTTCTAGAAATAGCTGAGGAGAATTCTGTTTGTTTAACAGTGGGTTTTCTGATGAGATTTATCCCCGGTCTGCAGAAAATTAGAGAAGCCGTCGAAAGTAAAAAAATTGGGGATGTAGTTTGTGCTACTGCAAAAAGAGTTTCTCAATGGCCTGAAAGAATAGGGGATGTAGGAGTAGTCAAAGATACTGCGATACATGATATTGATATTATGAAATATCTTACAAATGAAGATCCTATTGGTGTTTATGCAAAAACAGGTAACATGAGACATAGAAGCTTTGAAGATTATGCACAAATAATGTTAACTTATGAAGATGGAAAAAGCGCATTTATTGAGTCAAATTGGCTGACACCATATAAAACACGTAAACTGGTGATTACTGGAAGTGAAGCAATTATGAAACTAGATTATATTACACAAGAATTATGGATTGAACAAAAGAAAAAAACTGTTCAACCAAAATATCAATTCAAAGAACCCTTGAAACTTGAGTTACAGCATTTTGTTAATTGCATAATTAATAATGAAAAACCTCTAATATCAGGAATTGATGGACTAAAAGCCTTGAAAATTGCAGAAGCAGCCTTGAAATCTTCAGCAAAAAATAGATTAATAAAACTGAAATGGTAAAAAGGGTTATTTTTTAGCGTTTTAGCCGAAAAGGATTTCCTTCAAAAACAACTTTTTCTGGAAATTTATTTTTCCATTTTTTTAAGAAAGGAAGATCATCAGATTCTTTTCTCAATTCATCAGGTAGCATTTCTGGAATTTCGTCACGAATTGGATACCAACGCAAACATTTTGGGCAAACAATTAAACCTTCAACAATTTCTTCATCTTCAGTGAAAATGTGAAGATCAAGGGGATGATATTTATCTATTGGACAGGCTAAAATATCCATTAATTGTTTTTTCATTTCTTTTCACGTTATAATAAATAATGAGAATTATTAAAAGTTGTCTGGAATTTTCAAAATATGAATGTCCAAAACTACTTGGTACCAATTTGGACCTATGCTTCGAACAATACGTGAAGCTGAAATCTTAAAGGTCACACCTAAACTATTCAGTTTTTTACTCACTTTAAAATTTATTTTATCTAATACACAGGATGTTTTTTTTCCATGTTCAAAATCATAATAGTGAATCCATCCTCCGGATTTTTTAAGTGAGATTATCGCTGATAGCAAATATTCAAAAGCTTTTTCAGGCAGTGGCATGATAATACGATCAGCTACCCCAGGTAGTTTATTTTTAAGAATTATTTTCGCATCACCAAGTAATGGAATTACTTTACCAAAAACTCGATTGAGTCTAATATTTTTTTTCATGAAACTTATAGCTGTCGGATTGATATCAATGGAATATCCTTTTGTAAATTCTTTCCACTTTGCAATTAATATTGAAAAGCAACCAACTCCTGAAAACATGTTTACGATTACTTCTCGGGGCATAACCTTTTGCACTATTCGCCATCTTTCATGAGAAAGTCTAGGTGAAAAATAGCATTTTTCAATATCGACTGAAAATACACAATTATTTTCTTTATAAACTGTTTGAGTTTTTTTTTCACCAAGTATATAATCTAATTTTCGAAGTCGAAAAGCGCCATCTACAGAACTTGATTGAAAAAAAACTGTTTTAATATTTTTCTGATTATCTAAAAGAGATTGCCCAAAAATTTTGAGGCCCCTCAAAGTATAGGAATTATCAGGAATCGATCGAATTATCGCAATATCGCCAATAATATCGAAAGATTTAGACAAACCAAAATGTTGATAGTTGGAAAAAAGGGATTTATGTCTCAAGCTAATGCCAATCCATAACTTCGATAATATAAAGGATCACAGGAAACATTTAAAAGTAAATTACTTTTCCTTTGTAAAAGTGGTTATATCAATGGATACAACAGGAATTGTCTATGAGTGTCTGAGATGCAGTTCAACAGTCCCTTCTGAAGAGTTGGAACTTAGAGGCGGAGAAATTAAGTGTATTATTTGTGGCTATAGAATTCTAAAAAAAGTAAAGCCTCCAGTAGTCAAAAGAATTAAAGCTAGATAAAACCCTATCTTACAGTTGTAGAGTCAATATTTCTAGAAATAGTCATCGTTTCTAAACCGTTTAAGGGCTTTTCCCCTTAGCTTTACTGCTGGAACAGGAACACTTTCTAGTTTTATTTCAACTGTCTTGCGTTTAACAGTTTCTCCACAGATTCCTTTAGGTAAAAGGCGTCTTTTAAAACACGTTATATAGGTACAATTTTCTACTTCGCATATCTCCTCAGTTGTTTTACACCATACGTTACCTTGTCGGTAGAAAGATGAATTTTTTAAACACTTGAAAGAATGACAGGTTGGAGAACAATTCTTTGTTTGAGACAAAAATATACACCCCTTGGTATTATTCATAATTTTTTTTTTTGAGATGCAAGACTTAAAAATGATATCTGCTAAAAAGTCATATAAACTTTTTTATTCTTAACTCATAATTACAAATGTTATAAAAGTTGCAAATAAAAATTTTCTTTTCAAGGTTCTTATAAAACCATTTTTAGTAAACTATAAACATTAGTAATTTTCTTAACAATTTATTGGACGTTCATTAAATCATGGAAAACCAGATACCTTTGCCGTTACTAACCGCTTTAAAAAAGCAGAAGTATCACATAGTAGGAAACCATTCAGCGGTTAAAAGATGTAAATGGTTAAACGAGGCTTTGACAAAAAACAGGTTTTGTTATAAACAGAAGTTTTATGGTATTAAAAGTCATCAATGTATTCAGATGTCCCCTTCACTTTTTTGTTGTAATCAACAATGTCTATTTTGTTGGAGAGCCCAAAATGGAGACTTAAATATAAAATGGGATGGAAAAAAGATACCCATGCAGGATCCGCCTGAAGAAATCTATAACGGAATTCTAAAAGCGCAATCGTCTATTTTAAGTGGTTATGCTGGACATAAAAATCTTAACTGGAAAAAATTTTGTGAAGCGTTAACACCTAAACATGTAGCCATAAGCCTAACTGGAGAACCAACGTTATATGAATCTCTTGGAGATTTAATTAAATTATTACACAAAAGGGGATTAACTACATTTCTTGTATCAAATGGTTCTATACCAGCTAAATTGTTAGATTTGAGGGAAGAACCTTCACAACTCTATGTGTCTTTTTGTGCATCTAACGATGCAGATTTTAAGTATGTTTGCAGACCACAAAATTCTGAAGCATGGAGCAATTTAAGAAAAACATTAAATTTGTTACCAAGTTTCGATTGTCCTACAGTAATCCGAATGACTTTGGTAGACGGATATAACATGAAAAATATTGATGAATATGCAAAGATTATTGAAAAAGCATCGCCCACCTACATTGAAGCCAAAGCCTATATGCATGTTGGTTTTTCTGGTCTTCGTCTAAGTTACGAAAGGATGCCTAGTCATAATAAAATAAAACTTTTTTCAGCTGAGCTATCTGAAAAAATAGGATATAAAATCATAGATGAATCAATTGAGAGCAGAGTTGTATTGCTTAGCAAGAGAAAAAAACCGAAACGATTTGACAATCCCTGATGGAAGCAAATCTATACTTTAATAAGTTAAATTAAAAAAAATAGAATAAATAGGTAAGATCAAAAACTCAATTTTAGCGGAAACATAAAAAAATAAACAGATGATATTAACAGACCTCAAGAAAAGGTGAAAACTTGTCAGGATTAAAAATAATTCTCAGAGATGCAAAAAAAGAATTAATGAAGAAAAATAAGATCCGTGAAAAAACTCAAAAAAGCATGCGAAAAGCACAGAGTCTATCTAAACAAGCAATATTAAGGATTCACCGGAAAAAAATTTTAGAAGCAAAAACATTAATTCAAAACGCAAAAGAACTTATTGTGGAACTTCAGAACATGTCAAAAGATTATCCTGATATCATATTTACTGGGATGTTTAGCGATGTACTCCAAGAGTATTCCGAAGCAAATATATTTCTAGGTTTGAGTCAAAATAAACGGTTTATAACACCAGGAGAACTTAATGTCCCTTATGTGGAGTATATCTTAGGTTTGGCGGATGTTATAGGAGAATATAGACGCTTATCATTAGATGCTATTAGAGAGGATTCGGTAGAAAAAAGTGAAAACTATTTATCAAAAATGGAAGAAATATATTTGGAACTTTTGGCAATGGATGAAGCATACATGTTAGTATCAGGACTTAGAAGAAAATGTGACGTTGCCCGCAAGATTATTGAGATTACACGCGGAGACATAACCCTAGAAGTCAGAAGAAAATCATTAGAGAACTATTTGAGAGAAGTTGAAAAAACTAAAAAGAAAAGCCAGAAATAAAAAAATCGCTAAAACAACACTATTTGCATAGAATATTGGCGTTTTGTCTAATAAAGAAAGAACAATATTCACTTGATAGGATTAAGTTATTATTTAGTGTATGATCTTTAGTCTAATAAAAAAAATATTGGTGTTATAATGGAAATTTCGTTTGAAGAATTTCAAAAAATTGATATTAGAACTGGAAAAATTATTAATGCAACTCAAATAAGTGGGTCAAAAAATCTCATAAAAATCTCAGTTGATTTTGGGGATATAAAAAAAACAATCAGTCAGCGGATTGTTACGATGGTATAAACCAGAAGAGCTAGTTAACAAGATGGGTGTCTTTGTTCTTAACCTCAAAAGTCGAAAAGTAATGGGTATTGAATCTCAATGTATGATATTAGCAGCTGAAGACAGCAAAGGTGATGTAGTAATTCTACAACCAGAAAGGGAAATTGAAACAGGAAGCAAAATTCGATAAAAATAAAAAAATCACGTATATTAGTAAAAATTTTCTCGACCTTTCTTCTCAGCAAAAATAAGGGAGTTAAAGAAAAAAAGAAAAACTATGATTTAATTATTTTAAATAAGAAAAGTGGTAAAATGTAAAAAATAGTTTACAATAAAAAAAAGTTTACAGACAGGTTTTATTCAAAGAAGTTCAAGGATGATAATGGTTTCTTTAAAAATTAACACTTTTCTCGAGCATATATTTCGTTTATTTCATATAAAACGAATATAATTCCGTATATATGTCTGTAAATAGAATTATATACAAAGCTCAACTCTAAGAGCATAATAAGGTGTTAAAATGAATCTTAGAAAACCTAATGCAAATGAAGCAACTTTTACATTTAATCGATCAAAAAATGTTGCCCCACCATCTGGAATTTGTTCAAAATGTATCGATGGATGTAAAGGTGGTTGCGAAATTTGGTTATCCTCGTTTAGAGGTCGTGAAGTTCTTTACCCTGGACCATATGGAGAAATAACTGCAGGAGCAGATAAAAATTATCCAATAGATTATTCTCATCTTAATATTCAGGGTTATGCACGAGGAGCAAAAGGTCTACCAGAAGGAGTTAAAGCTGGTCCAGATACAGCTGTTTTCAGTAAAGTAAATACAGAAACTGAGTACGGATGGGAAAAAAAAGTAAAGTTGAAAATTCCCTTATTTACAGGGGCTTTGGGCTCATCTGAAATTGCAAGGAAAAACTGGGAACATTTTGCAATAGGAGCAGCTATCTCTGGCATAACACTTGTATGTGGAGAAAATGTTTGTGGAATTGACCCAAATCTTGAGTTGAACAATAATGGAAAAATAACAAAAGCTCCTGAAATGGATCGTCGAATCGAGATATATAACAAATTCCATGAAGGATATGGAGAAATTCTTGTTCAAATGAATGTTGAAGATACAAGATTTGGTGTAGCTGAATATGTATCAGCAAAACATGGACTTGATACAATCGAACTAAAGTGGGGACAAGGAGCCAAATGTATTGGCGGAGAGATCAAGGTCAAAACTCTAAAGAGGGCTACAGAACTCAAAAAAAGAGGGTATATAGTATCTCCTGATCCCACTTTACGCAAAAATCAGTTAGCTTTTAACGATGGAGCTATCAAAGAGTTTGAAAGACATTCGCGATTAGGCTTTGTCACAAAAGAAGGATTCTTAGAAGAAGTTGATCGTCTTCGAGGATTGGGATTTAAAAGAATCACTCTAAAAACAGGAGCTTACTCAGCATTGGAGTTAGCAATGGCATTACGTTATGGAGCTGAAGCAAAATTGGACCTACTTACAATTGATGGAGCACCTGGTGGAACAGGTATGAGTCCATGGCCAATGATGAACGAATGGGGAATTCCAACTTTCTACCTTCAAGCTCTAATGTATCAATATTGTGAAAAACTTTCAGGAAGAGGAATCAAGGTTCCTGATATAGCAATGGCTGGTGGTTTTTCTTCTGAGGATGGAGTTTTTAAAGCAATCGCGATGGGAAGCCCATATGTAAAAGCAGTTTGTATGGGACGAGGTTTAATGATTCCTGGAATGGTCGGCAAAAATATAGCGAATTGGATAAAAAATGGAACCCTACCTAAGTCAGTCTCCAAATATGGTAACACAGTCAATGAAATCTTTGTTGCTTATGAAGAGATTAAAGAAAAATACGGATCAAAAATTAACGAGATTCCTATGGGAGCAATAGGTATCTACACCTATTCTCAGAAATTCAAGGTTGGTTTACAGCAATTGATGGCTGGCAGCAGAAACTTCAAAATTTCAGAAATGTCACGAAAAGACCTTATGGCCTTAACTGAAGAAGCGGCAAAGATTTCAGGAATAGCATATGTTATGGACGCCTATAATGAAGAGGCTCAGAAAATCTTAGAGGAATAAATGCTTAGTCCAGAGTCATCAAACCAATATTAAGAAAACCAAGTTCCTATTGAAATAGAACTTGGCACATCTATTTTTTTATTTCAAGATAGTTAATTTTATTTTGTTTATTTTTCAGCAGCTCAGTAAGAAGTTTTTTAAACAGAATTTATTTCAATATAAATGAGAAACGAAGGTCCCAACAATGTTAAGAAATATTCGAGCATCTTATAAGAAGCTCTTAAACAAAACAAAGGAGCTAATCATTTTACAAACAATAGAATCTATCATACATTGGGACATGGAAACAATGATGCCTCCCAACGCAGTTGAACAACGGAGTCATCAACTTGCTCTTTTAAGTAGAATGGAACACAAAATGAGTATATCTCCAGATATTGGCAGACTTGTTAACGAAATAATGACAAATCCTAATTATGAAAATCTTGGTCAAATAGAAAAAAGAAATGTTCACTTAATAAAAAAAACTATGAAGAACAAATACAATTACCTGAAAAATTAGTATCCGAAACAACTAAACAACAAGTTCTAACAATAAATAGCTGGAAAAAAGCAAAAGCTACCAAAGATTATAGTAGACTTGAACCTGATCTGGAAAAACTTGTTAGTTTAAATAAAAAAATAGCAGAAATATTAATGAAAGTTAAAAATACAAACACACCTTATGATGCATTAATAGATAATTATGAACCAAACACAACTGCTCAAACAATAAGCATAGTTTTTGGAGAACTCCAAAATGGAATCACAAGTTTACTCAACAAAATACAAAGTTGCTCAAAATATAAAAATGAACAAACAATTAAAATCCAAATACCCATAAAAAAACAAAGAAAAATAGCTCAATTACTTGCACAATCACTGGGTTATGATATTGTTTCAGAGAATTCTGGAGGAAGAATTGATGAAACAGAGCACCCATTCACAACAGGGTACTATGATGATGTTCGCATAACCACACACTTCTATCCGAACAACTACATTAGCGCAATTTTTTCAGTTCTCCATGAAACTGGTCATGCATTATATGAACAAAACATAAATCAAAAATGGAAATATCAGCCTGTAGGTTCAATAAGTTCTTATGGATTTCACGAATCACAATCCCGATTATATGAGAATATAATTGGTCGTTCACAAGAATTCTGGAATCATTTGTTACCAAAACTTAAACAAATTGCAGCACCACTGTTAGATAAGGTAAATTCGGATCAATTCTTATATCTAATTAATAAGGTTAAACCTTCAAAGATTCGCGTAGAAGCAGACGAAGTTACCTACAACTTGCATATAATCATTCGATATCAAATTGAGAAAGCTCTTTTTGAGAATAAAATTGAGGTTAATGAGTTACCTGAAATTTGGAATCAAAAGTATAAAGATTTTCTTGGAGTGGAAATTAACAATGATTCAGAAGGAATTATGCAAGATACTCATTGGGCAAGTGGATATTATGGCTATTTCCCCTCTTATGCAATAGGCAATATTTATAGCGGTCAAATTTTCGAAGAACTTAGATTAAAAGTAGAGAAATTTAAATCCCAAATTGAGCAAGGAAAAATAAATGAGGTTAACCTGTGGCTTAAACAAAATGTTCACTATTATGGGAGTTTGTATGAGCCAAATGAATTAATAGAAAAAATAAGTGGAGAAAAAATAAATTCTCAGCCATATATTCAATACCTTAACAAAAAATATAAAAAAATTTATGGTTTTTAATTTTGTTTTGCATGAAATAATCCATCATAAACATAGAGAATAAAAAAAATTAGAAGACCTCCTAATATGAAGTAAACACCAAGCCAACCAATAATAGCATTATAGAAAGAAGCTCCATAGAGAAAAAATATAATTCCAACTAGAAATATGCAGAAAAAAATTAGTTTTTTTGAAAACATTTCAGTACACACTCAGATATTTTACAAGTAAAGTCATTTAAGATAAAACATGCAAATATTGTTTTTTGATCCCAAATAGCAATAAAATAATCAATAACAATAACGTTTTTATCAGTAATCCTAATCAATGCAGCTTCTGCGTCAATGAATGAGATGCATAATAAAAAGCAAACTTATTTCCGACAATTTTATATATTACTCAGATCTCTCTGAGCGTAGAGGTAGCATTAAATGTCGGACATAGACACTAAAAAACCTGAGGATAGAGAAGAGTTACTTGAAATTTTATTGAGAGCTGCAAAAAGAGATGCTCAGTTTAATTCTGATAAAAGAGGTAAAGCGTCTAAACCGACAATATCTGGAACGGCAAAGAATTTAGGCATCCATAGAGACACATTGTACACATGGATGAAAGAATTTAATGTCGATTTCAAAGAAACATTAAACGACATAAAAGATACATTTTCTGACCAAAATGTCGGAAACATTAGCAAAACATTTCTAATAGGAGAAGCTCTCTTAGGCAATGGAAATGAACTTGCACATATTGATCTTTTAATAGGAGATAAAGATGGCCCAGTAGGAAAAGCGTTTGCGAATGGATTTTCTAACTTATCAGCGGGACATACTCCATTATTAGCAGTAATTAGACCAAACCTTCCTTCTAAACCACATACTCTTCTTGTACCAAAAGTTACAGTAAAGAATATGAAAGATGCGGGAAAAATTTTCGGTCCAGCTCAAGCAGCGGTTGCAAAAGCCATTGCTGATTCAGTTGAGGAAGGAATAATTCCTGAGGATAAATTGGACGAATGGGTAATTGTTTGCAGCGTTTTTATTCATCCTCAAGCCAGTGATTATCACAGAATATACCAATACAATTATAGCGCAACAAAATTAGCCCTAACAAGAGCATTGAAAAAATATCCCTCCCTTGAAAAAATGATCTATGACAAAGACCGAGCTCAACATCCAATAATGGGTTTCAAAGTACCGCGATTATGGAGACCACCATACATACAGATTTCGCTAGATGCTCCTAACTTAGAAAAAGCCAAACAAGTTATTTCCCAAATTCCTGGAAGTGACAGAATTATTATAGAAGTGGGAACACCGTTAATCAAAAGATATGGAACAAGAGTAATTAGTGAATTAAGAAAAATCGCAAAAGACGCTTTTATGATTGCGGATCTCAAGACATTAGATGTAGGCAAAGTTGAAGTTGACATAGCATATGAAGAAACAGCTGATGCAGTAGTAGCTGCAGGATTGGCACCACCTGAGACACTCGACGCATTTATCCATGAAGCAAAAAGAGTCGGAATTTATGGTGCTGTGGACATGTTAAACGTAGAAAATCCTTTAGAAAAACTGAAAAAAATGAAAAAATTCCCCGATATAGTAATATTACATCGAGGAATAGATCAAGAAACTGGAAGAACACATGGATTAGAAATAATCAAAGAAATAAGAAAAACATTTGTTAACAAAAAATTCCTTATTGCGGTAGCAGGAGGAATACTGCCAGAAACAGCTAAAGAGGCACTACTTAAAGGAGCAGACATTATCATCGTAGGAAGATATGTAACACAATCAAAAGACACAGAAAGAGCGATCAGAAACTTTTTAGAACTAACTCCATTAATGCGCCAAGATATTGATCATTTCAGAGTTCATGTAGAATAAAATAAATAGCATTTCAAAAATAGCGAACATTAGACCAAAAAAATAATAGAAGATAGTAAAGTTTTCATAAATCCTTAATAGAGAGAGACTCAACATCTTATTTCGCTGAAAGGTTAAAAGCACATGGCTAAATTCAAAGTAATAATTTCCAATCCAGAAGATGGAACTTGCAAAGTAGTCGAGTTGGAAGACTCACGTGCAACGCCTCTTATTGGTAGAAGAATAGGAGATACGTTTGACGGTACAGTTGTTGATATGCCAGCATATAAATTGATGATCAGAGGAGGCTCTGATAGTGATGGCGTTCCTATGAGACCAAATGTTCATGGTGGAGGTCGAAGAAAAATCATTTTAAGTGGGGGAGTAGGATTTGCTCCTAAAAATAAAGGACAAAGAAAACGCAAGGCAGTGCGTGGAGACATAATAACAGACGAAATCAGTCAAATTAACACAAAAATTGTTGAGAAACCTAAAAAAACTGTTTCAAATAAAACGTAATAAATTCAACAGATAAAAGATTAAAAATTAACTATTTACTTAAAACTTATTAAGTTCTACCATTTATCCTTCATTATTTCATTAATACTTGTGGATAAGAAGATTATGAGTAAAAAAAAGGAAGCCCCCCATAGACAACCAGAGGTAAATATCGGAACTATTGGACATGTAGATCATGGAAAAACTACACTGGTACAAGGATTAACTGGTGTTTGGGCTTCCAGACATAGTGAAGAACTCAAAAGAGGAATCACTATAAGATTGGGTTACGCTGATATGGCTATTTATAAATGTCCAAAATGTGAACCACCAAAAAATTATACAATAAAAAATATTTGTTCTAACTGTGGTTCAGAGACAATATTTGTACGCGCAATCAGTTTTGTTGATGCACCTGGACATGAAGCACTAATGGCAACAATGCTCTCAGGTGCAGCAATAATGGATGGTGCAATTCTCGTAATAGCTGCTGATGAACCATGCCCTCAACCCCAAACACGAGAGCATCTAGCAGCTGCTGAAGTAAGCGGAATAAAAAATATAATAATTGTACAAAACAAGATCGATATTGTAGATCAGAGAAGAGCACATAAAAGTTATGAAGAAATCAAGAAGTTCATCAAGGGAACAGTAGCTGAGAACGCGCCAATAATTCCTATTTCAGCTCAACGAGAGGTCAATTTAGATGTGCTTCTAAATGCAATGGAAGAGAAGATCCCTACACCAGAAAGAGATTCAACAAAACCGCCAATAATGCATATCATTCGATCGTTTGATATTAACAAACCCGGAACGCTAATTGAAGAGTTGGAAGGAGGAATTATAGGAGGAACCATCGCACAAGGAAAACTAAAGGTTGGGGAAGAAATTGAAATTTGTCCAGGAATTAGAATAGAAAAAGAAGGAAAAACAGCATACACTCCATTGATTAGTCAAATTGTAAGTTTACAATCAGGTGACATAACAGTGGAGGAAGCAACATGTGGAGGTCTAGTCGGCATGGGAACACTGTTGGATCCGTCTTATTCAAAGGCGGATGGTTTAACTGGAAATATGGCTAGTAAAACAGGATTACTCCCTCCAATAAAGGCAGAGCTTTCCTTAGAAACACACGTTTTGGAAAGAGCTGTTGGCACAAAAGAACAAATGAAAATAAAAAACATAACCCCAAATGAAACATTACTTCTCCATGTCGGATCAGCTGTAAATCTGGGAAAAGTAATTGCAGCTAAACCAAAAAACATAAAAGTAAAATTAACTCGACCAATTTGTGCTATTACTGGATCTAGAGTTGCCATAAGTAGGAAGATAACTGCACGTTGGAGACTAATTGGATACGGATTAATATTAGCTGATAAACTAGACAAAAAATAAATAAAAACATCAGAGAAGGGCGTGTGTTTCCAAAAAACTATTTGCTTTCCTGAGGATTTGTTTAGAATTATTAAAAGTCAGATGATTCATCGTATCGAAATAAGTTCCCCATAAAAAAGCGATATGCTCAAAAGATATTTTGATATCAGAAGTATTAGTTTTAACTAAGAAGAGAAAAACATTTTTATGAACGATTTTTCCTTCTCGAATATAAACATAAGTTATGTTCTCCTTAAAACCTTCTATAAATTTTGCGTTAAGTATACCTGTTTCTTCCTCAAGTTCTCGAAGAACAGTCTCTTTTTCAGTCTCATTAAATTCCATATTGCCTTTTACAAAACCCCAATGTCCCGCCGTGTAGTTAAGAAGAAGGTATTTCAATTTAGGTTTTTTTAGGAATACAACTGCACCACAAGAGGTCTCTTGTAACATATAACAAAACCAACTTAGAGAAAGTAAAAGCACTTCATATTAAAAGCAATTACTGAGATAGAAAAATTGTTCAAGAATTTGAATTAATTAACATAGTTAAATCATAAAAAGTAACACCGTAAATAGGTCTCGTTATACATGACTCTAAATAAGAGTCAAAATTATCTTTAAATAAAGTATATAGCAATAGCAGAGATAGAATTTTGGATGGTAGATAAATTGGCATTAGGATTAGTAAAAAAAAAGCCGTTAAAAATTATTTTAGATTCTAATACTTTTTTTGTACCCATATATTTTAAGATAGATATTTTCAGAGAAATAAAACGGTTATTAAATAGAAATATTGAATTGGTATTAATTTCTCCTATTAAAGAAGAACTGGAGTTACTTGTTACAAAGAACTCTAAGAAAAATAATAGAAATGCTGCTTTAGCTTTGAGTTTTGCTTTGAAATGTAAATATATTAAATTAGAGGTTCCTAAAGACATTCTGGTAGATGATATAATTGTTGAAAAAGCAAAAGATTGGAAAGCTATAGTTTTTACCAATGATAGAATGCTAAAGAAGAGGCTAAGAAATATAAGTGTGCCAGTTATTTATGTGAGACAAAAATCTTTTCTTGAGATAGATGGAATGATATAATTCGATGTTTAAACTAATATCAATGCAGGATACTATACGTATTCCACCAGAAACCTTTGGATCACCTCTAAAAAAAGTAGGTTGTGATCAGGTGAAAAGGAAATACGAAGGTATAGTTGATGATGAGTTAGGGTATGTAATAGCGGCTACCAATGTAGAAGTAAGTCCAACAGGAAAAATTATCCCAGGTGATGGTGCTACATACCACAAAGTATTGTTTTCTTTATTGACATTTTACCCAGTTATTCAAGAGATAGTTGAGGGAGATGTAGTGGAAATAGCTGATTTTGGAGCTTTTGTGAGGATAGGCCCAGTAGATGCGTTATTACATGTTTCCCAACTAATAGATGATTATATGTCATACGACGAAAAACAGGGAGTATTATTAGGTAAGGAGACAAAAAGAAAGTTATCTAGTGGAGATAAAGTCCGAGTTAGAATAACTGCAGTTTCTTTAGGTAGAGCAGGAAGTTCTGGGAAAATTGGTGTAACTGCTAGACAACCAGGTTTAGGAAAATTAGAATGGATAAAATTAGATACTAAAAAACCTGAAGTAAAAGAAAAAGAGAAGAAAGATAAAAAAGCAAAGAAGGAATCTAAATGAGAGAAAAAGCATGTTCAAACTGTCATTTTATAACAAAAGAAAATGTATGCGCAAAATGTAAATCAACAAACCTAAGCGAAGATTTCAGCGGTATAGTTGTTATGTTTGATCCAGAAAATTCATCAATAGCAAAAACAATGAAAATGAAAAAGAAAGGCCGTTATGCGTTAAAAGTCAGATAAAAGCAAAAGTCTAATTCTAAGTCTCTGTTTTGTAGAGGATACACAGAGAACATTTGATCCAAGTGAAAGGTCGAAGGAAATGAAAGTTATCTATCGAATTAACTCCAAATTACGTAGAAAACTTCAAGCTCCTTTTGGATTATTGATTAAAGGTTTTTTACCTGATAACAAGGATGAAATTGAAAAAAATTTACAAATTAACCAACCTCCAGTTTTAATCTCTGTAGGCGATAGAGTTTCAAGGGATTTATCAAAAAACCAGTTTAATCTAAAACTAATTATTATTGATAATAAATGCATGAGAAAAAAAATAGAACCAAAAAAATTTTCTGTTGAAAAGATCTTCAGGGCGAAAAATCCACCAGGAACAATAACAGATGAAGCAACAAAAGCAATAAGAGAAGCACTAGAAAACTACAAGAGAACACAAATAGTGATAGACGGTGAAGAAGATTTACTTGCTTTAATTGCAATTTTATACGCTCCAATAAACGCTTTTGTCATTTATGGACAACCAAATGAGGGCATAGTGTTAATCGAAGTGACAGAAAAAAGGAAGGAAGAAGTAAGGAGTATACTCAAAGATATGAAAACTTTTAGAAAAGCTAAATAATAAGAAGTTGTATGAACACAACACTCTAAACAAGTGATAGCACGATGGAAATTAAATTTGTATCAGTGAAAAAGAATCCACTTTTGAATCGAAAAGAAGTAGATTTTTTAATAGAACAATATTCAACAAAAACACCATCAAGGTTAGAAATCAAAAGAAAAATTGCAGCAGAGATGAAAAGTTCAGAAGAAACAGTTTTCATAAAGAAAATGAAAACTCTCACAGGCTCGAATATAACAGTAGGCATAGCTAATATTTATGAAAACAGCAAAACAGCAGAATTGATAGAGCCTGAACATATTAAGAAACGAAATCTAAAAAAAGAAAAGAAAGAAGAAGAGGCTAAAAAATAATGGCCGAAAAAAACAAGACCACAAGTGAAAAAACAGCAAATAAAAAAAAGCAAAAAGGTGTTTCCAGGTTATATAAAATTGAAAATGATAAAATTTCAAGATTACGTCCAACTTGTGAAAGATGCGGTTCGGGTTATTTTATGGCTAATCACAAGACCAGATACACTTGCGGACATTGTGGGTTTACACGATATAAACAGAATAAGTAATAAGTAGTTTTAAATGTTAACAAGTGAGTATTTTTACGATATAAATGCTCAAAGTTAATGTAGCTATAACAAATATTTCAGCAGAACGTTTTTGGGATTTGCAAAAAGCAATTCCACCTATTCAAATTGGTACTAACATCAATGTAATAAAGATAGAAAAAAACAAAAATGGCGTATTAATAGTTCCTTTTGTTTTGTCAATAAATTATAATCCGTCTATTGCTCAAATAAATCTTAAGGGGAGCGCATATGTTGTAGGTGAACCTAAAGAGATCGAAAAAGTACTAAAGGATCACGGACAAAAACAACCTCCTCCATCGTTAATAGTTCAATCGATAGCTAACTATGCATTTATTGAATCGGTATTAATATCGAGAACATTAAACATCCCACCACCTGTACCATTACCTAAAATACCAGAAGTGAAAAATAGAAATAAAAAACATGCAGAAAGAGAATATACCTCGTAAAAAAAGGAAATTAATATTAATTTATTTCAAGGGTACGTACATCGATGATCTTGATGCACCTATTCCAGGAGTTCCATGTCTAACCGGTTTGTTAGTTATAGCAAACTCACCTAAATAATGGCCAATCATTGCTGGTTTGATTTCGAAAGGAATAAACTCTTTGCCATTATGTACAGCAATTTTTGCTCCAACCATTTCTGGTAGAATAATCACATCTCGAACATGAGTTTTTACTGCAATACTTTTTCCTTTCTTCAGAATTTCTTTAGCTTCACGAATTTTTTCAAGAAGAATTCGTTGTTCAGGAGTCAACCCTCTTTGAAGGCTTCGCCTCTGTCTTGATGGAAGTAAATCAATGAACTCATCCATAGATAAGCTTTGCAAACTTTCAAGGGAATGACCACGGTAAATGAAATCTTTTGGCATTTTTTTGGATCATCCTCATAGGTGAATATCATACGCTATAAACTTTCTGTTACCTCAGTCGCCTTTTCTTTTTCTGTCCAGCCCCTCTAGCACCAATTAATCCTACTTTTTGTCCAGGTGGTGCTCCATGAGAAACAGTTGTAACTTTTCTAGCACTTTTTGCACTACTACCATAAGGATGGACAGCGGCTATCATTGCTCTTCCACGGGTTCTTGGATATTTGTGGCCTTTAGCTTTCATATAATGATGTTTGTTTCCTGCTTTAAGGAAGGGTTTTTCCGTTCGACCTGAGCCAGAAATCACACCAATAGTTGCCATACAATAATTATTTAGATATCGTGTGCGACCTGAGGGTAATTTGATTAGTGTTCCTTGAGGTGTATGTCCTACTACTGTTGCATAAGCTCCAGAAGATTTTGCAAGTTTACCTCCATCACCAGGTCTTAGTTCCATGCTACAAACTATAGATCCTTCTGGAATTTTGCCTAAGGGGATAATATTGCCGATTTCTGGAGAAGCCATTCCACCTATACTGATTTGTTGACCTTTGAAAAGCCCTTCGGGTGTTACTGTGTAACAAGATTCACCGTTCTCAAATTTTACAAAGGCTAAAGGGGACCCTCTACCTGGATCATGAACAAGATCCAATACTACGCCATCAATTGAAAGTCCAAAGGTCTCCTTTGGAATGATTTTGGGGGGATATTTAGCTGGAGCAACTCTTTTGTGAGTTGATGCGCGATAAGTTGAGCCTCCACGGCCTCTTCTTTGAACACGAATTCGTTTACCCATTTATTATTCCTCACTTTATTTATAAAAGTCCAAGTTTAATTGCTACATCTGAAGCTTTATATTCTGGTTCAAGCCTAACGAACGCTTTTTTTTCCCCTTGAGGAGTGATAAGCAACGTTACTCTATGAACTTTTACTTCATATAACTCTTCGACAGCTCTCTTAACATCTTTTTTATGTGCTTTAAGATTAACAATAAAAATTAATTTATTTTCTTTTTCAACCATAAGACTTGCAGATTCAGTCATTAGTGGGCAGTAAATTACGTTCATAGAATTCATTTTAATCTTGATCTCCAGTGTAAAGTGTATCTAATTGTTTGATTGCCCCAATAGACCACAAAGTTAATCTGCCCGGATTAGTACCTGGGGCTAACATTTCACTATTTAGGTTATTTACTTCTACTACGTCAACACCAGGAATATTGCTTGCTGCTTTAGAAATACCCCTATTATTTTCAACAACTATTAGAGGTCCTACGCCAATCTTCATTTTTCTACCTCTACGTTTACCTTTACCAGCTCGTATCTTTCTACTGTTTTTCACTCTATCAAGTTCAGATATTAAACCTAGACTAGTTAGTGTTGTTTCAACTTCACTAGTTTTTGAAAGGTTTTCAATTGAGTCTATAACTATAATAGGAATTTGCAGTACTTTTTCAATTTTATGTCCACGAGAAACTACAGCCTCTTTTGACGCTGTTGCTGCAATAGCTGAACATAAGGCTAATCGAGCTTCTTTTTTCGGTATATTTTTTATAATCTTTTTTTCTGCCTTTGGAGGATGTGGTTGTCTTCCACCAACTGTACTCGGTGCAAATGCAGCTTTTCCACCACCACTTTTAGTACGAGGTATTCTGGAAATACCCATACCAGTACCGCGAGATTCTGCACTAGTTTTTTTTCCAGCCATTGGATCACGACCTTGGGGTTGAATTCTAGTAGATTGTATCGCTAAAACAGCTCTTTTTATAACATCAGGCCTTAAAGAAGTATTAAAAACGTTTGGGAGAGTTGTTTTACCTTCAGGTTTTCCTTCAAGGTTAAAGATCTTTACAGTTTTTTTAGCTTGAGACACGATGTTTAACTCCACTACTTTCCTTGCGGTGATTCAAGTGAAATATATGTTATTTGAGGAGGTGCTTTATGAATTTCAGTGGGTGGTCGTGCCGGTTGACGTAAACGTATTACTCTTTTTTTAGTACCAGCTACACTTCCACGTATTATAATATGCGAACCCTTAACTGGACCATATCGGATATAACCGCCTTTTACAGACACATCTTTACCGTCTTTACCTATTTTCAATATTCGTTTATTATATTCTGTTCTTTGATGAAATCCCATTTGACCTGCACGTGGAACGGAATACCTTACGTGAGAAGGGCTCCATGGACCAAGAGTGGCAACACCACGTTTTGTTCCTCTAGCTTTGTGTTGTAGAATAGCTACTCCCCATCTTTTAACTGGGCCTTGAAAACCTTTACCAGTTGTGATCGCGGCTATATCGACGTATTGACCATCTTTAAATATTTCTTCCGCCGTAACAGTCTTTCCCAATAACTGTTTAGCATACTCAAGTTGTTCAGAGATTGTACCGCCGCCAATTTCTATTTCATGAATATCTGGTTTTTTCTTTGAAAGGTTTGTTAGTCTAGGCTGGGTAGTAATCATAACACGAATACTAGTTATTTTTTCAAGCTTCTCTTCAATTTTCTTTAGATATTGTTCAGAATTATTTTTTTTAGGAAGCGTTAAGATTCTATTGAAATCTATTGGAGGATCAGTCATCCAAACCTCACCATAATTTTCAAGACCATAAGGAGTTTTTCTATAAACCCTAATACAGCAAACGAGAATAGGTGGAGTTTCTAGGATTGTTGCTGCAGACATAACTTCTTTACCAAAATTTGGACTACGTTTTCTGTCTTCTATAGCATAAACATAAGTCATACCTGCTTTATAACCTGTAAAACCCAATAGAACGGGTGATTTCGAAGTGGTTTTTGGCCAATACCTTATTCGAGCCACTGATTTCTTAGCATGTTTTTTAGGCAAATAAGCAAGTGACCCATGTCTAGGAGCGTGTTGTCTTCCCATTATACTTCCACTTCGCGTCTTCTAGCAATAACAACTTAGGGTAATAAACGTTACCATAATTTTTTCTATCTAAAGAGCTAAAAATCGTCGGTCATAACAAGAAAAAAGAGCACAATATTATGT
>JAUWJK010000075.1 GCA_030607735.1 Candidatus Bathyarchaeota archaeon
AAAAAGTTTAACAAATTATACTTATAAATTCAAAATCGATCTATAATGGAGATCTAATGGTATGCATAAGAAATTATTAATTCCTGGACCTACCGAAGTGAGTCAAGAAATATTAAGTGAACAATCTAGATATCTTATAGGGCACAGAGAAAAAGCTTTTTCAGATCTTTATGGGAACATAAAAAGTAAACTCACTGAATTTTTCGAGTTATCTGACAACTATAATCCTACAGTGACTACTTCTTCTGGAACTTTATGGTTCGATATTGTTGCAAGAAATCTTGTAAAAGAAAAAGCCCTGGTGTGTGTTAATGGTGCTTTTTCTTCACGATTTGCCAAAACGATCCAATCTTGTGGAAAAAAAGTTGATGTTATTGAGGTAGATTGGGGCAAAGCGATAAAAACTAACATGGTCGCCGAGAAACTTGAATCTTTAAAATATGATACCGTTGTTATGTGTCACAATGAATCATCCACAGGAGTGAGAAATCCCATTTATGAAGTGGGATCTCTAATTCGAAGTAATTATCCTGACGTAATTTTTGCAGTTGATAGTGTCTCTTCAATGGCTGGCGATAAAATTATCCCCAAAACTATTGGTTGTGATGTTGTATTTGCTTCATCACAAAAATGTTTTGCCCTGCCTCCAGGGCTCTGTATAAGTATAGTGTCTGATAGGGCAATAGAGAGGGCTAATAGCGTATCCAATCGTGGTTCGTATACCGATTTAGTTAACTTATTTAATTTTGAAAAAAAGAATCAAACACCATTTACTCCAAATATTTCCCTTCTATATGCTTTGAATAAACGAATGGATCTTTTAATACAGGAAACTTATGATCACGTTTATGAAAGACACTTAGAAATGGCAAATTGTACTCAAAATTGGGCAAAATCACATTTTGAATTGTTTCCTGAACCTGGTTTTGAATCAGTTACTTTAACTTGCATAAAAAATACTCTTGAAAAGAATATTAAAGAATTAATTGAAAAACTTGCTCTGAGAGGTTTTATGATTTCAAATGGTTATGGAATACTAAAAGAAAAGACTTTTCGTATTGGTCATATGGGTGAATGGAATGCTATTGAAGTGAAAAAAGTTTTAGATATTATCGATGATATTTGGGGTTTGTAACAATTAACTTTAAAGTTCTGTTTTATTTGATAATTATTGAAGAGGTTCCTCATTATTAATGTATGAAAACAAAGTGCTTACGCTTTCTGTTAATTCCTATAAAATCAATGTTAATAAAAAGATGAGTAATTGGGTATCAAAGACTCTTTCACATTCAAACAGGGATTTTGCGAGCTGAGTTATTTGATAGATATCAGACCTTTTAGAGCCATACGATATTCAAAGAAAGCAGGCCATATTGTTGATTTAGTAACTCAACCCTATGATAAAATTGACTCTTCATTGCAACAGACGTATTATGAAAAATCATTTTATAATTATTGTCGCTTAATCTTACCACTAGAGAGTAACAAATATGCATCAGCCCAAGAGCGAATTCTAGATTGGCTCAAGAAAGGAATCTTGCTTAAAGATGAAAAACCATCAATGTTTGTGTCCAGACAAGAATTTCAGATTGATGGAAAAAAATTTACTAGAATTGGATTAATAGCTGCTCTTCGTCTTTATCAATATAGTGAAAATACAGTTTTTCCCCATGAAGTTACCTATAAAGAACCTAAAACTGATCGTATAAATATGTTAGAATCAGTTCAAAAAGACCTTGAACCTGTTTTTTTTGTTTATTCCGATCCTGAGAAACTAACAATTAAATTCTTTTCAAAAATCATGAATAATATACCAATAATTGATTTCAAAGATTCGATAGGAATTAAGCACACCCTCTGGAAAATATCTGATCCTAAATATATTGAACTCATAACAAATATTCTTAAAGAAAAAATACTTGTTATTGCTGATGGCCATCACAGGTATGAAAGCGCTTTAACCTATAGAGATATTAAACAAAAAAAAGGAACCTGGACAAAAGACTCAGCTTTCAATTTTCATATGTCCTACCTAGTTCCAGTTGAAGAAGAAGGTCTAATTGTTTTGCCAACTCATAGAGCTTTAAAAGAATTCAGTCTAACTCCTACAAGATTAAATAAACTAAAAGAATACTTCGACCTTCAACTAATTGATCCAACAGCCAAATCTTTAGAAACCTTCCTAAAAGCACACTCTCAAAAACACGTTTTTTGTGTTTATGATGGCAAAAAAGCTTACGGTTTGCTTCTAAAAAACCCAAAGGAGGTCTCCAAACTGATCAATGCTAATTGTCCACCAGAAGAGTGTCTCCTTGATGTAACCATTTTACGTGACATAGTTTTCAAACAAGTATTGGGTATTGGAAAAATGAAAATGCATAAAGACATACTATATGTTGAATCAACCATTGATGCTCTTGAAAAAGTTAACAATGGAGATGCAAAATTAGCTTTCTTAGTTAATCCGGTTGATCCAAAAGTGGTTTGGAGAATCGCACAGAAAAAACTACGATTGCCTGAAAAATCCACTGATTTTTATCCAAAACCTTGCTCAGGATTGATGATGATGGATATTTCTAGTGATGAAAAACTCTAAACTTAGGATTCTTTACTAATTTTATTATTTTATTGCTTGAAAAATGAGTTTTTTAAAAGATCCCAAATTGTTACAATCAATAAGTCTTACCTATTTGATTATTATTTGGATGTTAGTTTTTTTCTAAAAGAACTAACATGGCCCTTTTAGTAGTTGCTATTTTATGTATTTGGTTTTGCGTCTTTTGAATCTTTTTTTGCAGACTACACTACAAAAATGGAATGTTTCCCCTTGATATGTAATCTTGTATTTTGCTGTTCCTTCATCTAAAACCATGCCGCAAACGGGATCTCTTATCATTTCCTTTGTCTTTACCTCTTGGAAGAATCTATAATCTCTACTTATTATGGTTAGTGGTTAAGCAAAGGTTTGAATTTCGGGTGCTTCAGTTATCTCTACAATTGTTGTTTTGGTTAATTTTTTAATGTCATTAAAACCTGAAATTTCTCCGTATCCTACCAGCGTTATTGCAGTGCCATCTTTTCCCATTCGAGCTGTTCTGCCAATTCTGTGGAAGTAAACGAGTGCTTCCATTGGTACATCATAGTTGATAATGTGAGTTATTCCTTGAATATCAAGACCTCTTGAAGCAACATCTGTTGCTGCTATTAGATCTAGTTTTCCTTCTCTAAACTCAGTTATTACACGAGTTCTTTGGGATTGAGTAAAACCTGCATGAAGGGCTCCAATATTGTATCCGGCCCTTCTTAGTTTGTCTGAAAGATTACTTGTACCTCGTCGTGTTTTGCAGAATATTATTGCTCTATCTACCTGATTTTGTTCTAATAAATCTCTGAGTACTCTAAATTTGTTGTGAGGGTTTACAAGCATGTAAAATTGTTTCATTTGCACAAGTGCGATTTCGTCTTTGCTTACCAGTATTTTTTCTGGATTTTTCATGTATTTGTTGCAGATCTTAATTACAGATCGGTCTATAGTAGCTGAAAAAAGGCTTGTTTGTCTACTTGAAGGTGTTTTTGAAAGAATATGATTAATATCTTCTATAAATCCCATGTCTAGCATTCTATCTGCTTCATCTAATACTACCATTTTCACTGAAAATAAATTAAGTTGACGTCTTTCGATTAGATCTATTGTTCTTCCTGGTGTACCAACAACGATGTGAATTCCACGCGATAAAGCATGAATCTGTCTATTGATTGGTTCTCCACCGTAAACTGCCAAAACTTTTAGTTTCAAATATTTTGCAAAACTCTTAATGTTTTTTGCCACTTGAATGGCAAGTTCACGGGTGGGTACTAAAACCAAACCTTGAACTTCTCTAATTTTTGGATTTACTTTTTCAACCATTGGAACTCCAAAGGCTGCGGTTTTACCTGTTCCAGTACGTGCTTGTCCTATAACGTCTTTACCATCAAGTAAGGGTATTATTGCTTGCGCTTGGATAGGAAAAAGACTTTCAAATCCAAGGTCATTTATACTTCTTAAAACTTCCCTGCTAAGAGGTAAGTCATTGAAAGATTGATTACTCATTATGTTTTTTTTCTCCTGCTACAACTTTTCTTATGTAGCGTTTTTAAAAAGCTAATAGAAGTTTACTAAAGTAACATGATATAAACTTGACAAACTGTCAAATTTTATATAAACCATTTATCTTAATTAGGAAAAGACCGATAATATTCGATCAATACGTAATTTGAAATTGGATGTTACTGGTAGTGAATCATATTTAACTTTCGTAAACAAAAATCATTATTACAGTCTATTAAGCGTTTCCTGATCTCAACAACAAAATCATCATGACATAGAGTTTTTATCAAGATTAAACTGTGCTCTTTTCTTCTTATTGATTTATCGCTTCGATTTTTATCATTATTCAATACTAAAAAAAACTTTAATAATTGCAGATAGCGCTTATTTTTTAGAGTTTTTATTCGATTAATCTATTTTTTCACTTCAATTTGAAAGAGTTTTGTCCATTTCTTTCCTGTTATAAATAGTCTATCTTTTTCTGAATCATACGCAATTCCATTGAGGACTTTGTTTTGATCTTGGCTATCTTCATTATTTATTCCTGTTAAATCGATCCACCCCTCCACATTTCCTGTTTCAGGATTAATTATTGCTATTTTGTCTTGGTTCCAAATATTTGCCCAAATTTTTCCATGAATATATTCCAGCTCGTTGAGGTTTGATACAGGTTCTTTATCTATTACTTGAACTTGTTTTGTTGTATTGAAAGTATCTGGATCTAAAAAGAATAGGGTTGAAGTTCCATCACTCATAATTAGCTGAGAGTTATCATTGGTAATTCCCCATCCTTCAGTTGGGTAAGTAAACTCTGATATTAATTCAAGTGAGTCCTTTTCGTAAACAAATCCTTTATTGGATATCCAAGTTAGTTGTATGATTCGATTATCTAGAATTGTTATACCTTCCCCAAAATATTTATCTGCTAAAGAAATATATTCTAAAACTTTTCCTGTTTCTAGTTCAACTTTTCTAAGGGTAGACTGCCCATAAAGCCCTGTGCTCTCATATAAGAAACCATCATCAAATTCTAATCCTTGAGTAAAAGCCATTTCATCATGAGTATACGATTCTATAATTTCATAATTGTATAGAATTGGATTTTGTTGTGATAAATTATTATCTACAAAAATTATTGCAATAATGCTTGTTGTAAATAGAATAATGAATGTTAAAAGTATTATTTTTTGTTTTTTTGATATTATAACTCGCCTTTTCAATTGGGAACTTGATTGTTTTTATCTATTACAATGTTTTGTTTTTATTGAAAGATAAATATTTTCTATATCTTTGTTTATGCTTTCCAATTAACTGCAGTTATGGAAATTGAATTAATGGTGTTAAGGTCAATAATAGTGGGGCAATAAGAAGTGCTGTCATGTTGGTCAGCTTCATAAATATAGTTAATGAAGGACCTGCCACATCTTTTAATGGATCACCAATAGTGTCTCCAACTACTGCAGCGGTGTGTATGGGTGTTCCTTTAACCCAAAATCCAATATCTTCTATGCTCTTTTTCGTATTATCCCAAAGAGCTCCACCAAAACTAAAAAATGATGCGAGAAGTGCTGCTGTACACGTTCCGCCAAGTAGCATGCCTCCTAGAGCTGTTGCTCCAAATACTAAACCCACCAAAATAGGTGAAGCCAACGTCACAAAAGTGGGGAGAACCATCTTTCTTAGAGCGTTTTTTGTACTGATATCAATACATTTGTCATAATCTGGTTTTGATTTGCCCTCTAAGATTTTAGGATCTGCTTTAAATTGCCTTCTAACTTCATTAACCATTTCCAAGGCTCCCTTAGCAGTTGCTCCAATTGTAAAAGATGAGAAAAGAAATGGAACTACTGCTCCAATTAAAATTCCAAAGACAAAAGCCTGATTAAGTACCATTGACCAAAGGCCAACCACTTGACTATAAGTAGCAAAAAGCACCACTGTTGAAACAGTTCCAGATGCTATAGCAAAAGCTTTTGCGTAAGCTTTAGTGGTGTTACCTGTAGAATCTAGTTTATCTAAAGTTTTATCTGCATATGCAGATGGCCCAGCCATTTGTTCTATTCCTTGAGCATTATCACTGATTGGTCCAAATGCATCACCTGCCATTACTATTCCAATAACAAGGTCAGTTCCCAGATTCGCCGCCACAACACCGTAAATCGAACCATTTGTTATAATATATGCAAAAATAGTAGCACCGATCATAGATAGAAAAGGCACAAAAGGACTTTGCAATCCATAAGACATGCCTGTAATAATATTCATAGCAACTCCCCTTTTTGAGGCTTCAACCATTTCTTTTACAGGTTTTCCAGTTGTGCCAATGTAATATTGGACTACAAGTCCTACAGCGATACTGGCCACAATACCACTTAATGTGCAGTAGAATATTTTGATATCATTAAGAATCCAAATTGAAGCAAAAAATGAACCTGCTATAACAAAAGCAGATGTGGACAATAGCCCAATATTAAAAGAGGTAATTGGTCTGAGATTTTTCCAACCTCTGACAACAGAAATGCCAATAATAGTTCCTATAACTCCTATGATGCCCAATGCAAACGGAAACATTAATGCATTTTCTCTAGCGGTTCCAACAAAAAGACTCCAACCAACAATCATAGCTGTTACGTAATCATCACTTATTGACTCAAATAAGTCTGAACCTCTTCCGGCACAGTCTCCTACATTGTCGCCTACTTGATCTGCGATGACTGCGGGATTTCTGATGTCATCTTCAGGTATATTTTGTTCGATTTTACCAACTAAATCAGCGCCAATATCTGCTGATTTTGTGAATATTCCTCCGCCTAGTTGTGCAAAAAGAGCTGCAAGGCTTGCTCCAAATCCATATCCAATCAATAAATTTGGATCTCTATAGCCATGTAAGAGATACAATAGACTTATTCCAAAAAGATTTAAGCCTACAACTGTTAGTCCCATTACAGCTCCTCCTCTAAAAGCGAGTGTGAACGCTTTTGTTGGAGCTGAGAATGCAGCTTGGGCTGTTCTGACATTTGCTCGAACTGCAACATTCATTCCAATGTATGCGGCAGCCATGGAAAGCAAAGCTCCACTATAAAATGAGATTATGACTTCAATTGATTGGAAGATTATTATCAACGGAATTGATATTATAAACACAAAAATTAGAATTGTTTTGTATTGTCTCTTGAGAAAAGTTTTTGCTCCATTTCTAATGTATCTAGCAACCTTGCGCATTTCAGGAGTTCCAGGATCTTGGCGGTAAATGTGTAGGGTTAAGAATGTTACTATTAACATCGATAAAATTCCAGTGACCAAAGAAATCCATACTAGTAACAATTTTTCCCGCTTCCTTAATGCTATTTATATTTTTTGTAAATGACTGGCAATTCTACTCAATCTCGATTTATTAAAGCTTTTAATCTAAATCAATGTTTTTTACATAACTGTCATGTACTTACCATTATTTTGCCAAGCTGCCTAAAAAAGACTGAAAAAACACTATCCTTTCCAAAAACTATGTTAATTCTAC
>JAUWJK010000053.1 GCA_030607735.1 Candidatus Bathyarchaeota archaeon
AAACCAGTGCTAAATAATTCTGAGTGTAGAAATCAAAAAAATTCTATTAAACAAAATATTGCGAGGTAGACGATAATGGATTTTAAGAAATTAAAAGAATATATCTTCAGATTTCGATGTGTACGTGAGAAGAAGTAATGATAAAGGTAGATAATGTTGACAAAAAAATTCTTCAAGTCTTATTTTGGGATGCACGCATAAAAATAAAAGAATTAGCAAAAGAAGTCGGAGTATCAATAAACACATTAAATCAGAGAGTCAAACGACTAAAAGACAAAAAAGTAATTATTGGAACAACTTTATCAAAAAACATGGCATTAATCGGCTATCCTCTTTTGGCGATAATTGGAATCAATATAGACCCCAAATTTGAACAACATATCATGCACACAATACGAAAACGCTCAAAAGTAATGGCAATTCACAAAACAATTGGCGGATTTGACATGCTCGTTTTTATCGTTGGAAAAACAATCAATGATCTTAACAATCTAAAACAAGTAATAAAGAAAAATAACGGTGTAAAGAGTACTTCATTAATGATCTCGCAAAAATTGCACCTCAATTATAAAGCGATTGATCTCAAAACCTAATAAGAGTGAACTAAATGGATAGAATCGATTTACATATACTAAACGAACTGACAAAAAACGCTAAAAAGCCTTTTTTGACGATGGCAAAAGAGCTAGGAGTAACACCTGTAACAGTGCAGAAAAGATACGAAAAAATGAAGAAAAATGGCATAATTATCATGGCTACAAACGTGGTTGATCTTTCAAAACTTAATTTTCAAGGATCAGCGTTCTTAATGATAACAAAATCAACTACTTGTGCAGCAGAAAAAGTGATAAATCGCCTCTTAGAAACTAAAAACGTTATTATAGTATCTGAAATTATTGGTGATTTCGATATTTTGGCTATTGCCTATTTTAAAAGTTTTAAGAGTTTAACAGAATTAGTAGAAAAAATCAGAAATCTATCATGCGTTAACCATGTTGAGACAGCCTTATCAAAAGATACCTCGTATCCAGTTTCTAAAGAACAAATGGAACTATTTCTATAAAATAATTTTATTACAACATAAAAAGCTTGAAATAATAAACCAGAAGCCATTTCAGGCCAATAAAACATTCATTACACCAAATGAGTTGCTAAAAGTATTTAAAAATGTTAAATAAGCCCATAACGAACTTCTATCAAACTAGAAAGGCAACATCTAATTCAACAGAAGGCGGGTTACAATCTATTTGCCTTGAATTTAGAAGTTAATATTTTGTTCCTCTACTTTTGTTATAGATTCCATCCTGCGGAGATTTATTTTTCTTCTGATATTAGTTCTTAGAACATTTTCGGACTAACAATTGGACTTATTAGAAAGAAAAAAAGGGAAAAGTTTCTGAGAGAAATCCACAAACACCCCAGATTACCTCACCTCGTAATAGGCGTATACAAAAACATTAGCAACACACAGTTTTTATCACAAAGAAAAAAAGAGGGATGAATTTTTCTTATTAAACCAATTAGATTTAAAGATTAAAAAAGGGTTAATTAGTTAGTGTTCTAGGTAGTTGTGATTTTGATTGAAGCAGTTGGGCAGGATGATTCACATGCTAAACATTGGATGCATTCTTTTTCTCTCGCTGGGTCAGATTTCTTTTCTGAAGTAGGATGTCCCGGTGTATCGACCATGTCATAGAGTGATACTGGGCAGGTTTCTGCACAAATACCATCTCCGGTGCAAGAATCCCAATCTACTGCTACGTTGGTTCCGTGAATACCTAGTTTAGTTGGAGGTTCCACAGGACCCCAAACCTTATGATCGTTGTGTTCATCCACAACTTTTCGGTTTTTTTGAAAATCAGAATCAATCGGCAAAAAATTCACCCATTATTTTTACTTATTTTTTGTGTCCTTTTTCTTAATCGATAGTTTCATGTTAATTTCTACTATGTGTTCTTCATCAGTTTTGCTAAGTCCTAGGCGCCAATCTTTGAACTCTACAGTATTATCTTTAAAGTGGTTTGTGAGAAATTCTTTTAATTCACTAAAAGCGCCTGTGACTTGTTGAATTTTTTTATTTAAATCATTTTTTTCCTCAGTTATTATTATTCACCTCAATATACTCTGTATATGAATGTAAATACTTATTAATAATTAGATAAAGTAAATTGGAAGTCAATTTATTGTGACTTTTAGTTTCTTTTTCATCCAAGTTTTCTGGGCTATTCCAAAACCTACATAAATATCAAATAATTGGGTAAAGAATGCTTGTTAAGAGAGTTCATCAAGACCTTGATGAATATAATAAGTGTCATAAAGTGTCTTAAATGTACCACCAAGGGCTAAAAGCTCTTTATGAGTGCCAATCTCAATAAGTTCTCCATGATCAAAAACGGCAATTCGAGACGCATTAGCTACGGTTGTTAAACGATGAGCAATAACAATAATTGTTCTATTAGCAAAGAGTTTTGCTTGAGCATCCTGAACAAGGGATTCACTGTAAGCATCAAGACGACTCGTTGCCTCATCAAGAATTAAAATGCGAGGGTTGGCCAGCATAGTGCGAGCAATAGTGATCATTTGGCGTTGACCCGCACTAAGATTTTTTCCATTTTCAACAATAACTGTTTTGTAGCTGTTGGGTAGTGCTTCGATAAATTCGTTAGCACCTATCATTTGACAGAGGTTCATAGTTTCCTCTTCTGTTGCATCAGATTTACCGTATCGTATGTTTTCCATAACCGTTCCATCGAATAAGTATGGCTCTTGAGAAACTAGCGAAACAGCCTCATGAAGGGAATCAAGAGTTACCTGACGAAGATCCTGATCACCAACGAAAATACGACCTTGCTGAGGATCATAAAATCTATTAACTAACGATGCAAACGTCGTTTTCCCCGCCCCAGTATGTCCAACCAAAGCCACTGTCTCACCAGGGTCAATTGACAAATTCACATTTTTCAATACAGGTTTATCTTCCACAAAGGAGAAAGTTACATTTTCAAATCTGATCCCATCACTTTCCTTTTTAAGAGAAACCACTTCAAGTTGATCTGCAATAGCCCGTTTAGAGTCTATTACATCACTGATCCTATCCATAGCAGCAAGAGAAGTTTGAACTTCAGTAGCCATAAGGCTAAGACCTATAAGAGGAAACATGAAACGATTGACAAGAGTTATTCCTAAAAACACTTGTCCAATGGTCAGAAGCGGAGCAGAACCAACAGCCAAACTAGCGCCGACAAAGAGCATAGCAGCCATTGCCATTTGGCCTATCATCTGAATTGTTGGCCTTAGAGCAGTCATTAGAAACATGAATTTAAAACCTAAGTGATATGCTTTCTGATTAAGTTCGCCCAATTCTACTGATAACTCATCTTCACGATTAAACGCTTTTGCTATCTGAATACCACTCAAATTCTCAGCAATTTGACCAGAAACATATCCGTACGCTCTTTGAGAAGCAAGCATTATCCTCTGACCAACTGTGCCTAGAAATAGGGATATCAAAAATATGGCCGGAACAACTAAAAGAGCAGTTCCTGCTACAAGTGGAGAAATAAACCAAAGTAACAAAAAGGTAAAGACAAGCTGAACAACTTGACTTGCGAAATCAATTAGGACGCGTATACCTATGCTTAATGAAAGCGTATCAGAAGTTACACGAGATGTGACATTTCCACTTTGTTCTGAATTATGGTAAGATAAGTCAGCGTCAACAAGATGATCATAGACATCTGACTGAACAGTTTGAACAAAACTAGCTTGAGCATCAGCCAAAATCCAAGTATACAAACCTTCAGAGATCCATCTTGCTAATCTAAGAATAACATAAATCGCAACAAGTTGCAATATTGCATTAAAAGTGCTGGTCGGTGTTAGCGCAGTGTCAATACCCCAAGATAGAACAAGCGGATCTATAGTTGCTACAGCTGTTCCGATCAACGAGAATATAGCTCCAATAATAACTATTCTTCTGAAACGTCCCAAGTATCCCAGCATTCTTGATAACAAAACCTTGACTGGCCTACTACGTTTTTCCCTAGACCGCATCAAACCAGGATGACCATGAGACCTTCCCATTAAACTACATCTCCTAGGACTCTATTACTATCTATGATGGAGCTAGCGCCAGGAAGACGCTTAAAAATATGCTTATAATGCTCTGAGGTTTGAAGAAGCTCTTCATGAGAACCTGCCGCTATCAAATGGCTTTTGTCTACGATTAAGACCAAGTCAGATTCTACTAGCGTCCTTAATCGTTGGGTAACTGTAATGCTAGTTCTCTCCAACATAACTTCTTTAAGCGCCTTCCTTATTTTTAACTCAGTTGTCGAGTCAACAGCACTTACTGAGTCGTCTAAAAGGAGGATCTTGGGATTTCGAAGTATGGCACGTGCTATGGCTAGGCGTTGACGTTCACCTCCACTAAGAGTTATGCCTCGTTCTCCAATAATAGTATCATAACCTTCGCTCATTTGAGTAATAAACTCATTTGCTTGTGCTCTCTTTGCCGCCTCAACTATTTCATCATCAGTTGCATCGGCTCGTCCAAAAGCAATGTTTTCTTTGACACTTTTTCTAAACAAAAATATGTCCTGTTCAACGAGGCTAACAGCATTTCGAACCTCTTTTGTTGGTATATTTCTAAAGTCAACCTCACCTATGCGGATTGTCCCATTGGTTGGGTCATAGAACCGCAGTAATAATTTAAGGATAGTACTCTTGCCTCCACCCGGTCCTCCTATTAATGCTACCCTAGAACCACCTGGTATAACGATACTAAAATCCTTAAGAGCATAACGTATATTTTCACCAGTAGTTGTACTGTACTTAAAACTCACATTATCAAAAGTTATGTCTCCTGTCCATTCAACTTTTGGTGTTTTGTTTTCTGGTTCGATCAAAGTATCCTTCCAGTTTAGAATATTTATAATCCGTTGGGCGTTAACAAAACCACCACGCAGGGTAAGCAATATTCTTGACATCATAAAGTTGAAAGCTTCTAGAGAAAGAAGTAGTATAAGCACTTGAGTGAAAATACCAATTGTCATTGTCCCAGCTAAAACGTTGTTTGCACCATAAAAGAAGGCTGTCGCTGTCATAGCAGTTAATATTATTGATGGGACGTAGAAAGCGGCTAATTGACCTTCCTTTTTAACCATTTTTTCATACTTTTTGCTAGTTTTATAAAACTTTTGTTTCTCTTGATCTTCCATTCCAAAGGAACGTACTACTTCTATTCCTTGAAAAACTCCTTGGGATATTACAGTCATTTGCTCCATGTCTTGAGCCATTGCGAGTCGAACCGGTTCAACTCTTTTGGCATATCTGTAAGCGAAGGCTATATACAATGGAGTGCCTGCTAGCATAATTATTCCAAAAAAAGCATTTATGCTTGAAAGAATGAATGTGGTAATTGCAAAAGAGGCTAAGCCAGAAATCAGATGAGATAAAGCGGGATTTAAAGAGAGCCTTACCCATTTAATGTCTTGCATAGCTATTGAAAGCATTCGTTTTTTGTCTACTTGGTCATGAAAAGTCACGCTGAATTTCTGAAGTGTGTCAAAGAATTCCTGTCTAGCACCGCGTTCCCAACGGAGAACTACTCCAGCCCATGCATATCCTTGAATAAAGTATAGGATTAGATGGATAAGAGCTAAGAAAACAATCATCCAACATAATTGAATGAATCTATTTGATAAACCTGAAATGATGAGCTCGTCAATTGCAATTCCTATGTATACAATTGGAATGGCAGCAATTAGTGCCGATATGACTGTGAAGGTAATGGCGATTCCTGTGTGAATTGGTTGCCGTTTCAATCCCGCGATCATGTAGCTTGATGAAGTTACATATTTGTTGTTAGCTCCCATAGTTGTCTCCAGAATTTGTTTTGTTTAATCTTTAATGTTGAAAGGTTTTAATCTCTAATGTTTTACAGATCCAAATGCATATTAATTAATTGACTATTATTCAACATATCTTCAATTTAGGATTCTTTACAAGTCATTGACTTGTTCTTTTAGCTAAGTGATCTTTTTATTGCATCTCCTTTTAATCATAGAGAATCCATGCTATCCTCAAAATGCAAACAATAATTTTCTGTTTTTTCAAGATCTTTTATTGTGCATGGTAAAATGATTAATTTCCTGCGGAACACCATAGGCAATTTTGGTTAAATAGTCAAAGTTTCAGTGATTACAAAAATCTGTATTAAGAAATATGCGTGGCGGATAAACACAAGGGTGTTCTAGGCTGTTTAAACAGTTTATAGAGTGTTTTTGTTTCTTGAAAGGGGAGATATAAGATGTTTTATAGTATACGTTTAAGATTTATCTTTATTAGAAGAAGATGGGTTTCTTCCTGTTTGAAAGTTTTTTTGAGTTTTCAACTAGTTTTTTCTCTTCAATAGGTTCTTTTATTAGCTTAGATTCTAGTTGTGCTTTTTGTGTTTCTAGTTTAGAAACTGTCTTTTCTATTTTCTTATGTTTATTCTCTAATGCTTTAATGTTTACTCTTTCTTCGAGAAGGGTAAAGTTATCTTCTAAGTTTTTTTGTTTTCTTTGACTAAAGTATTTAGGCATTGGAATTTCGCCAAAATGAACTTCTAAAGCCTTTCTGCAATGTTTTGTAAGAACAGCATTATATTGTTGATTAGATAAAGTCTTCAATAAAGTATTCTCCAACATCTTAATAGATCGTAAACAATTTTGTATAAATAACATATTTCAGCATTGAACTATTACTTTTTAGGAATAAAAAATCTTTGAGATCTAAAAAACAGACTTTTGGATAATTCCCATCATTTGATTATTACTGAAAGTCCTAAAACTGGTTTTTATATGATACTAAGTGATTATACATTAGGAGTTTTGACAATTGGAAATTGACAAAATAAGTTCCATTGGAAGACCTCTAGATTTCAAGTATAAAACCAATAAAGCAATCGTAATCATCACCACAATAACTATTATAATTGGAATTGCACTTTCCATCACAAACCAGCTTAAAATGCCTAATCTTATTTTCACTGGGGTATCATTTGGAATAACGTTTTTCATAAGTTGGGCCATATCACGTGAAATAGATCCAGATAATTCTACCTCTGCTTTTATTGGGTTAATTCCTTTGTTTATTATTTTGTTCTTTTGGCCAGAAACCAATATTGCAATTTTGTTTTGGTTATTGATTTCTTTACGCATAATAAATCGAACAACGGGCTTATCTGCAAGAATATTTGACTCAACAATGCTGTTTGTCATCAGTTTTTTGTTGAGTTATTTTTATAGTCCACTTTTTGGATTTTTAGCAGCTATAGTTTTCTTGGCCGATTTAAAATTAATTAAGGGTCAAAGATTTCAGATATTTTTTGCTTCTTTAAGCATAGTTTTATCGAGTATTCTTATAATCATAAATAATCAATTCTTTGTAATACCCACTTTTTCTATACTTCAATTATTAGGTATCTTAGCAATTGCAATCGGATTCTTATTTATTTCATATTTTACCAAAACTGTTAAATCAAAAGGTGACCAAAACGATGAGCCTTTATCTCTGTCACGTATACGAGCTGTTCAAATTTTCGCGTTAATTTCAGTGTTATTGGTGAGTTTTTTGGAATTTGGTTTAACAGCCATGATTCCTGTTTGGTGTGCTCTTGCAGGATTAATAATGCATAGAATTTTATTATTATTCAAAAAATAGGCTAAATAATTTACTTAAATTTAAAAATTATTATTTTTATCCCAAAAAAATTGGGTTTTTGAGGGATATGTCTAATATCAAAATTTGCAATACCTCTTGAGTTCTGGAACATCTAGAATAACATGACTAATTTTTTTAGGAAACACAAAAGGAAAAACCATCCGTATTTCGCTCTGCCAACTATAACACCTGTCTTTAGTATAACAAAGTCTCCAGAACGATTGTTTTTGTATTTTTTCTACATCTTCTTGATTTTCAATTATTAGAGGTTTACCGGAGTAAGTTACCTCCCTAATGTAATAACATGCAATTGCGTATTTGTTGTTTAAAGCATCACAAAGGGTATCCACAAATCCGTATTTATCTATAATTCGATAATAGGTGTCGCATCCAAGCCTCTTTTGTATTGTCGTGCTATGTTTTATAGAGGCACAAAAAACGAATGTGTCAGCGACACTAATTGTACTAGAGGCGGTAGCATTTTTGTTTATTGTCATAGCTGCGGGGTCATTAAATGTTGGGTGAACATTAGGGTAGGTATAGTTCATCTTGGTACGTGATAGCCTAATTGGTCTGTTTTTTGGTTTTATTAGTATTTCGAGCTTGCCTTCACTACCATCCTTAATTTCTTCTTTTTCCCGTCTCAGGCAATATAGAGTATTAACTAATATTGTTCCATTACGCTTGAAACTTTCCAAATATTCCTTCTTAGCATATTTGTAGATTACCATTTTTATGCCATTTAATCCGTGTTTATATGATGAAAATAGCTATAACTTTTTTGTTGATATTACTTCTTAGAACATTTTCGTACTAACAATTGGACTTCTTTGTTTAGCTAACCACTTTTGATTTGAAAAATAATATAAGAACAGTATGTACCAATAATTGGACTTATTAAAAGTGAAAAAGGGATAATTTTGCGGGAGATGGATGATTTGAATCGATTTCTTCAGTGTCCAAGAACAGAGATCATCCATAGATATACCTGAGTTAGTTAAGTAAAGTTTGTATACAATAGTATCTAAAGGTAAATCCTTGTGAACATTGTATCCACAAATTTTTTAGTAAAAACTTAGTACACAAAAATAAACCATATAATTTTTAACACAAATTTAGTTAAAATTATATAAGAACAGGTTCAGCATGGTTTTTTCTTCATTTCACGTACTGCTATGTATCTTGAGCAATTTCTGAAAGAATCTGATTTACAAGATTTCTGAATAGTGGTTAGATCTGGTTTCCAAGGGGACAAGCTACCAGTAGCAATACAAGTTTGTTTATTCTGTGAGAAAAATATACATTCTATTTTGTTTTCACCTTGTCACACTTTTTTCATCATAACATAAAACCATTTCTGTCGAGATGTTTTTACATACATGCAAAATATTTTAATTAAACATTTGGAAGTCTAGGTACCCACCCACTTTTTTCGTTTCTCAAATACTTTGCTAGTAGCATTGCTTCTTCGTTAATTAGGGTCTCTATTTCTTGTTTATTCCCCACTTTTATTCTGGGTATTTTCACCATTGATTTAAAAAGAGCGTTTAATCATTTGGTTAATTCTCTTGTTTTTATTTCATTAAGGTACTGTCTCTTACTTTTTTTATTGGCGTACATTTCAGTTTTAAAAATAAAGTCTTTTTCAGTCAATTTTCTTGAATATTCAATCAAAATATCGTCTATTAGGTAACGGTATAGGTCTTGAAAATCGAGAACTAACGAAGGTTTTCCAAATGTTGAAGTTGATAGAAATAGAATTAGAGGGCTTGCTAAAACCCGACAAAGCTTAGTGAATGGATTAAGAGATGATTTTTGGAGTGTTATACAGCATCCGTATGTTTTTAAAAAAATTATCGGCGATTTCGATTTAAAGACTGATCAATGCTTCGATTATTCGGTATCTCAAAAAGTAAAAAGATTTAAAAAAAGAAAACAATGACTTAGTAAAGAAGAAATGTCTTTTATATCTCAGCAAGATATTTTGTGGGGAATAGAATATTTTTTTTATCCTGAAAAGCAAAAAAACCAAATGCTAAGTATATATGGTCCAAGAAGTAAGTAAAACTAAACTAAACAAAGAGGTGAAATACATGACAATTGGTACAGTGGCGAGATGGCTCGACCAGAAAGGCTTCGGATTCATTAAAGGCGAAGATGGAAAAGACATCTTTGTTCATAACTCTGACATTGAAGGCAAAAACAGCCTCAGCGAAGGAGAAAAAGTAGAGTTTGAAGTGACAGCGGGAGATAAAGGACCGAAAGCCGTCAAAGTAAAAACGATTTCTGAATAAATCGAGAAATTTTGTCAAATGCACGAGCAGATTTAGGTTATCTTCCAATTAAGATACACTTAACTGATCGCACCTCTTTTTCTGACATGCACTGGAGAAAAAAGAGGTAAAAAAAGTAATCTACTTTTTAAAATCATAAATATTAAGATCTAATAAATTGTAATTAGTTCGGGGATTGGGTTTATGAAACTGGGAAATTACTTCAAAGATAGAGACTTTTTCTTTGTTCATGTGGGGTGTTTTTCCTAAGTAATCCTTTTCTATAAAAATCGTCTAATAATTCACCAAAAATCTTTTTTGATTTTTCAAAAAAATCTTTTTCTTTGGATGTTAGATATTGAGAATAAACCATTGTGTTTCGAATAATATAGTATAATTTCTTTTTAATCTTTTTTGTATAAAGTTCCAACACATAATTTCCTAAAGGATGTTAATAGTTTAATAAATGTGGTTTTGTGGGAAATCACCACCTAAAAGGTGTTACTTTCAACATCATTTTCTATTACTGTAGAAAAATAGGGAAAGAATTGCGGGGGATATGAAAAACGTCTCCAATTCGAACCGAGCTACTTCATCTCAGCCACTTATTACCAAGATCTAGTACATTTTATTTCAAACTCGTGAGATGAAATATTATTAGAAACTAATTGGACGATTCAAAAATCAATTCCCCAAATTAATACGAATGGAGAAAAAATCCAAAACCTCAAAGTTGAACATAATCAACGTTTTGAAATCAATTTTTAGAAAAAACCAGCGAAGAAAGAAAACGCTGAACTCCAATAAAAAACCATAGCCATACTAATTTAAGCATAAAACTCCTCTAAACCAGTCAGCAAGACACCAAAACAAACACAAACAGTTTTTGTCTTGGAGAAACAAAATGAAA
>JAUWJK010000059.1 GCA_030607735.1 Candidatus Bathyarchaeota archaeon
AGGATGCTCCTTCTGTAAAATCAAATCATAGGATGTCTTTGAGGTTTAAGTCAGTAATAGCTGTGTTGTTGATAGCTACTATTGTTTTGGCTAGTTTTTCTGCTCTTCAATATGGATCTTTGATAGAATTATCTTCTGAAAATGAAGTGCTAGCAACTCAATACAATGAGCTAAACACTAAATATCTGAGGTTATTAGATTTCAGTGCTGATACTGATAAGGCAATTAAGTTTATTCAGGATGTGGTAAAGATTGATTTGAGTGCCTATCAGGTTGCATTACTAAGCAATGATGTTAATATTCGCTCAGATTTGGGTGGGGTTGTTGAAGAATTCTTGATTTATTCGCTTACAAATAATGAAGATAGAATTGATATAACTTTAAGATTTAGAGATAGGTTTTTTTCCAGGTACCAAATTAACGTGTTTGAAGGCTCTCCCACTTATTCTGAACCTCAACCTGTTGACTTAGTGGAATCTGCTTCGAATTTGCTAAACAGGTATATAGAGTATGGAAATGCGTCGTATTTAGGCAATATGAGTAGTTTGCTTGGTTTGGTTGACGAGGTAAAAAATATAGAGATAACAGATACTGGAGGGAATCTGAAGTTGAAGATTTCCACATCTGAGGATCGAACAGAGTTTTTCTGGTTGTATACTGAGAATGATGTTGATTTTTCAGCTAAAAGTTTGAGTTTTGTTTTTAAAAATCGTGCTTGTCAATCAATAACTGATGGGTGGTTTTTGTTTGAGTCAGGAAGCACAGAGGTTAATATTTCTCGTGACGAAGCTATTGATCTTGCAAAAGAGGTTGCATTGGGTTTCACATGGGAATATGAAGGGGAGGTTATAGGCAATTTTACTATTTTAGATAATCCTATTGATGCTGAGTTTCATCCCCATCCCAGAGAAGATTTTCTAAATCTTATTCCTTATTGGTATGTTACACTTTATTTGGATAAGGTTTATCCTGGAGAAATTAGTAGCATCGCTGTTGGTTTATGGGGCGATACTGGAGAGATTAATGATATTAATGTAGTAGGACCTGTGTAATTTTATTATTTGGTATTGCTGGTTTAGAGAAATGTATTAAAAACAGGTTTATATGTTTGAGTAGGCTGGAGGTAATTTAGGCTTACTTGAGTCTTTGGGTTATAAACTAGTAGGAGAAAAGGAGAAAAAAATGAAAACAGCCAAACAGCGAGTTAACTTTCACTCTTTTACCCAAAGACTCTTTTCAGCCCCAATGAAGCCCTTTACGAGCTATTATACTATTTTAGTTTGATGATTAAAAGGCATTTTTATCAAGAAACCTTGACTAACTTTTTTTAGTTGGATTTTTGTTTTATTTTGCTTGGTCAAGAAACCTTGACTAAAAAAATGATGGTCATTTTCGTTGGGAAGACCTACTTTATGGAAGGGCGACTGCATAAACTCTTGAAGAACTCAGCTGGAAAGGAACTTGAGGCTCAAAATTATAGACTTTATTTTGAACCCCTTGAATCTCCACTGGGTAGGTTGAGTTGGCATTCTTATCGTCCAGATATTTTGGGTGTACTTTTAGATGAGTGTGATTTGAGGGTTGTGCTTGTTGAGTGTGAGACAAAACCTAGTTACAAAAGAGTACTGTAAAAGACTGAACTGATTAGAGGTGTTCTTTCTCTTCAAAAGAGGCTTTATGAGCGTTTTGTTATTGTTCCTTTGCTTGTTATTCCCTCTTTAAGTTTGTATAAGGTTGTTTGTTTGGATATTCGAAGGTTTTGGGAGATTTGGGTTATTAATTTGCTAGGCGAAATTATGCACAAGATCCCAAGACTTGATAATTTGAATTGAAAATATTGGATTTTTTTGTTGAATATTTGAGTTTTTTATTTATTATTTAATTTTGTCGTGTTATGTTTTTTTGGTTTCAAATGGAAGTATGTTGGTTTTTTCTTTTTTGTTATTATGGATCATTTTATGTGTGTAGTGTTACGTTTTTTGTAACTCATCTAAAGTGTCCTTGGTTTGATGATTTTTTGTATTGTTTTGGTAGCAGTAAATGTGACTTATGTTATTGAGGGTCTCTTTTTTATGCCAATAAGCATAACTCATGTTTTCGCGTTATAACATAGTGATATGTTGGTTAGCGGAGCGAAGATCCAGTAAGAAACGTGTTCACAGACAATAGTAACCCAATTGCTTTCCAAAGAATCCTTATTGGATTTTTGATTACAAAAGGAGTTAAAAAATGTGGTATACCAAAATCAAATATTAAATCTAGGAAAAACTCTAAAAAATGTTCTTGACTTTGATAAATTGAAATTTTGTTTTGAATGTGGTATTTGCACAGCGAGTTGTCCAGTAGCTGAATTGATTCCTGAAAACTATAATCCCAGGACATTATTGCACAACTTGCTCTCGGGTAGTGTTGACATGCTAAAATCAGCTGAGTTGTGGCTTTGTGCTTGGTGCAACCGTTGCCACAACCATTGTCCACAAAAAATAAATCTTCCAGAAATTTTTCAAACTTTAAGAAAATTTGCAGTTGAACATGGGTATTTTGAAGGATTTTACAAAGCTTTGAGTATAATTAGAGAAAAAATTCCACTTCCAGCTTCATCTTGTTATGTTTGTTTTCATCCTGAACGTGTCATAGGTGATAGAAAATTAGTTAATAAAGCAATTAAAGATATTATTCTTGATTATGAAGATAACAAACAAAAACCAAAATCTATCTTTGAAATTCCTGGGAAAAAAGTGGCTATAATTGGTTCTGGTCCTACTGGTCTATCAGCAGCACAGGATTTAGCAAAAAAAGGTTATTTTGTAACTGTTTTTGAGGAGAGCTCATTTTGTGGGGGAATGTTACGAAATTGTATTCCAGAATATCGTCTTTCTAAGAAAATTGTTGATTGTGAGATTAAGCACATTGAAGATTTGGGTGTGAAAATAAAGAAAAATTTGGCCATCGGTGAAAACTTGAAGATTGGAAAGCTTTTTCAAGACTATGATGCGGTGCTTGTGGCTACTGGTGCTCATGTAGAGAAAACGCTTGGAGTTAAAGGTGAGGAGTTAAAAGGTGTTTTTTATGCTCTTGACTTTTTGGAAAAATCGAATCTGAAGAAAATTGAGGTACATGGTAGGGTTTTGGTAGTTGGTGGAGGTGATGTTGCTATTGATTGTGCTAGAACTGCTTTGAGGGTTGGAGCAAAAGAGGTTAGTGTTTTGTATAGACGGTCAAAAGATGAAATGCCTGCGAATATTTGGGAGGTTAATGAAGCTCGGGAAGAGGGTGTTAATTTCGAGTTTTTGGTTGCTCCGACTAGAATTATTGGTGAAAATGGTAATGTGGTTGGAGTTGAGTGTGTACAAAATGAGTTAAGTGAGGTGGATGACTCGGGTCGTAGATATCCTGTTGCGGTTCAAGGTTCTGAATTTGAACTAAAGGCTAATTTTGTGGTGATTGCTGTAGGTCAATTCCCTAGTATTGATTTTTTGCCTAAAACAGTTGATGTTACCAAGGATCATAGAGTAGCAGTTAATCCATTTACTTTGGAGACAACCACTGCTTGTGTTTTCGCTGGTGGTGATGTGGCAAGTGGTCCAGCAACATTGATGGAAGCACTATTGGCTGGAAAACAAGCTGCAGTTACTATAGATTGTTATCTTCAAAGTTCGGGTTTGGATTCTTTTGATAAGATAAGTGCAAAAAAGTTGGAGAGTGAAGATTGTGATAAGTAATGTTTTGTCAAAGTCTAAAGAGGATCTTCGTATAGGTGTGTATGTTTGTCATTGTGGAAAGAATATTGCTGGTTCTGTTGATTGTGAGAAAGTGTCAAAGTTTGCTTCAGATCTTCCAGGCGTTGTTCTTTCTAAGCATAATCTTTATACTTGTTCTGATCCAGGGCAAGAGACGATAAAAAAAGATATTGCTAAGCATAATTTGAACAGGGTGGTTGTTGCTTCTTGTACTCCTCGTTTGCATGAACCGACTTTTAGGAGGACCTGTGAGGAGGCTGGTTTAAACAAGTACTTGTTTGAGATGGCCAATATTAGGGAGCATTGTAGTTGGGTTCATCTCTATGAGCCTGAGAAGGCTACTGAGAAGGCTAAAGATCTTGTGCAGATGGCTGTGGCTAGGGCTGCTTTATTGAAACCTCAAGAAGAATCAACCGTTCCAGTGGCTAGAAAGACTTTGGTGATTGGAGGTGGTGTGGCTGGTATTCAGGCGGCGTTGGATCTTGCTGATACTGGGTATAAGGTGTACCTTGTTGAGAAAACTCCTAGTATTGGGGGGAAGATGGCGCAGATAGATAAGACTTTTCCGACTATGGATTGTTCGATTTGTATTCTTGCTCCTAAAATGTCTGATGTGGGAAAACATCCCAATATTGAATTGTTAGCTAATAGTGAGGTTGTGGATGTTTCTGGGTATATTGGAAATTTTACAGTGAAGGTCAAAAAGAAGCCCAGACATGTTTCAAAGGATTGTACAGCTTGTGGTGATTGTGTAAAGGTTTGTCCTGTTGAGGTTCCAAACGAGTTTGAGACGGGTCTTAGTTCGCGAAAGGCGGTTTATATTCCTTTTGCGCAAAGTGTTCCTGCGCTTTATTTGATTGATGAAAAGAGTTGCATTGGTCTTGATAATAATACTTGTGGGGCATGTAAGGAGGCTTGTGGTCCCAAAGTAATAGATTTCACTGAAAAAGAAAAAGAAGTTAGTTTAGATGTTGGGACAATAATTGTTGCTACTGGTTTGGATGTTTTTGATCCTGCTGGGTTAACAGAATATGGGTATTTGCGGTTTTCTAATACTATAACTTCGATGGAATTTGAGCGACTTATTAATGCTGGGGGTCCTACTGGGGGTCGTTTGGTTAGGCCAAGTGATATGTCGGTTCCAAAAACGGTTGTGTTTATTCAGTGTATTGGGTCAAGGTCTGATAGTAAGGGTAACCCGTATTGTAGTAATGTTTGTTGTATGAATACGATAAAGGATGCTTTGCTTATCAAGGAGCACTGGCCGGACGTTAAGATTCATGTTCTTTATTTGGATATTCGCGCGTTTGGTAAAGGTTTTGAAGATTTGTTTAGGAGAGCTAAAGAAGAAGGTGTGATGTTTACTCGAGGGTTGCCTGCGGAAATATTCGAGGATAGTAAGTCTGGTAGTTTGTATTTAATTGGAGAAAATACACTTGAGAACAAGAAGTATAAAATAGAGGCTGACTTGGTGGTTTTGTCTGTGGGTCTTGAGCCTCGAAAAGATAGTGATGTTGTTAAACGTCTATTAAGATTGTCCAAGACTACGGATGGATTTTTTATGGAGGCTCATCCGAAACTTAGGCCTGTTGATACTCCTACTGGTGGTGTTTTTTTGGCGGGTTGCGCTGAGGCTCCTAAAGATATTAAGGATAGTGTAACACAGGCGAGTGCTGCTGCAGGTCGTGCGGGAATTTTGATGTCTAAGGGTAGTGTTACTGTAGAGGCTATTACGCCTTTGATGGTTTCGGATAATTGCAAGGGTTGTAGTTTGTGTGAAAAAGTTTGTCCCTATAATGCTATTACTGTTGACAAGGAATCTAAAGAAGCGACTGTTGTGGAGGCTGCTTGTTCTGGGTGCGGTACTTGTGGTGCTGAATGTCCTTTTGAGGCTATTGAGATGCGCCATTTTACAGATGAGCAAATTTTTGCACAGGTGGATGTTGCCACTGCAGAGGATGCTAATAAGAAGATTATTGCTTTTTGTTGTAATTGGTGCTCGTATGCTGGTGCTGATTTTGCTGGCGTGAGCAGGATGCAGTATCCTCCGGCTGCTAGAATTATAAGAACTATGTGTTCGGGAAGGGTTTCCACAAAATTTGTTGAGAGAGCTTTTGCTAGGGGAGCTGCAGCGGTTTTGGTTGCTGGTTGCCATTTGAATGATTGTCATTACATTAATGCAAATTATCAGACTAAGAAGCGTGTTGAGAGGCTTTGGAAAAAGATGGAGAGACTTGGGTTGGATAAGAATCGGCTTCAATTGGCTTGGATTAGTGCTGCTGAAGGACAAAAGTTTGCTTTGAAAATGAAGGAAATGCAAGCTATTGTTGATGGGGTGAGTGCTGAGGAGCTTGAGAAATCAGTTAAGGGTTTTATGCCTAGGAGCAGGGTTGTTGTTAAAAAGAGTGAGAAAGCAATTGAGAAAACAGTTGAATGTCTCACTCCAGAAATTCAAAGTTTGGTTTGTAAAAAGCGGTCATTGCCAAAAGATGTGGGGGTTAAGTATTGAGAGGAAAAATACGCGAGCATGAAACCAAAGATAAAATCAGTCTTAAGAGGAGTTTACTTAACAGTTGTTATTCTTTATCATTAAACAAGGAATCATGTAATGGGTGTGGGATTTGCTCAGAGGTTTGTCCCAAAGAATCAATAACCTATATTCCCTCGGTGGTGGAAAATGGTGTACTTGTTAAGAAGCCAACAATAGGTTTTGATACTGACAGTTGTATTTTTTGTGGTGAGTGCGCGGTTTTATGTCCGTTGAATGCACTAACTATGAAAATTGATGGGAAAGAAACATCTACAGTTGAGAGAAATCAAGTTTTTCCCTCTTTGTTGAAAAGTGTTAAAGTGTTTAAAGAAAAGGTTACTGATTATGATTCTGATTTCTTGCTAAATTCAATGAAAAAAGTTGATTCACTAGAACTTAGTAGATGCAGTCCAGAATGTGAGTTACGATGCCAAAGTGAATGTCCAACAGATGCAATCAAAGTTGTTGTTCAAAGATCAAAAAATAATCAGATCGAAAAAATTGTTGATGTTGTAATTGATGAGTCTAGATGTTTTTATTGTCAACGCTGTGAATTAGCTTGTCCTTATCATGCAATAAAGGTGGAAAAGCCTTTTTATGGCCAGTTGAATTTGAAATTGGATTTGTGCCCCCAGGATTGTGTTGCTTGTCAAGACATTTGTCCTTCAAAAGCTATTAGAAGAGAGAATGGTGGGCTTATTGTTTCTAGACAATTTTGTGTTTTTTGTTCTGCATGCGAAAAAGTTTGCCCAAAACAAGCTATTACTGTTCATAGAGATAAAATATTCCACACAGACATCTGCGCAGCGGCATGGTTGACCGCCTTTAAGAAATTAACTTCTTTGGAGACTTTTAGAAAAGAAGCCATGATTACAGCGACTAAAAGAAGAGTTAGTGTGGTTGAAAGAAGAAAGAAACATCTAGGATTTGATCTGACCCTTTAGATGATGGAAAAGAAAAAATTTGTGCTTAAATGGTTTGTAAATAGTCTGAATGAAGGTGAACCTTGTTGAGAGCCTATATGGGTTTGAGTTGTAAACCTGGGTTTTATATGGAAGTTTTTATGAAATTGCTAAGGAAGTATATAGATCAAAGAGATATTTTTCTGTTGTTTTCCTTAAAAACTATCTATTACAAAATTGGCTTTTCAATACTATTAGGGTTTGATAATGTTGTGTAAAGAGGAAAAAAGGTCTGACTTGCAAGTTATGTCTTAATTTTTCTTTTTTGGTTATTTTAAGTTATCGAATTAAGGTTGTTTTTGAGTCTTTATTAATTAAAGCAAGTCGGAATTATGCGTTAAATAGGATCTGATATTATTCTCTTTCTGTTTCTCCTGAGACCACAATACGTATCCGCCACTTACAATCATGATTAATCCAATTAATTGAAACAAGAGCCAATTAAGTTCAAGCGTGAGTTCTGGATTTGTATTTGTGAATGTTGCATACAATTTATGTCGTGAGCCTATTAACTGCACTGGAATTGTCACCTTAGAGTTTGTGCTATATTCAATGCCGTTAAGAGTCCACATGCTAAAAGCGTAACCATTGGTTTGTGAAGCAGTCACAGTTAAATTTTCATTATCATTCAAGTTTATCGTGCCATAAGGGTAAGTTGAACCGCCTGAAGAGGATGTTATTCTAACTGACCATTGTTGGTGGGGCGGTGATGGGCCTAGGAAAGATACTGTAACATCGTCATAATAAATAATGAAAATATCATCACCCCGGACACCTGCGCCTAATCGGAAGAAGTCAATATAAACATCTGCTGGAACTAAGAGATCTGTTATAGAAGCAAGTAAGGCTCCATTCATGTAAATCTCGTATGTGCCTATGTTCAAGTCAGCAGTTAATCTGATAGAGTACCAACGATTAGTCTCAAGCGATGCCACAACATCACTTGAAATAAAACTACCCTGACCATTAGGTATGCCAGTCCAAAGACTCCACCCTTTGTAACCGTTTAGGTCACAGTAAAGAGTTGTGCTAAAGAGGTCTTGCCACATTTCTGCATCTAATCCCCAAATTTCTCCAACAATAAGAGATTCATTAGCAATTTTTGGCAGTTTTGTCCAATAGATTTTGAATGTCAAATCTAAGGTTTTGCTTGGAATCGCCAAGTTCCATCGTAAATAATCTCCATTTTGACATTCAATAGCTTTATTTCCGCTTGCAAAAAGTGAATTAACTACCGTAGGGGTACCAGTGATTGAATCAATGCTATTTAAGTCATCTTCGAATCCAAAAAATTGCAGATCATCAGACAAAGACAAAGGACCAGATGATATAATCAATGGTAACAGAAGCATTGTAAAGCCAGCATACATCAAAAAAAACCCAGCTCCGATAGTTATTATTTTTCTTCTAGCTTTGTAAATCAAACTGGGCAATCACCTGATTATCTTTTCACTTCGTAGAATTATTTAAAAAGAATAATTCATAGTTTTTGGTTTAACTACAACTAAGATTAAATCAACATGCTTTTCTTTGATTAATATTTAATTTTAAAAGGAAGGAATTTTTTTTAATCTTTACAAACGGAGAGGGGGCTACGAAAAGTAGTGATGGCTTTATTGTTTTATGGTATTCGTTCTAAATTCTGATTTATGCGAAAATTATATTGGGAGTTTTTGAGTGTTCATTAATGAGTGAATTATTGCAAATGTTGAGGCTGAGGAAATGGATTACGTAAATATAATTGGGTTAACGGCAGCTGTGATGGGTGGGGTTGCTCTTTTTCCTCAAGTTTTGAAGGTTTTAAGAACAAAATCTACTAAAGACATTTCTCGTGAAATGATTGTGATATTGGCTGGTAGTATTTTGTTGTGGCTTGTTTATGGGATTTTGATTAGTGATTTGCCTATCATTATTGCTAATTTTTTTGGTCTTATTCAAGCTTTAATTATTTTATTCTTTAAAATTAAAAATCAAATAAAAAGAATGGCCCCATGTGAGGAGTAACGTGGATGGATCGTTAGAATCTCTCCAAAAAAGTGGTGTAGAAGAGAGACCATTGGAGTTTGTTTGTATAAAGAGAGTTTGCAATATTTGCGCGTAGTTTTTTTTAATTGATCCTTTTTGACTTGGAAATGATAAAGCTGTTTTTAGAGGTTTAGGTTTTGTGTTTTTGTTTTTTAAATCTGTGATGAGGTTTAAATCTAGAAATAAGCTTTTTTGGATTTTCACCCATAATTTCAATTTTTTTGTCAGGATATGATAGTCCA
>JAUWJK010000094.1 GCA_030607735.1 Candidatus Bathyarchaeota archaeon
GTGCTTGGATGATTGCATGTTTCCAAGAAATGCATAGAATCTCTAGATCGTTTGAAGCTGACTTCGATGATGTGGTTGATTTTCTTGAAGATACACATCTTATCAGATTAGATAGACCAATAATGTTTCCAGGATTCATAGGAGGACACTGCCTTATACCGAATACAGAATTATTGTTACAATTATACAATTCAGAGTTCTTACAATTAATCTTAAAGTCAAACCAAAAAAGAAAAGTGGAACTCCAAAACAAAATAGTGCAAAAAGAAGCAGAAAAAATCGCTAATAGAGTACAATTATTAGAGAAAAAACTTGAAAAATCAAAAAAATACTAATGACTTTCAAAGAAATCCAATCACCCAAAAAAAGCGGATATGCGCAAAACTTGATAAGAGTTAATTCAGAAGTGAGACTTTATAATCCAAGGTGAATAAATGAAAATAGTTACTATTAACGACGCGGCATTTGTTGGAGAAACTTTGAATAAGTACTTGCCTGATGAATTTGAAAAACAACACATCCAACGAAGTCGAGGCTTATGGGATAAGACTTTTGGTATTGCATTAAAAATTTTGAAATCAAAAGGCGACGTATATCATTCTCATTATCTTCTACAGGACTGCTATATTGCATCTAAACTAGGCAAAAAACCACTAATTGGACACGCTCATGGAAGTGATTTAAGAACAACCTTAACTCATAATTTTTTGAGTAGAATCGTCAGACATAACCTATCAAATTGTGACAAAATTCTCGTTAGTACCCCCGATGTTCTTAATATAGCTAGAAAAATTAGAAAAGACGCAGAGTACCTTCCCAATCCAGTTGATTGTGAACTATTTTATCCAAAACCCTCAATACAAAAAAATACGAAAAAGAGAGTACTAATTGCAAGCAATTCAAATTGGAGTGTTAAAGGAACAGACATTGCTATAAAAGCGCTAAACAAAATAAAAAAGGAAGTAGATGTTAGTATCATAGCTCACGGTAAAGATTTCGAAAAAACGAAAATGTTGGCTTCTTCACTAGGCTTAAACCTAAAAATTTTACCAAAATCTCCACATAAAAAACTTAACGAGTATTATTGGAATGCAGATGTGGTTATAGACAGATTTGCTATAGGATCTTTGGGAATGGTATCACTCGAAGCTATTGCGTGTGGAAGACCAATTATATCTTGGGTTTCTTCAGAATATCCTGAAAACAAAGATTTTCCATTAAAAGACTTAAGAGAAGAAGAGGCAATAGCTAAAACAATAATTGATTTACCTTCAGACTTATGGGAAACAGAATATTCTTTTCTAAAAAAACATCATCATATTAAAAAAATAGAATCTCGTTTGATAGAAATTTATAACGAATTATCAAAAAAATAAATAGAACTCACTCGGTTTAAATTTCTGTAAAATAGAATCTGTGACTTCTGGATATGATAATATTTATAATTTCCGCGAAAACTTTTTTTAGTCTAATCATTTTGTTACTATATGTTACTATGGTAACAATTTTTTATCTATTTAATCTCCATGTGATTAAGATGTGCACTAATTTTTTTTGATTTGATTGATACTATACTCAAGAGTTATTAAGAAAAAAAAGACACTTACTTCAATAGCACTTCAGATGGAGAGAATATTTGATTAAATTTAGAATCGATGTGGATTATCCCTATCCATCAAGAATTAGAAGCTTTATCTATACTGCTTTAAACATGCGAATTTCCAAAGATTACCTAAAAAACTCGAAGATTATCGCCAGAATGATTAATGATTCTCCAATGGAAGTTAAAGCATACTGGTTTTTTACTACTAAAACCATTCCTGATGCAACTTTATTAACTATGTTAAATACCTCAAAACATGAAGTCGCTCTCCACATGATTAATCACCCTTTTAAGGAAAAAAAAATTTTAGAGACAAAAACTGGAAAAACCATTAAATATTTTACAATTCATGGAACAGCTCGCTTAATTATGCGAATCTTATGGAGACGCTGGAAAACTAAAACTCCAATTGTGCCAAAGATTTTTCCTCTCAAGTCTTTTCACCAATTCCCCACTTTAAGTCTTGACGTATTAAGTTACAACAATACACTCGGTAAAACCATTGAAAATGCAAAAAAAAGCATAAATGAGAAGAAAATTTTAGAGATACATCCAGACTGGCTTTTTCAAAAAGGAACCTTCAATCATAGAGGCCCATATTACTCTGTTTTAAGAAAAATTTTGAAAGTAGACCAAGAACTTGAAAATTTGGTACAACAGCGAAAATTTTTTGCTAAAATAGGTCACCTGTCAAAGGAATACGAAAAAAATGTTGTTCCTACCGATCTGCTTATAAACAAACTAAATGAACACAATTTAGACATTTTCACTTTTATTGAACGAAGTTGGTGCCACAAGTTTCTAAATATTCCAAAGAATTGGATACAAACAAAAGACAATATTGCCATGCTTCATCTCGAAAATTATGAAGATTGGCGTAAAAAAATTGGAAAAAAGACCCGAAATATGATCCGGAAAGCAAAAAAAAGTGGTTTGGTCAACAAAATTTCTGAACCAAACGGGAAATTAGCGGAAGGGATCTGGAAAATTTATAATGAAACTCCAATACGACAAGGCAGAAATTTCCCTCATTATGGCGTAACGCTAAAAACTGTAACAAGAAGAATTTCTTCCCCTAAAAATAGTATTTTTGTAGGATCATATTTTGAAGATGAACTAGTAGGCTTTGTTCAGTTAATAATAGGTGACAAAATAGCTATAATTTCTCAAATCCTTTCAAAGCTAGCCCATTGGGACAAAGCAGTGAATAATTCGTTGATCGCTACAACAATCAAAATTTGTTCAAATAAAAATGTTAAATGGATTATGTACGGACGAATGGGAAACCATCCTTCATTGGATAACTTCAAAAATAACAACGGATTCATGAAATATAACATTCCAAGATATTACATACCTTTAACAAAAAAAGGAAAAATTATTTCAAAACTCAAATTACAGAAAAACATAAAAGATCTTCTGCCTCATCGCCTCAAGAACTTTGTAATTCCAGTTTATAACTGGGTAAATAGAGCCAAAACCAAGATAAAACAATAAATCCAAACTTGGAGTGGTTGCTCTTTTTGAGAAAAATCCTTCAAAATTTAAAGACATTTCATCCTATTGTCTCATCAATTATTCGAATCAACTCTCTCTTTCTTTTATCTAAAGTAAACTTTGCTATTATTCTCTTCCTAGCTAAAGCACCTAAATTAGAATTAGTATTTAACGCCTTTCTAATTCCCTCAACAATTGAAGATATTTCTTCAAACTTGACATAAAATCCTATATTCCCAATGGCTTTAGGAATACCATTTGCAAAAGTCCCAACAGGTACACACTCGCAGAGCATGGCTTCGCACAAAGCATTAGGCAAACCTTCAAACAAACTCAGTTGACAATAGACTTTTGCTTTTCTGTAATACTTTAGAAGTTCTTCTTTAGAAACAAATCCTGTTAACTTCAGATTTTCAGGTAAATGTAAGCTGCTAACAGATCCACTATGGAAATTCACTAAAGAGAGAATAGTTCGGATAGGCAAACTTAGTTTTCCTACCAAAACAAACTTTGTTTTAGGAAACTTACGGGCTGCCTGAATAAAAGTGATAAAGCCCTTTCTGAAAAGAGTATTTGTGTTTACAGTTCCAACAGTTAAAACAGTGTTTTCTTTAGGTTTAGAGGTTGGAGTCCATTCTTTTGAGTCATATCCTGTTGGAACGATAAAGGTTTTATTGTTAACAATCTTTTTGAAGGGCAAATATTTTATCAAGTTTCTTTTCAATGAATGATCAACAACCAAGATCTTGTCAACCATCCTATAGAGAGAAGTGACTACTAACCGAGGGAAAAACTTGCAAAAGTAACCATACCCAATTGAATACTCGCAAGCTGCATCAACCCCACCAACCACGATAATACTCTTCTTTCTAAATATTTTTGCAAATAGAACGGAGTAAAACGCGTTAATATCAGCAAACCAACAAAAGACAAGATCACATTTCATGATCTTGAAGAAAAGCTTAAAAATTCCCAATGGAGACTTGCCAAACCACGGAACAATAAATGCTCGAGGTTGAATAGGATCTATATTGTAATACTGCTTCAGAGTCTCAAGGTCCTTTTTAACAAAAGAAGACATTGTAGGATAAACGAAACAGATTCTATTCAACTCTAAAAACCTCAGTTCTTTTTAAACCAAAAATCAGGCATTTTAATAGTTGGTGATTGACCAATTTCCACGGAAAATTCAAAGACAGCCTTTATTATTTGATTTTCAGCTCCTCGAATAAAGTCATGACCCCCAACAAAACTACCCTTTCTTATATGATTAAATGCTTTGTTCAAATCCCTTAAAACAAAATCAGGTTCATGATTACCATCAATATAAATGAAATCCAGATCCTCAGGCAACTTGCTAAAACCCTCATCACTTGCAAAATGAACAAATTGGATTCTAATATCCTCTTTTAGTTGTTTATACCTGCTTTTTGATTCATCTGTATAATTTGAGACGAGATTTTTTCCTTCATAGTAAGATTTTAGAATGAAAGGATCTACACAATAAAGCTTTTTAATATTTAGTTCATTCAACAAACTTGTTGAGTTTTCTCCAAAACCAAAACCAATTTCAGCTCCAACTAAGGGTTTATCGCCAAAATGTTTTTTCAACATTAAAGTGAAAGGCCGGGGGACCCTGTGAACATGCTCAAGAAAGTTTGTTACTTCAATCTTCAATTTAGGGGTTAACAGCTTCATTGTTGATACTACTAAAGTTCTTCGTAAACCAACAGTTAGTTTTCTTAACATTTTTTTACTCCTAATAACTTTACAATTTGGGTACTAATCAATTTAATATCTCCTACTAAAAACTGGATACTCAAATGAATAAGCTAGTTTGTTCTAATTGGGGTTATTTTTTTTTTATTTCCTAGAGAGGTTTGAAATAGTATATTAAATATACATCCATTCGGTTAGCAAAAGTCTAGATTTGATTAAGATGAAGAAAGCACTGATAATTGCCTATTCTTATCCACCTATAGGTGGAGGCGGAGTTTTTAGAAGCTTAAAATTTTCACGATATCTTCCAGAATTTGATTATAAACCTTACGTTTTAACAGTTAAAAATTCTTTGTTAAAACAGAGAGATCTGCTTCTTATGAAGGAGATTCCCGTTGAAGCAAAAATATTTAGAACCTTTTCGTTTGAACACAAAATATTTCGAGCGCCAAGGCACTTTCTAAATATTAGTTTGAAATGGTTTTTTGTTCCTGATGAAAATATTGGTTGGTTACCGACAGCAGTTTCAAAAGGCTCAAAACTAATAAAAAAGAACAACATAGATGTAATATATGCCTCTGGTCCCGTTTGGACTACTTTTTTAATAGGATTTCTTCTGAAGAAAAAAACGAAAAAACCTTTAGTTATAGATTTTAGGGATCCCTGGATACATAATTCTAATGTAAAATATCCAACCAAATTCCATGAATTTATTGAAAGAAAAATGGAAAAAGCAGTTGTCAATCAAGCTAACTACATAACTGTAGTAAGTGATTTAATTAAGGATGATCTAATCAAACGATACCCATTTGCCGCTTCCAAAATTGAAACTATCACTAATGGTTTTGATCCAGAAGATTTTAAAAATCTAAATTCACTAAAGAAAACAAAAAAATTCACAATAACATATACAGGATCAATTTATGGCCATCGAACTGCCCGTTCTTTCTTAATTGGATTACACGAACTAATTTTAGAGAAAAAAGATTTGGAGAAAAACATTGAAGTCCATTTCATTGGCAATTATGGTAATGAAACCGCTTGGCTTGTTAGAGAACTACAATTAGAAAAATACGTGAAACTCAAAGGACAAATGTCTCATAAGAAATGTTTAGAATTCTTAATGTCTTCTGATGTGTTGCTTTTATTAGTAACAAGTAAAGAAAACCTAACAGGAAAAATGTTTGAATATTTTGCCTCTCAAAAACCTATAATAGCGCTTTCCCCTATAGACGGATTAGCCTCTGATTTAATACGATCTATTGACGCTGGAATTGTTATTCCTCCAAAAGATATAGGGCAGATTAAAAAAGCAATTTTGCTCTACTACAATAGATGGAGCAATGAAGAATTATTACTATCTTCAAATTATTCTGATAAAATACAGAAATTTAATAGAAGACAC
>JAUWJK010000096.1 GCA_030607735.1 Candidatus Bathyarchaeota archaeon
CACAAGATATGTTGTATTGTTAATTAATGGGAAAAAGTGAACCCTTGGATACTAAATAAATCAACTGCATCCTACCAGGTATCTCTTTTAGAGAGTAACTCTTTCTTCCTATTAACCCCAATTAGTTGAGTTATGTCATTTTCTTTGCTTGAAATAATAACAATACCTTGACCTTCGACTTTTTTAACCAAGGGAATTTTTCTTAATCTTGTTTTTCTATTCTCTCGCTTATATTCAACGTTAATTTCCTGCACAGCATAGACTTGTTCTTTTTTAAACGAGGACAGTTCATTCATTTCAACTTTTACAAGATGTAAGCCAGGACTTATTCCATTTGGATCAATTGTTACCTTCAAATAAAACTCATCAGTTGAACCAAAGCTATGCAGAATATTGAACAAAAAGGATTTTATTAGTTTTTTATCAAGCCATAAATCCGATTTTATTTTAGAAAAAAAGGTTTTATTAGGCAATAGTTTGAACTCAACTGTAAGAGTTGGTTCTTCATTTGTTGTTTCCAGATAAACTTTTGTAATAACAATTTGTTTTTGATGTTTTATCAATGTTTTGGCAGCGGATGTATTAACTAAAAGATTTATTTTTCGATCATTTTCAAAAAAATGGTCAGGTAGACTATCTATTGTCAATTGTTTAGATGGTTTACGTCCTATCGTTTTCTTCTCCTTTTAACAAATTTTTTCTATTCCAAGATCCTAATAACAATTATGGATTCCTTACACGATGGAAATAAATCGAATTTCGACTCTTTAGATAATTAGATACATTTATTAATAAAACGACTTGAATATCATGTTTCAAAATTAATTCATCTTACAGTTGATTGCATTACAGTCTATGCAACACAATTTCTATAGACCTAAAAAGTTGGTATCCAAATAAAGCACCTGCAAAATAAGTCGGCCACAAAATCACTGGCCAATTACCTGTTGGATAAACCCATAGTCCGGTCGATATAGCAAATAATTCCATTAAAATACAAGTTGTAATTCCACCCACACCAATAAATACTTGTTCAAGAATTTCTTGTTTTCCAAAACTTTTATGGCGTAACAACATCAATACAGCCCAAGAGGAAATAAAACCAAAAAAAACTATATACCAACTAGAACTAAAATCAAAGACAATTTCCATGTCGATCAACTTAAAGTATCAAGTTATAAAAATATTGCTCAGATTTTTCTTATATTACAAAAGCACTGATTTAACTAAAGGGAAAAAAAAGAAGTCTTAAACCCAAAAGAAAAAATCTGTTTAACTCCACTACAAAGGTAAATAGTGCTATAATGATAGACCTAAAAAATTTACCTTCAGGGAACGAAAAATTATGACTATTAATGAAAAGATCAAACCTGTTATTTTAAAAAAGATTTGTTATGCTAAACTAAATCATATTGACACCATTTTTGAAATTGAAAAAAAATGCTTCCCAGGCACCAATGGATATTCAAAAAATCAACTATTGTACCTAATATCCCACACAAACAGTATATGTCTAATAGAAAAGATAGGAAAAATTGTTAGAGCATTCTTGATAATAAATTACAAAAAAAATTGTTTACTGGGAAGAATTATTACGATTGATGTTGATCCTCTTTTTCAAAATCAGGGAATCGGATTAAGATTATTGGAAAGGGGAGAAGCGACTATGAAACAAAGAGGTATGCGCTGGTCTCAACTAGAGGTATCAGAAACTAACAAATTCGCTATCGCACTTTATAAAAAAACAGGATACATATTCAAAGAAAAAATAGAAAACTATTATGAATCAATGCAGCAAGGTACAGGTGATGCAATAAGAATGATAAAATCTCTTTATTAATAATAATCTATATAACAATTTTAGTCACCAATGTTTGCAAAATTGAAAATCTTTTAAAAAATAATTAGTGGTTTCTCATATTGGATATTTACTGTTATATAATAATTAACTATTTTTTTGTATTTTCTTTTGTTTTTTTAGGAACTGTATCCCAGGTTTTCTCAAAAGTTTCAGGAGACATAAAACCCAAAGAAGATATTAGCTGTCTAAAGGAATCTCGAGCACATGGATCTTTTAAATGTGCATGATAGACAGCTATTATCAAGGATAATGTCATTGCATGTGAAATAGGTTTGTTAGCTATAGAAGCTAATTCTTTAGTTATTGATGTTAGATCCTGAAAAATTGCTTCTGGAAGATTAATTGTTTTAACCATCTTAACTTTCCTTCTTAAATAAACGATTGTCGCTCAGCTATTTTATCTTTAATTGGAAATGGTTCTTTACGTTAATTTTAGTCTTATATTAAAAGAGTTATTTTTCATTTCGAAATGCTTTGGGTTAACAACGAATTAATCTTTGTTTGTAATCTTTGTTGAAATAATATAGATAGTCGCTAACAAAACACTTCGTAGCTCACTAATTTACTAAATTTAACAGGTTAAAGGTGCCTTATTTAATAGTGAAACCAAGAAGAAAATGTATAAATAAAGAATTTATCATGAGCTAGAACCTACTAAGATGAAGGTTCAAAGGATAAGCGTAAAAATAAAATAATAATTAATTGATAGAAAAAATTAAAAAATCTTGTGGCCAGTATTAGAGTCGATTTATTTGAAAAAAATAAATGATCAAATTCTAAGTTTTAAAATAGGTTTAACCAACAATTTCTTAATCAAACTTTCAGGGGGCTATCTCCTCGTTGACACAAACTATTATCACAAATATAAACAATTTTTAAAAGAACTTAAATCAGAAAAAATAAGTCTTGGAGAAATTTCTTATTTATTCCTAACTCATCATCATGATGATCATGCTGGATTGGCAAAAAGATTTCTTTTAAATTCTCAAGCAAAACTAATTGTTCATAATAACGCCATCCCTTTTCTAAAAATGGGGATCCATGATAATAGAGGAAAGCACTGGAATAAGTGGATCCAACAGATGCTTAATCCCCTCTCAAAGAAAATAAATCACAATTATCCTGGATTAAAAGTACGAAAAGAAGACTTCATTCTTGAAGGTGATTGTTTAAAGAATTCGTTAGATTTAGGAATAGCTGGAAAAATAATATCTACACCTGGTCATTCATCGGATTCAATATCCATTGTTTTTAACGATGGAAACGCTATTGTTGGCGATGTAGCTATGAACCTGTTTAATCTGGGGGAAACAAAATATCGCCCTTTTTTTATCCAAGATATCAATGAGATTTATAAAAGTTGGAGAAAACTTATCAAATTTGGAGCAAAAATTATTTTCCCAGCTCATGGAAAATCTTTCGCGGCAGATAAATTATCAAAGAAACTACATGATATCAAAAAAGCAGAGCATATAACCAATTCATGAATACTATGCTAAATAAGACATTTTGTCTTGATTATTTTCATTATTACTTAAATAAAAATTCAAGTATCTTACATTTCTTTTTTAGATTTGATATTAAAAACATCAACCAATCCAGTACCGGTCTTAATTAGAGCAGGCAAACCTACTAGATCAGTAGTGATAAATAAAATTCGAACAAGCAAAGCAAAAGCTAAAGCGTTGGGGTTAAGTGCACCTAAACTAGTTAAAAAGAAAACATATGCAGCTTCCTGAAAACCCAAACCTGCAATAGTCACAGGAACATACATAAAAACTGCAGTCAAAGGCCCCATAAAAAGTAAATCGATAAATGAAGGTTGACTCATATCAACTGCATTTGATAAAAGAAAAATACCAACAGTAAAAATAAAAATTGACGAGATAATTAGTAAAGCAGTTTTTTTAACGGATTTTTTCAATAAGCTTTGATCTTTATTAAAAATGTTCAATAATGGATCTAATTTTTTAAACAATTTTCCAACATATGGAATATTTGAAAGCTTTATAATTAAACTGGGCATATAATTTGTCCAAACTAATAATGTGAGCCCAATACCCCCGATTAAAAGCAAACTAATTCCAATTAGCAACGCATTAGCCAAAGAAGGATCCATTAGATCTGGAGGAATTCTATTTAAAAAATAAATCAATGCAACTACTGAAAAAATTGCTTTAATAAAAAAGTTTACAGCCCCCATAGCCATCACACTCATCAAACCCTTTTCCATTGAGACTTGTCGCAATTCATGGAGAAGTATAGAAGTAGCAAAATATCCTGACTTAGCAGGAGTTATATCGCTTAATAATTGGCCTCCATAACTAGCAGAAATTGAGGAAGAAAGTGGAATTGTTACACCACAAGATTTCAAAGTAGTATGCAAAGCAAGACCTACAGTTAATGACGATAGAATGAAAAAAAATATTGATGAAATAAACAATGGTAAATCAATTAAAGCAAAAACGTCGAGAGTATCTTCAAAATTTACACCTTGAAACAATAAAAACAAAACAACTATGCTGATAATTACCTGTAACAGTAAAATAAGGATACGCTTAATTGACAAATTCAAGTATCACCAACAAATCGAATTAGTCCAATTACAACAAAGGAAGTATATTTATCTTTTTAAGAGTTTGAAAAAAGAATTTGGTGTAGATTAACTTCAAAAGCTGCGGCAGGATTCTCAAGATTCCAATTTTCAAGTACCTTTGGATTAATCTCTCCTATAACTCCAACTTCTTTTTTATCAACAACTATCTTACCTACTCTACCTTCTATAAAACTAGAATGAGAAGTTTTTTTAAGAAACCAATCAACACCTAAATTCATAAAAAAAGAAGCTACGACTGATTTAATTTCGGTAAAGCTAGCAGTCGGGTGAGTTGTAATTCCTGCAATCCAGTATTCATCACGAGTAAAAGTTTCAGCAGAATCATCCAATAAAGTCACTTTACCAAGTTCGAAGATTTTCTGAGGAAATTCTACAGATTGATTATTACCTAAAAATTCCATCAAACTTGGCAGTAACCAATTTCTCAAACAAGCCATAGTCACTATTTTTGGATTAACAAGCTCCACGACTTTTTGGCTCTCAAAATTCATTTTTTCAAAAAGTTTTTCTTGACTGGTTAGAGTATAATTTAAAGTTTCCTGATAACCCAAACCAACCATTAACTCACGTGTAACATCTTTCAATTGTTGGTCAGGTAACATTGAACCAGTTGTGGGAAGATCCTGCCAGAGAGGTTCAATATTATTGTAACCATAAGCAATGGCAACATCTTCAATTAAATCTATTTGATGCATCACATCAACACGATAACAGGGAACAAGTACATCTACAGAACTTTTATTGATTTTTTCAATTCCCAACCCAGCAATCAAGAGCAAATCAGCTATTTTTTGTGCTTTCAGATCAAGTCCAAGAACTTTTCTTAAATATTCAATATCCAACCTCACAGTTTTGCTTTCAAAATTAGGAGTAACAATTTTTCTAAAATCATAAAACTTGTCTTTTGGATAATTTACCATGGCTGAATAAGCTGTTCCTCCTCTATCTATTAAAGCCAAAGTTACTAGGTTAAGAGTATTAATTGTTGTTTGATACATTGTACCTGTAACTTCAATGAGAAGATTCCTCGTTTTTTCAGTTATTCTACCTAGATCGTTCGAATTAATAACAGGTGGAAAAGATAACACTTTTTGTTTCGAATCTATAAGAAGAGGATAAGTATCATTTTTCTGAACTATATGTCCATATTCTATACCTTTGGGGTGTTTTTCTAGAATCTCAGATAAAGTCATTTTTTCTTCAAATCCAAGTGGAATGAAGCTAAAATCTGAAGGTTTAACAGCAACATAACTCAAAGGAGCAGAAATTTGGTCAAAATCGTATATTCCAATTGATGTTTTCTGCCGACTTCTTCCATAAGTCTGGTCAAGTTTATCTTGAAGATGCATAAAACCCCGAAGGATATTATCAGTTAATTCAATTTGTTTAATTACCGAACAACCAATGTAGGGTCTTATAGTCTTAATGTTAGGAGCTACATTAACTTCAACTATAAAATTATTAACAAAATAATTTCTGGGACCTTTCTCAATTTTTAAATAGCTTCTTAAACCACGAGCTAAACCTTCAACACTCCACAAATCTGGACGATTAGTATCCTTTATTTCAACATTAACAATATTCTCTTGTTTGTTAAAATATTTCACTTCACTTTTTACATATGATAATATTTCATCTAATCGCTCCATATTATCATGTAATTCAA
>JAUWJK010000025.1 GCA_030607735.1 Candidatus Bathyarchaeota archaeon
AACATTGGAACATCACCTTTACTTGAGCTTCTATTTGATGAATTGGCAGATCGAAAAGACATTAAAGTCCGAACAGTAACTACGGGTTCAAAGATGGGACTAGAAGATGTTGAAGAATCTCTCCCTAAGCTATTTGAGCTTAATCCAGATTTTCTAATATTAATATCACCTAATACCGCGCTACCTGGGCCTACAAAAGCCAGAGAAAAAATTTCAAACAGTGGTCTTCCTGGAGTTATTATTACAGATGCACCAGGAAAAAAAGTAAAATCAGAATTAGCAAATCAGGGTTTAGGATACATAATTATTACTGGTGATCCTTTAATTGGAGCTAGAAAACAGTTTTTGGATCCCATTGAAATGGCACTTTTCAACTCAAATATAAGCAAGGTTCTTGCGATTACAGGAGCTTATAGAATTGTTCAAAAAGAAATTGACAAAGTGGTATATGCACTCGAAATTGGAGAAAAACCAGTTTTACCTCAAATAATTGTATCTTTGAAATCTATTCGAGATGAATCCGAATTTAGCAATCCTTACGCAAAAGCAAAAGCAATGGCCGCGTATGCTTTAGCTGAGAAAATAGCTGAAATAAATACACTAGCCTGTTTTATAGAGAAAGAGAGTCAAAATTATATTCCTTTGGTTACTTGTGCACATGAAATAGCTCAAGCTTCAGCCCGATTAGCAGAAGAAGCACGAGAAATTGAAAAATGCAATGATACTCTGATGAGAAAACCTCATTCTAAAAGCGGCAAAACCAAGATTAAAACCAAATTGATGTCCCCTCCAATTTTTGAGGAAGAATGCTAGAAAAACATAGTATGATAAAATGAGGAAGGTTGTAATTATATACTTCCAGCAAGTACATTCATTCTTTTACAAGCTTCAATAATTTTTTCCTCTGGTTGTGTCAAAGAAAATCGCACATAGTTTTCTCCATACTTTCCAAAACCGATTCCGGGAGTTACAGCTACACCCACTTCGAGTAATTTGCTTGCAAATTTCAAGGAGTTACATCGACAGTTTAGCCAGACATAAAAAGTCGCTTTAGGTTTTTCACAAGTAAAGCCCATAGATTTTAAATGATCAACAAGTATGTCACGTCTACTGGAGTAAATTGAATTATTTTTCTTTAAAAATTCAGGCGATTTTCCATTTTTGTAAGATTCCAAGGCTTTGACTGCTACTTTTTGCACGTAAACAGGCGGACCTGAATCAACTTGAGATTTAATCTTAGCCAGTCCAGATAATAGATGTTTATTTCCTATTGCAAAAGCGATTCTATCTCCAGTCATATTAAATGTTTTCGAGAAAGAATGAAACTCAACTGCAACATCCATGGCTCCATCAACTTCAAAAATACTAGGAGCCTTATAACCCTCAAAACATATCTCAGAATAAGCGTTATCATAACACAGGATAATGTTGTTTTCTCTCGCAAAATCCACAATTTGACTAAGAAATCTTTTGTCTACTGTGGCGCTTGTTGGGTTATTTGGATAATTTAGAAACATCATTTTGACTTTTTCTGGATCTATTTTTTCAAGATCAGGTGAAAATTTGTTTTCCTTAAGTAGAGGAATTGGAACGGGAATTCCATCATTCAATATTGTGCTACTGTTGCTATAAACAGGATAAGCAGGATCAGGAACAAGAACTCTATCACCAGAATTAACAAATGCCCTTGCAATATTTACTAACCCCTCCTTGGAGCCAAGCAAACCAATAACCTCATCTTCAGCAATATCTATATTAAATCGGTTTTTACACCAAACACTAACAGCTTCACGGAAAAAAGGTTCACCTTGGCTTAAAGAATAATTATGATTTTTTAGATCAGTTGCTTCTTTTCTAATGGAGTCAATCACAACTTTAGGCGGTGGAAGATCAGGGTCACCAATACTCAAAGATATGAGATCTATCCCCTGATTTCTTTTTTCGTAAATAATTTTTTCTATTTCAGCAAATAAATAAGGGGGTAGTTTCTTAATCCTTTCAGCATACTCAATGTTCAAGTTAATTTCACATCCCTAAAAGAGGCGCCCCTCAAAAACTTTTTCTACAGGACCTTTCATGAACACATGTTCAACACTATCTATCTCTAATTCCCCCCCTGGTAGAATAACTAAAACCTTCCTTTCTGTTTTTCCAATAATGTTTCCTGCAATAACTGCAGCACAAGCCCCTGTACCACAGGCCAAGGTCTCTCCACATCCCCTCTCCCAAACACGTACTTTCAATCTATACTTTTTAAGAATCTCAACAAATACAACATTTATTCTGTTAGGAAAAATGGGATGATTTTCTATTTTGGGACCAACTAAATGTATTGGAGCTGCATCGAGACTATCAACAAATATGACACAATGCGGATTTCCAACTGATAAACAAGTAATTTGAAAAGTTGTTCCATCAATAACTAAATCTTCGGCAACACATTTACCCTGACCTTTCATTGGAATCTGGTTTTTCTCAAATATTGGAATCCCCATATCTACACTCACATGAGTGACAATCTGATCCTTTATGATTAATCTTGTTTTCTTTAATCCAGCTAAAGTCTCTATAGTTAATTCTTTTTTTCTAACGATATTATTTTCGTAACAATATTTAGAGAAACAGCGAATTCCATTTCCACACATCTCAGCCTCACTTCCATCTAAATTAAATATTCTCATTTTTACATCAGCTGTGGCTGAGTTAGACAACAGGATAAGCCCATCGGCACCAATCGAGAATCGTCTTTCACAAAGTTTCTGAGCTAGTTTTGAATTATCTTCTTCCTTAATCTTGTCGTTTCTATTATCAATAACAACGTAATCATTTCCTAAACCATGCATTTTCCAGAATTTCATTTTGTCACTCCACCATTTGTTGATTGAAAACCAAAGAGTCAAAAGTTTCCCTTTTTCTGACAAGTAAACATTTTTTATTTTTGATGAGAACTTCGGCAGCTCTAGGTCTTGAATTATACTGAGAACTCATTGCAAATCCATATGCTCCAGCATTAAGAAGTGCGAGTAGATCACCTTCTTCAATTTCTGGTAGTAGCCTATCTCTCGCTAAAAAATCACCTGACTCACAAATAGGCCCTACAACGTCATAAATTTCTTTTTCTTGAGAAGTCACTTTGTTGGCGACAAGCACATGGTGATATGAACCATACATAGAGGGTCTAAGTAGAGTATTAAGTCCTGCATCAACGCCAATAAACTTCTTGAAGGGAGTGACCTTTACTGTGTTTACAGATGTCAATAAAATACTTGCATCACTAACCAAGTATCTACCAGGTTCCAAACAGAAGAAAGGGGTTCCAAGATTATATTCGGCGATTCTTCTTTTGAATAATGATAATATTCTTTTGGAAAAAGTACAAAGATCTAATTCATTTTCTTCTGGTTTATAAGGAACACCAAGTCCACCACCCATGTCAATAAACTCAAAAGTGATTCCAAGTTTATCATGAATTTTCTTAGCCATACTCAATAGATTATCGAAGGCTAAAATAATGGGTTCCAGATTGAGAATACCTGAACCCACATGCATCTGTATTCCAAACTTTTCAACACCAGCTCTTTTGGCTTTCGCATAAGTTTTCAATGTTTCCTTTTCCCATAGTCCAAATTTTGTTTGTGGACCCGCTGTAATGCAATGATCATGATGACCACTACCAATTTTCGGATTGATTCTCACTGACAAAGTCTTGGGCACTATATGCAATAGAAGTCTGTCCAATTCTGAAAATGAATCAATATTCACAACCACATTGGAGTTAGCAATGAAATTCAATTCATCATTTCGCACACTTGTTCCAGTGAATAGAATTCGTTCTGGCGAAAATCCCGCCTTTAAAGCTAAGAAAATTTCACCAGGACTAACTGCATCTAAATATGCGCCTTCAGCTTCCAAACTTCTTAGCACAGACAAGTTTGAATTCGCTTTTGCAGCATAATAAACACGAATCTTATCATAATTTTGGAGCAAAGCGTTATGCAGACGATTATAATTGTCACGAACTCTTTTTTCGCTAATCAAATATAGCGGAGTATCAAATTTTTTGGCTAATTCCACAGTATTAAAACCCTCAAATAACAAAATCCCATCTTCGTTTGATAATGGTTGATGAAATTGGATTACTTTTTTTACCATGGATTATTCCTCATTAATTCCTAATTTGTTTTATCATAAATAAAAACTATCAATACTCATAGCCAGGTTTCCTCCAACAGAACATAGCATAATTATCTGTTTAATCAAGAATTTGTTAGTTCTGTTTTCTTTAGAATAAACTAGATTCATACATTAACCAGCCTGCAATATTGTTGTTTTTTATTATTTATTTAGATTTCCTCGTAAAAATTAAGAAAAATTAAACGATAAAATGGACTTGTAAATCTATTTTTTTAATAATGAAAAAAGAAAAAAATGCGCATAATATACAATTTCTACTCAGATACCCTCGATAATAGGACTAAAATTCTTCTCAGCTCTTTTTTTCTTGAAACCTGCTAATTTGATGATTTCTTCTTTTCTAACTTCTCCTGTAGTTAAACTCAGATTTTTTACAAGGTTCGCTCCGATAGTCGAACGAACTATTATCGTTGAATAACCCACATCACTCCCAACTGATCCAATTGATACATCAGCAAGATTAGCAGCAAAATCTCCACAATATGCACATCCGGCTTGGATAGCTTTATTAAAATCTCTTATCTTTGAAGAATATTCAATCCCTTTTATTTGCACTATGAATTTTCCTTTCTGTATTTGAGTTTTTTCTGCTTTATCCAAATCAATATTCAATATTCTTTTTGTCTCTACCTTTAATTTTTCGTAATCAAATGCTTCAAAACAGAATAACCCTATTATAATTATTTTAAGTTTAGGATATTTGTTTTCCAATTGTAGTTGTATCTTCCTGGCGGTTCTAACTTCACAGGGTGTGCCAACAATCGCAATTTTTCTTTTTCCTCTTTCAATTAGCTCACCTATTTTTGACATCATTTTTACTCTGGAATATTTAGTACCTCTTGCGTTCAGTATCTCTTCTGGGTTCTCAGCTATAATCGCTTCAGCTTTGTAACCAATTGTTCGCTTAACAACTATTGCTGCATCAAAAAGGCCTAACTCAAAACTTGAAAGAAGTAAAGCAGTAACGACTCCACCATCTTGTCCATCAATAGAGCTTTTTGCTGAAAAGGTTTCATTATAAACACCAAGCAACTCATCTAGTTTTCCTGTCAAAAATTTTTCTTCTACTTCTTTGTAATCTTCTTCGAGCATCGGGTACGTATTTATTCGAACTTTTTTTGAATCGGTAGGACAAACAATGGCGCAAGCACCACATCCAACACAATCATCAGAGATCGTGTGATAAGGAGCAGTAACTTCTCGCTTCACACCCCGGTTTGCGAAATTAATAGCTGAAACACCAACTTTTTCCTCACAAACTCGAGCACACAAACCACAAAGTATGCAATCCTCTTCTGAATCAGTTATTCTAAAGGTTGATTGTTCAAGTCCATATTCTGATGCTAATTCTTTTATAGCGTGGGCATTTGGACATCGAGCTAGCAACAATTCAAGAAGAAGTTTGCGAATCTGTATAGTTTTTTCAGAGGCAGTTTCAACCTCAAGTCCTGAAAAAACAGGGTAATTACAAGAAGTAACAATTTTTTTTCTTCCTCGCTTATCAATGATTTCTACAGAACAAATACGACAAGCACCAAAAGGAGTAATCGCTGGATGATAACAAAGTGTAGGAATTTTTACGCCAATTTTTTTGGCCGCATTTAGAATGCTTGTTCCTTCAATTGCACTGACTTCAATACCATTTATTTTTAGAGTAATTTCTTTGTGGTTTTGGTTTATTTTCATAACCCCCTATTGCCGGTTTTCTTTCCTCACTCTTTTTATTAATCTCTTATCTTCTGAAATTTGAGGTGGAACTGGATCACCTGAGATTTTTTTCACAGCTTTAAATCTGGACGGACACATATCAAAACAATTCCCACATTTGATACATTTCGATTGATTAATAACATGAATTTTCATCGGTTCTCCATTTATCGCTTCTACAGGACAGTTTCTATAACAAATTGTACACGCTTGACATTTTTTTGGATCAATATAATAAGATATTAAAGCCTTACAGAATAAAGCAGGACATCTCTTTTCATTTATATGCGCTTCATACTCGTTTTTAAAGTAACGAAGAGTTGTAAGCAAAGGATTGGCAGAGGTTAATCCTAAAGCACAAAGAGAAGCAACGCTTGTTACTTCAGCAATCTTGTTAAGTTGAGTTATATCCTCACCTTTTCCTTTCCCACTGGTTATACCCTTTAGTATTATGAGAGCTTGTTTCAATCCTTCCCTGCAAGGCGTACATTTTCCACAGGATTCATCACTAAGAAAATTAACAAAATAACGGGCTAATTCTACCATGCAAGTATCTTCGTCCATAACGATCAACCCACCAGAACCCATCATTGACCCTAGTTTTTTTAGCTCGTCAAAATCTACAGGAGAATCTATATGTTGTTCAGGAATAACCCCACCCGAGGGCCCACCCGTCTGAACACCCTTGAATTTCTTTCCATCGAGAATGCCTCCCCCAATTTTATAGATAATATCTCTCAATGATATGCCAAAAGGAACCTCGACTAAACCGGTATTATTTACTTTGCCTGCCAAAGCGAATATTTTGGTGCCTTTGCTGCCTTCTGTACCAATAGACGCAAACCATTTAGCACCTTTTCCAATGATTAGAGGTATGTTTGCCCATGTTTCAACATTGTTCAATGTACTAGGCTTATCCCAAACACCTTTTTCAGAAGTATGAACATATTTTGGTTTTGGCTCACCTACTTTCCCTTCTAATGCAGTCATTAGAGCACTTGATTCACCTGAAATAAAAGCACCTGCCCCCCTATGAATTGTAACCTTGAAGTTAAACCCTGACCTAAGAATATTTTCACCTAAAAGACCTAATTCTTCTGCCTGATGTATGGCATTCTCCATGTTTTCAACTGCAAGAGGATATTCTTGGCGAACATAAATGAAACCTTCATTCGAACCAATCGCATAGGCTCCTATCATAAGACCTTCGAGAATTGAGTGGGGATTTCCTTCCATAACAGCCCGGTTCATAAATGCCCCAGGATCTCCTTCATCACAATTAACAATGACATATTTTGGATCTCCAATTGCATCTCGGGATGATTTCCATTTTATGTAAGTTGGAAAACCTCCACCACCTCGACCTCTGAGTTTGGAGACTTTAATTTCCTCCAATATCTTCTCTGGAGTCATACTGAAAAGGGTTTTTTCTAGTGCTCCATAGCCACCTATAGCTAAATAATCTTCAATTTTTTTTGGATCGAGTTTGCTATTACTTTCCAAAAGAAGCCGGTTTTGATTTTTGTAAAATGGAACTTCAGATAAAAATCTAGATTTTTTACCAGTATTTGGATCTAAATATAATAACCTTTCAATAATTTCATTATTTATCAAAGTTTTTGACACAATTTCCGGTACATCTTTGGCTTTGACTTGGAAATAGTATATTTCTTCTGGATAGATTACAATACGGGGACCCTTTTCGCAGAATCCCAAGCATCCAGTTTCTTTAATGTCTACTTTCCCTTCCAGACCTTGCTTTTTTATTTCTTCATTAAAAGTTTCCAGAACTTTTTGAACCCCAAGAGCTTCGCAACCAGTACTGACACAAACTGCAACGGCTAATCGTTTAGGATCTTTTCTTAAAATAATATCCTCCCTTAGCTTTTCCAAATCGGAAGGCGAATTAAGTTTTTCCATAATATGCACATCGAATTTAGTTATAATTTTTAAGTAATTTTTCGATTTTTTCAGTGTTGAGTTTTCCAAAATATTGACCGTCTATTTCTATTACTGGCCCTAATGCGCAACAACCCAGACAGTTTACTGTCTCCAAACTAAACGCTTTGTCATTTGTTGTCTCACCTGATTTGATTTTGAGTTTATTCTCCATTGAATCCAGAATCCTAGTTCCACCTCTAACATAACAAGCGGTACCTGCACATACTCTAACTAAATGACGACCTCTTGGATTAAGACTAATACCAGTGTAAAAACTAGCAATTCGATAAATTTGACTTATTGGAATCTTTAGTTTCTCACTAATATTCTTAATTGCTTTATACGGTACCCAATTCAACTCTCTCTGAATATCGAGAAGCAATTGAATTAAAATCCCTTGTTTATTTTGATACATATTTATTATCTTTTCAATTTTATCTTCAGTCAAAATAGGGACAACCGACGTATTTCTTAAGAATCATCATAATTCGAATAAATAAAGTTTTGTTACCAACAATTATTCCTGAAAAATAATAGAAACGCGGATTTCTTCGTTTTAAACCTTTAAAATCATAAACATGATTTCAAAAAAAATTATTTCTAAGTAAGACTAATTAAGTTTGAGGAATTTCTTGATTTTTAAATCTTAGAACCACAGCTTCATAAAAAAGAAAGCCCCCAAAAATGCTAATTACACCTTGAATGGTATTAAACACGCCTATTAGAGGAAGGAGGACAATTATAGCATCAAGAGTTAGACTTGGAATAAATATCGGAAGAAGCAAAACATTTGCTATGCTCATAATTAAAACCCGCATCAGTATTCCAGATCCTGTAGCCACGATTTTCAGCCTTTTGTTAGTTGGTTTCTTGATTTTAAAAACAATGTAGACTCCAAGAATTGTTGTAAATTCTGCAAGAAACTTCATAAATCCACTGAATGGATCACGAAAAGCTATGCTTATCATCGCTATTACGCTTGTTGTAAATCCTGAAAAGGTTCCAAAAAGAAAATAAGCGATGAATATTGGGATACCTAAAAGATCGAACTTAAGGTTAACAAATAGAGGAAAGGGAATTTTCAACCCAGCTAGCTTAAATGACCAGTCAAGTACGAAAATCAGTGCACCAAAAAGAGATGTGCCTGCAATATAAACACTTTTTCTTTTAAATGGTAGCAAATTCATCGAGTTTGTGCTTCCAGAGTATAATCACTATGCATATTAGTTGACAACCAGTCATTGGAATTTGTATGATTTAGTTAGTTGGGTAACTTTACCTATTTGTATTTATTGGAAAATCAACGGAAAATATCATAGAATTGATTCTATCTGTTGATTAAAAACGTCAACAACGTCTTGAGATATTGATAATACATTACTTCAAAATGTGGGATACTATGCTATTCCTTTTGCCACTATTAGCTCTGCGCTAAGAATACCGCCACCTGCAGCTCCACGGATAGTATTATGACCTAAACACATGTATTTAATCGTCATAATGGGATCCTTTCTGATTCTTCCAACTACAACACTCATTCCCCTGCCTTCCTTTCTATCAAATCTGGGTTGAGGTCTATTTTTTTCCTCTCTCACTACAATCGGATTATCGGGGGCAGAAGGAAGATTAAGTTCCTGTGGTTTCCCTTTGAATTTTCTAAAAGCTTCTTCAACATCATCAATAGTTGGATCTTGATCAAGTTTGACGAAAACCGATTCTAGATGCCCTTCTCTAACATTAACTCTATTGCAACTAGCACTAAGAATTAATTTATCTGGCATTATTCTGTCATAATTAAAAGAACCTAGTATTTTCTGGGATTCACATTCCAATTTATCTTCTTCATTAGAAATGAAAGGAATAACATTATCAATTATATCCAAAGAAGACACACCAGGATACCCAGCACCACTCAAAGCTTGCATAGTTGTGACAATAACTTTACTAAGACCAAAGTTCATGAGAGGTTTTAATGTCATTGCTAATTGAATAGTTGAACAGTTAGGATCCGTTGAAATAAAACCCTTCCACCCTCTTGCCTTTTTCTGAATTGGAATTAAACCTACATGTTCAGGATTCACTTCAGGAATAATTAATGGAACATCTTGATCCATCCTATGAGCGCTTGCCTTACTAAACACTGGATATTCTGAAGCCAATTCTGATTCAACCGGTCCAGCCAATCCACCCGGTAAAGCAGAAAAAACAAGATCCACATTCCCAGCTTTTCTAATGGATTCAAGATCAACATTTACAATAGGCATTTCTGCTATTTCAGTAGGCAAATTAGAGTTCATTATCCAGTTACAGGCATGTCCAAATTTTTTACCAGCTGATCTCTCAGAGGCTGCAAGTACTTCGATTTTAAACCAAGGATGATCTTGCAATAACTCAATAAATCTTTGTCCAACTGCTCCAGTTGCACCCAATATAGCTACTTTACGGTTTAAACGCATTTATTATCGCTTCCTTTGCATTTTTGAGTTGTTTTTCTTCGATAAAAACATTAATGGTTGCTTTACTAGTTGTTATCTCAAGTATATTGATGGATGCTCTACTTAAAGCACTTGAAATCATTGCAACACCACCTGGTGAATCGATGAACATAGGATGACTAATTTGTAAAAGCGATACATTTTCTTTATGGCTTATTGCTTTAAAACTGCTAACTTTGTGTAATTCATTTAGGACTTTTGTAACATCATCTTTGGAAATAAAAACAGTAATTGATCTACTTCCAGAGCTAACTCCATAAACCAGATTTGGTTTAAACACTTGGAACAGTTTGCTAAGGTTATCAGTATTGACTTCGCAGATAACGTTAATTGCTAGTAGATTTTGATTGTTACTCATCTCGGCAGAAGTTAGGTTAAAAGATCCTGTAATTTCTGTGCCTTTTGAGGTGAGTTTACCTGTTGAGAAATCTATTATGCGTAGTTTCTGATCAGGAAGTTTATATTTCAGAGCTTCCGGTTTCACAATTTTGGCTCCACCTTGGGCTAAATCAAACATTTCTCTGATTTCTAGTTTATCGATAGTTTGAGCATCTGGCACAAAATTTGGGTCTGCTGAGAGAACTCCGTTTGTTTGTTTAACTAAAAGCACTTCATCAGCTTCTAAACATTTGGCAAGCAAAAGGGCAGTTGTATCGCTTCCACCTCTACCAAGGGTAGTAATTCTACCTTGAGTATCTTTTCCTAAAAATCCACAAACAACTGGAATTACCTTGCCTAATATCGGAATTAATTGTGTTTTTACAAGAAAGGATGTTTTGTCTAAATCAGGTTTTGCATTTCTAAAACTGGTGTTAGTTATAATTGGCCAATTATCGTTGGATGGATCAAAAGTTTCTGATTTAACACCCATAGATCTTAGAACACTAGAAAAGACGCGAGCACCCATTCTCTCACCCATTGAAATAATATCCGCATAATCACTATCGGCAATTTTGTTTAAAGGTGATAATACGTTTTCAATGATGTCAGTCATATCCCCCATGGCTGAAACAACAACTATGATTTCACTATAAGGTGCCTCTGCAACCATCTGAGCTGCCCGCTGAATTTTTTCTCCGGAAGAAAGATCAGCACCTCCAAACTTAACTACTACTCGGGTACTCATGTCTAAATCACATAGTTAGGATATACCTAAAACATGTTCCATGCTAAAAATCGATTTTTGTGTTTGATGATTTAACCATTCCGCAGCATAAACTGCACCTTGGGCAAAAACACTTCTAGAAAAGGCTATATGTTCTATCCTTAGCATCTCATTGGGTCCAGCAACGACTAGATTGTGTACACCTGGAGTTCCACCTGCTCGTAATGCGGAGATTTCTAATTCTTGAGATAGTCTAGGACTAAAACCTTCTCGACCGTAAACATTTTTTGTATATTTTCGAATATCTGAAATTATTTCTCCAAGTTTTTTAGCAGTTCCACTAGGTGAATCTTTTTTACCTGTATGGTGAATTTCACTTATACTGAAGTCATAATCACTAGGAAAAACTTTTAACTCTTGTGCAATTTTAAACAAAATTGTTATGCCTACACTAAAATTTGGTGAAAACACAGCAGGTACCTTGTTTAGAACTATTTTTTTTAATTTTTCTGATTGAATTTGAGTGAATCCTGTGGTGCCCAATACTATCTTTTTTCCAAGATCCACAATTGTAGGAATATTTTGTAATTCTGCTTTAGGAGTAGTAAAGGTCAAATAGACATCTGCATCTTTTGCAGCTCTAGATAATCCCTCAGGTCCAACAACTATAATATTAGAATCCAATAAACCAAGTTCTCTAAGATTTTTCCCTAAATAAGGACTATTAGTGGCTTCAACAGCTCCAACTAACTGAAATCCCCTTAAAACAATTTCCTGAATTATTGCTTGACCCATTCGACCTCCAACGCCGGCTACACATAATTTAGTCATAATAAAGGTCCTTCCAGAATTTTTTATCAGTTAGGCGTTCTTGAAGATCTACGTCAAAGAAGTTTTCAATGGGTTCGAGTATCTCAGGATTTATTTCAAGGACTTTTCGCGCATTATCAAGAACTATACTTAGTCCTGCTTTAGTCATTTTTCCCAACGGCTGTCTACAAGGTCCAGATGGCATGCCGAGAATACGCATTAATGTTTTAATACCTAAAGGATTTCGGGCTCTACATTGAACGGGGCCAAATGGTGTTTCTTCAATTGTTTTAATAGTTACTAGATTGAAAAGTGGTTGAAGAGCGGTCTTAAGTCTTTTTGCCTCATTTATTTTCTGAGATTTTAATGCTTGTACCAGATTTTGGACCGTCCTGGGTGCAACATTTGAAACTACAGAGATAACACCAGCTGCAGCAATATCTTGTGAATTCATCATTTCAAAGGTTTTGTCATCATCTCCGGAAAGAATTAAAAAATCTTTTCCGCATAAACTTCGAGTTAATCGCATATTTTCAAAATTTCCGGTAGCCTCTTTGACAACATTTACATTTGGGTATAGTTGATTAAGAGTCGCAATATCTTGAGGATAAAGTTGAGTACCTGTTCTACCAGGAATTACGTATGGAATTATTTGAATATCAGGAAAATGCTGCGCTATTGGTTCGACATATTCTTTTCTTATTTCAATTGAACTGGGTCCGTTATAATATGGGTCTACTAGGAGAACAGCTTTGATGCCTATCTGAGCTGCATGGTGAGTTGCTTTTAGTGTTTCTTTTGTACTGTTACTGCCTGTGCCGGCAATTGTGAGGCGATTTTCGCCTGCACGTGAAAATACTTCTTCGATAACTTGGTTATGTTCATTCCAGTTTAAAGTAGGACTTTCACCTGTAGTACCAACAGCTAATATTCCACTAACTCCTTCTCTAACCTGAAATTCAACTAAATTACTTAACCCTTCAGAATCTACTTCATAGGAGTTAGATAATGGAGTTATGATTGCGGTATAGCAACCGCTAAACTTATGCAAATTAAATTCCTCTATCAAGAACTTTAATGGTTTAATTATTTAAATCTTTTCGTTTTAAGTAAAAAAATTCCGGATAACGTAATGAATTACTCAAAAAATCACAATAATCACAACACAGTAACCATTTTCGTGCAAAAATAAAGAATGATAAAACTTTAATTATTTTAACTAAAAAAAATCAACAAATGTCTAAATTCGAAACCCTCACAATAGCAATAACCATTAAATAGGAGATAAAGAAGCTGCAACAATAAAAAATTCTTGCACTAATGGATATAAGTTAAATCTTCGCTTTGATTTTCTCTAATCTCTGTCAGAGATTTATATTGAGCCTCAACAAGAATTTTTAAAGAATCAATATTTTTCTTTATATTTTTTAATTCTTCTCCGTTGTCCAAAGCTCCGGATTTTACAAGTTGTTCATTAATATTACTAACAGAAATATCTAACACTTTGACTTTAAAAGCAAATATTTGCAATACATAAAGTACACTTAATTGTGAAGAGAGCATTTCCAGCCGATCAAGCATAAGAGTTTTTCCTAAAAGTGCTCTACTCTTTTGTTCTTCAGTTGACTGGTTTGATTTTAATACTTGCTCAAATATTTTTGTTTGTTCTAAAGCGGATTCTTTTTTTCCGTCAAAAACTTTTTGAGTTCTTTTTGCAGTTTTTTCTAGCAATTCTAATACTTCATCCAAATTTTTAACCCCATAGTTTAATGTTTCTTATTCTTCACCGATTGTCAAGTAAGTCTTATCTCTGAAAATCTGTAAAGCTCATATATATAGATTAAATTTTTAAAACTGTTTATTGAAAACGTTAACATATTCTAGTTGAAAAAATAAAAAACATAAAAAGGGTAGCGTGGTGATTGTTTTAACCACTATCGCTTATTGTTTATTTTTTTAGGATTTATTTAACTGTCTTTTCCCAACCAGCGAAGAAGTCTAACACTTCTGGAGCTCCATAGGTCTTCAATCGCCTTCTAAGCTCACCTTCAGCAACTACCTGCTTTCGGAAGTTGTCAAGTTGATACGCTTTGTCTGTGAGATAGAGAATACCATCAATGCCTGCTCTTCCTGCTCTAACGGATACTGTTATGAGTTCACGTGGTGTTGGTACTTCAGCGGGGTCGTCACCAGGACCAAAAACATACAAACTAATATAGACTGGCTTCTTCAGAATCTTTTTAAATCCTCTGCTAAGCATTTCCCAATACCAAGGAGTAGCATAATTCTTTGAAAACATCACTACGTTAAACGCGTCTGCATAGGGGGCTAGGTCATCAAAGTTAACTCCAAAACGTTCATAGGAACCTACTGGATCAGGAAGCAATCCTATAACTAATTCGTTTTTTACACGTTCGCGAATTTGCGCAATGTAATCTGTGACTTCTTTCCTTCGCCATTCCATCCAACTTAGGCCACTCTTTTTCCATAGTTTATTACATCTTGGACATGTACAATGTCCATGGTCTGCAAAGTGCATACTGTTTAGCCAGACACCGGGAGAATGTTTGGAAACATCTTCCATGTAATCTAATTGTTCAGCCCTATGTTCAGGTTGAGTGTGACAAAGTATATCCCATCGAACATTAAAGTTATCATTTGTTCTCCATGAAGGACCAAGCGAGGATTGCGAAATCCAATCGGGGTGATTACGAGCTGCGACGTTATCTCCGAAAATAGCAACGTTGCTATACATGTCTGATACTGGAAGCATTCTTCTGCCTACTTCTGGTTTTACTCGGAAAAGATGAAAGTCAAAACCTTCAGCCTTCTTTGGCTCAAATACGTATGTGCCGAATTTCATTTGTTACACCTTTTTAGACATGAAAAACGTTAGGCGCGGTTATAAAGTTTTGCATAGTAACAGCAAATTCCTTTGATAAAACAAAAAATGCTAAATAATATTTCCATTAATATATGTATAAAAAATACTTCTGTTTTTTTCTAATAAATAATTTCGAATAAAAATAATGAGTTTTTCTCAAAAAAAGAGTCGCTAAAAATTTTTTTGGAATCATTAAATATTTGAGTTATTCATAATAGGAGAGTTTGGTCTTAAAGTCGTTAAATGGATTTAACCTTTTTAAAAGTGAAAATAAGAATAATAACTTGGAAATAAGAAGATGGTCATAAAATATTTTGCAGCCCCCGATATTAAAGAACAAGTAGATTCCATAACTACTGATTTAGAATTAACACATATTCTACCTCAATTAGTTTATTGTGTTAGAAGCAAAGGTTCGAAAGCTAAAAGAACAATTGCGCGCATCCATGGTTTAGGTAAAATTTGGCAAGGCGTACTAAATACTCACCCAACATACATTATAGAAGTTATAAATGAAACTTTTGGAAAAATGAGTGAAGAGGAAAAAGAAAAAACGTTGATTCATGAACTTTTGCATATACCTGGTGGATTTTCAGGAGGATTTAGACCACATAAAGGATATGTTGAACGAAAAACTGTAGAGAGGCTATATAAAAACCTTAAAAAGATAAGAGCTACAAAAAAAATAGTTCTTTAATAAACTTTGATAAAAAATTTTAATGAAAGTTTTTAAGTTACCAGAATACTGAAAAATGAAGTTATCCGTTATTATTAAAAATAAAAAAGGTTGATAGCAGAGGTTTCAAAATATGGTAAGTAATATGTCATTAACTAATTTTCCAGAGGTTAAATTAGCAGATGAAAGATATTCTTAAAAACCTTAGACATAATGGAGTATATGTTCCTGTTTATGACTTCAAAGGTTTTAACATTAAGATTTTAGGAAAAAAAATAAAATTATCACCAATAAGCGAACAGATGGCTATTGCCTGGATAAGAAAAAAACAGTCAATTGTGTCACCACCTGACAAAATTTATGAAAAAAACTTTAAACAAGAATTTTTGGAGAAGATAAAACAAGAGAATCCCGAATTGAATTTTATAGCCACATTCTCTAAAAATCATTTAGAAAAAATAGCAAAAACAAACCTCCAAGAGGATGAAATCGATTTTTCTGAGGTTTCAAATCACCTTAAGGGTATTAAACAAGAAAAACAAAATTTAAGTAAAAATGAAAAAAAAGCTCAGAGCGCTATTCGTAAATCTTTAAGATTGGAAAGAAAGGAAAAATACGGTTATTCAATAGTTGATGGAAAAAAATTGGAAATAGCTAACTGGACAGCTGAACCGTCTTGTCTTTTTGCTGGAAGAGGCGACCATCCAAGACGGGGAAAATGGAAAGAGGGTCCAAAACAAGAAGAAATAATCCTCAATCTTTCTCCTGAAAGTCCAACCCCTCCAGGGAAATGGAAAGAAAGAATATGGGAACCTGAAAAAATGTATGTGGCCAAGTGGATGGATAAACTAACAGGTAAAATTAAGTATGTATGGTTTTCAGATTCAGCGTTCATTAAACAAAATAAAGAGAAGGAAAAATTTGAAAAAGCTGCAAAACTAGGAAAACGTAGTCGATTAATAGAGAAATATATCATTAAAAATCTCAAAGCAAAAGAGGATATAAAAAGAAAGATAGCTACAGTGTGTTGGCTTATTTTAAAGCCTAACATGAGAGTTGGTGATGAAAAAGATCCCGAAGAGGCAGACACTGTGGGTGCAATAACGTTGAGAAAAGAGCATATAAAAATTGAAGATTATATGATATACTTCAATTTTTTGGGTAAAGACTCAGTTCGGTGGAAAAAAAGTATTAAAGCTCCAGACTCAGTTATTCAAAATATAAAAAATTACATGAAATCAAGCAAGGAATATTTATTTGAGGGAGTTGATTCAAAGAAGGTTTCCAGGTTTCTTTCTCAAAAAATGCCTGGATTAACTGCAAAAGTATTTCGTACTTGGAGATGCACCAAGACTTTAGAGGACGCTTTGAAAAAAAGCAGGGTAAAAAAAGAAGATAAGATTTATGTGAAAAAATTTTATGCCAAGATGGCTAACCTGAAAGTAGCAGAGGTAGCAAATCATAAACGTAAAATCTCGCCAAAATTTGGTGAAAGGTTATTAAAAAAAGAGGAGAAATTAAAAGAGTTAAAGATCAAACTCAAAAATCTTAAGGCAGCTGGAAAAAAAACCAAAGCTACGGAAACAAGAATTGAAAAAATTAGTCTTGATATAGAGTTAACAAAGCAAACAAAAGAGTATAATTTAGGTACTTCACTCAAATCATATATAGACCCTCGCGCGTACACAAAATGGGCTCGTTCTGCAGATTTTGATTTAACCAAGTTTTATCCTAAAACATTACAAACAAAATTCAGTTGGGCTTTGAAAGGAAAAAAACCTGTTTCTGATATTGAGTGTAAAAATACATGAAAATAAAAGAGACAAGTGATGGCATAATTCTTGAAGTTTTTGTAAAAACTGAAGGTAAAAAATGTAAAATTGAGACCACTAATGAAGAAGTTATATTTTTTAGCAAAAAAAGGCCTCATAAAGGGATTGTAAACAAAGAGTTGATAAAGATGTTTTCAAGTTTTTTTGGATCTAAAGTAAAAATTGTTTCTGGTTTAACTTCAAATCAAAAGATTCTGTTAATTGAAGGTTTAACCAAGTTGGATTTTGAGCAAAAAATTAATGATAAACAGTAGTCTAAAACCCATCTATCTTGAACCTTAACAAAGCTGCAATACCCCCGAACGCTTTTTTAAGCATTTGACCTTCTTCGGTCTCACTGGAAATGACTTCAACAGCAGTATTTGATGATTCTGCTAATTCAGCGAGATTATCAATTAAATCTTGAGTGTTTGTAACAGTCAAAGATTGAGCACTACATTGGGCACATTTTTTTCCATTTAAACTTTCTTCAAAAACAATTAGTTTTTGCTTTTCAATTGTGATATTTTCTTTGTAACCACATGAACCACAAGTTGTGGTAACACGCAAAGTAACAAGGGCTTCTGATAATAAGAGTATTCTAACAGCATTTGCTTCAAGAACTCTTCTGACTTCTGTTTCTCCATAGGTTATTAATCCTGTATCATGTCCAACTTCGTAAAGAAATTTTTGCATTATTTCCTTTTCTTCTATGTATCTTACTTTTCGCATTATTTCTGGTGCTTTTTCAACAACTTCTTTCACACCTTGTTCTTCAACGTATGCTGTATCAATTGTATCAATAATCTTTTTTTTCAGCATATAATTAAGATAATTCCCTTTGTCAAAATCGAATTTTGTAGGTCCAGGTCCTGCCAAAATTAGACCTTTGAAATTATCCATGGGTAAAAAGATATCATTAGCATGATTAGCAACGCGAACAAAATATTCATTCAAGCGCATTGCTCTTAACCGTTCATATCTTCTAGCTGATTGACCACCAGCACGTGTTTTGCCGGGAACCCCAGAGTGCATCTGTCTAACTATTTTCAGTCTTTTTCCTTGAAGAGTGGCAATTGTTGCACCTGAAGTATCGACTAGAAGAATACCATAATTCTCTTTATCTCGTAAAAGCTCCTGCAAGTGTTCAGTATGAAATCGAGAGTCACAACGATAAAGATAAAGACTGATAGGTTCAGGAGGAACTAGTACATAAGTTTCCATTTTTTCGCTGCCAGCACCATTTTGAGGAATAGCCCCACAAAAAATTACTAATCCATTTTCCGGTGGAGCTTTAAAAAGTCTAAGACGTTGTTGGACTTTAACAATGGCTTCTTGAACATTTTTTCGTGTACTCGTAGATTTTATGTTAGAAGCAGTACCATATTCAAGTCTTAGCATCGTAAGGGCATCGCTTATTTGTTTTCCATGAGGAACATATATGGTAATGAGTTCGGTAGCTCGACCTTCCTTTGTGCCTAGGTTATTTAATATTTTTCTTAATCTGAATAATTCTAAGGAAGTTTTTTTCTTTGAACTCAATAGTTTTCACTGAAGGAATAGTTTAGCAA
>JAUWJK010000037.1 GCA_030607735.1 Candidatus Bathyarchaeota archaeon
CTATTAGATTATAATCCAAATTCACTAAATGTCGAGTTCAATCAAGTTCGAGGAACCCTTGAATTGTCATTGTATGGTAAAATTCCTACATACGTAGCTACAACTGTACCTGTAGATTACGTTTTTGTTACTCTTTTTGGTCCAAGTGGAGAAAAACTTGATACTATAGAGGAAAGCGTAGTTACAGCTGCACAAGATGAATTCCAAAGTCTCTTAGAGTTAAAGGAAGAAAAACTTCAATCACTAAAAGATAGTGGAGTTGCTGCAGGTTACGTAGAACTTTTTGAGAATGTACTAGAGCAAGCCGAAGATATAGCAAACCAAGGAGAAGTCACTAGTGCAATAAATTTGTTAAATTCGTTAACGGTATCCAGTGAACCTGTATCTGGTATTATGGAAGCTCTTTTCTTACCCATAGCAGGAGTGCTTGGAGTACTTGCAGCCATTTTTGCTTTCTTATTCTTTAAGGGAAGAGGACAACTTTCATACTTGCTTTTGGTAGTTGAAGATCAAATAAAAGATCTCGAAGGATTAACTCTTAGAGCAAAAAAACTCGATAGGACAATCGGAACTAGATTAGAAGGCGTTAAAGACAGATTAAAAAACTTAGTAGGAATGTGAAAACACGAGAATCTATCAAAATAGTGTACAAGTAATTGGACTTGGCTCAGCAGGAACCAATATAGTAGAGGCTTTCTTAAATCATCGGAAAACAATGGAACTACTAAAGCAAGATATTACCCGATTATCGTTGTTGGCAATTGATATTGCAGATCCAGAAATTCGACAATTACATGAAAGCCACGAAAAAATCTCAAAAGCAATGATAAAAGCTGGAATACCAAGCGAAAGATTGAAACTAATAGCTCAATCAGTAAAGTTTCCAACTGCTGAAGCCATGTTTGATTTCATTAATTTGAAATACAATGAGTACTTAGTCAACGAAGGAGCTAAACTAACTTTTCATCCTTGGCTAAATTCAAAAATGGCTATTCCTCCCATGGCTGGAGGAGCTGGTAGGAGACGTGCCCTAGCTAAGGCAATATATGCATTGAACTACTACCAGCTTGGCATAATTAGAACCTTTATAAACTCCTTCAAAGAACAAGCACTTTCATCCATTATTACGCCTACTGTCATAGTAATTTATGGGCTTGGTGGTGGTACTGGAAGTGGGATATTTTTTGATTTTACTAGACATCTAAGAAAAGTTTTAGGATCAGGGGTTGCAATAATTGCGTTAGTAATTGCTCCTTGTACTGGAGATGATCCACCAGCAAAAGGATGCTCTGCCTTTGTAGCAATGAACGAGCTTTCTTTGCTACTAAATCGGGAATATAATGATTATGTCTGCAAAAAATATGGGGACTATTATCGAAATCCGTTAAACGCTCTAATTTATTTGCCACTACTGCCGGCTTATACTAAAGTAGGGAACATTGTTACAGCTAGAAAAGAAATTGACAAAATGATTGTGGATATGCTTTATGTTCTAATGGATTTTGATTTAGCAGATCTTATGGGTGGAATTGGAACCGAAGTTGGATTAACAGATAATCATGTTCACACACTGGGAATGGTCAAGGTAATTTATCCAATGGACCAATATATATCGGCTTTTAAAATTAATTTCGAAAAACTCCAATTATTATACAATCATAGAAAAGAAAAACTTGAAATAATAACTAAAATTCAAAAAATAATTAAAGTAAACAATCAAGCAGGAAGAGACCTATTTAAAAACTATCTAATTAAGACTGGAACCTACCAAGAAGAACAATTCGAAGAAAAAATAAAAGGCATTATTCATACAAACCCCCGACTTGAAGAAGATTTAACATTACATGTAAAAGGCATAGAAATACAGTCAAAGGAATACATAGATGAATTAATGAAATATTTAACAACAATAAAGATGATGAGCAAAACTGGACCAATTGAAAACGCCATAATCAAATTAACACTCCAAAAGAAAGGGTCTAGAAAATTATCAAATCTACAAAGCTTGTTAACTAAATTTGCAAAAACATACCTTGATTATCCTAAACAAAAAGCAAATATTTTTGAACGCTTAAAACAATTAATTCCCAGTTCACAAATCTACACTGTCAGACAAAAAAGAATTCTCAGAGATTTTATGAATATAGCTGAACTTGCAGAGAGATCACTAAAAACTCTAAGAGCATATGATGAAGCTAGATACTTTATCGCTGCACTGATACAATATTACGAAGTTCTTCCAGAATCTGAACCACAGCTACAAGAGTTAAGAGATATTCAATCTGAGTTAGGCATAATATACTTAATTGTACAATTAGTACTTCGAACCCCAATTGATGAAGCAAGAATGATTGATGAATACACAACATACCTAAATGGAATAATTGAAAGGTACATGGCTAAAAAAGGCGTTGTTGATTGTGAATTATTAAGAATAGAAGAAACTAAGAAGAGAAAAGAGTTTGATAAATTAAAACAAGAACGTTCAATTAAGAAACTTTTTAGCATGAAAAAGTATGCAAAACAACAAATTCGTCAACTAGATAGAGATCTACAAAGAATTGCTGAAGAAGAATCCTACATATGTGATCAACTAGATACTTTGGATAACACAATTAAGATGTTTGAACAATTATCAAAGAAAGTAGAGATTACATCTGATTATCGTAAGAGATTAAATAAGATAGTAGATTTGCATTTAGAATTCGAAGAAAAAATGACTGAACTTCGCAAACCCAAAAACTACTATGAGAAATCGGCGGAACTAACAGAAAAAGAGCAAGTTAAGATAATTTTCAAGATTCTAATGGAAAAAGAGGATACACTGACCAAAGATGAGATCATCGATGAAATACTGGATATGGAACACTATAAGGATTACATGAAAAGTTTGATAAGAGTGTTTAAAACGCCAAGTATAATGGGATTTAAACCTACTTACAAATCGGACTACATTTGGGTTACAGTAGAAGCGCCACCTAAATTATGGAGTGAAGATCTTAATCAAGAATTATACACGGCTCTGGCAGGGTATGTGACCAGCGAAGTATCAAGAACAATAACAGTTAGAGTGGTTGAAGCGAGAGATGAATGGGTAACTAGAGTACTGGTTGTTGGTGGAAGAGGAAAAGCAAACCATCTTGAAGCATTCGATGAGATGCAACTATTATACAGCAAATCTAACAATTTCGAAAGAAACCTTTCTAGATCCTATTTGCTGGAACATGGAATATCGGCAGTCGAAGTTATTGATGAAATAAACAATGAAGACAAAAAATAGTGGTTGTTACTCTAGTATTGGTACTAGTTAAGTTGGAATTAATTCCTTAACAATAACTTCCCAATCTTTCTTTTTTATTAATCCTTTCTTAATAGCATTGTTTTTCATTTGTTGAATTCTTTTCTTGATAGGTGAAAAAATATCTGCTAGTTCGAAACCTCCAATAAAAAGAGCTAGATCAATTCTGTCCTCTTTAGAATCTATATAGATAGGTTCACTAATTTGGATCGACTTTAGATTCGTTTTTTCTTTAAACCAATTTGCTAATGATAACTCAATATTATTTTTTGATAGCGTTTTTTTCATTCTTGTAGGGATTCTAAAAACAGCATATACTATTAATGAACTAGACAATTTGAATTTTAGAAGAGGTCTTAATAAAGCAGCATTGAGAATATTTTCTAAAGAACCATAAACACTTAAACTAGCACCAGAAGATAGCATAACAGTGTAGGATTTAACATTGAAAGCTCTTGTTAGCTCAGAAAGTTCTTGAACAAATGATTCTTTCTTTTGAATTAACTCTAAAAGAAAATTAACAACAGAACTTCCTTTTATTATTGATCCCTGGCGATCTATTCCTAAAAAGTTTTCAAGCTGATCTCTATCAAGAAGAACTATAGGCGTAAAATTCTTTGATAAACATAAACCGACTGAAGAAAAAGCATTAAACTGAGCATCAGAAGTTTGTATTTGAGAAGGTAAAATCCCAAACACTATTGAATTTGTATTTGATTCTTTGAATTGTGAAATCACAGTAGGCGTTAATGCACTCCCAAAACCATCCCAAAGAGAAGAAAGCACTATAGCTCCTTTTATGTTGTCAATAGAGCTTTTTTTCAGATTATCAACTAGAACATTCCTTTCACTAAAAACAGGTAGAATTTGATACCAAAAATGAGAATCAACATTTTTTTCTAGACTCAAAATATGCTTTTTATTAATTATTGATTGACTCCATCCATTAACCTCTTTTTTGAATTTGCTCACTAATAGAGGATGTGAAAAAACATTTTTTTTATTTTGAAAAACATCTTGTATTATTATTTTTGATGAATATTCTCCAATACAAAGAAGTATCTGTTTTGAAGTAATTTTTTCCAGAAGACCAGAATTACTTTTATTGCTTTTAGTATTTTCAAGTTTTTCTTCGTCTTTTGGCTTTTTATTCTTAACCAAGATCTTTTTTCACGATAAGCTTAAGAATACATTAGTAAGATAAGGTTTTAGGTAATTCGTATTTGAATTCAAAGAGGTCACGTTTATCTCAAATTCGAGAATGGAATAGAAAAAGAAAACGAAAAGATGAAGAGAAAAAACGAATTATTGAAGCAATAAAATTAAGAAAATCTATGGTTGAAAAATCAGTTGAACCAACTGTGGAAACGATTACTGAAGAGGCGACAGAATTATCTTCAGAATCTATGGTTGAAAAATCAGTTGAACCAACCAAGAATAAACGTAGATTGGGAATTCGAAGTTTGTTTAAAAACCAAGAGCAAAAAAAGAGAAAGATAGAAAGCAGGCGTGAGCCTGAATGGATGAGAATTTTCACTTTAGTAATTACGCTAATGGCTATGCTTTTAGGATTATCTATTATGCCCCTTTTTCCTCAGCCTCTTCCCGCAGTTCTTGCATTTCTAATTGCTTTTGTAACTTTAAAAAAACCAATCTTGGGTATGCCTATAGGAGGGCTATTAATTGGATTGGGATTATTGTATAATTTAGCAAAATTAAATTTTATCGTGATGTTAGGAGAACCAACGATTCGTTGGATAGTTGTTTTTGTTTTTCTTTTTTTGTTTACAGCATTACCTGTTGTTTTTCGGGATCGTAAATCAGCTATTGTAATTAATTTGGGTATTATTGCGGCTATTTCACTTTTTTCAAGTCAAACTTTCTTTCTTGCAATACCCCTAATTGTTAGTTCTATTGTTTTATTCAAGAAAATTTCAATATTATCTGTAGTTTACTATGTTTTGCTCTCAGTACCTCTTCAGATAATGCAATATCTACAACATGTTACTCAAATAGCAAGAGTGGATTGGTGGATTGAAGCTGGATCAAGTCCACCAATTTATGTTCCATTAACGCAGGTTTTTGCCAATGTTCAAGATTCTATGCTTCAATTTAGATTGTATGACACTTCTAAAGTTGTATTTGCTATATCTGAACAACTGTCATTAGATCCTCCAATAATGGAACATACGGTAATGGAGATGATATCTCATTACATTGATTCTCTTCCAGGAATTATTTTATTCTTAGTTATGATAGTAGGAATTGTTTCGGCTATTGTTCTTTTTATTCGTACAACTTTTTCACAAACTAATTTAGGTGAAGCTGAAAAAATCCTTCCAATAATTACTGGAACTGCTGCTACAATCATTTTCTTTGTATTAGCAAATAGTCTACAAGAACCCTTAGCTTTTAGAGTTGATTTAACCGGATCAGCCATGGCTTTAGGAACATTTGCAACTCTTATTTTTACAATTCCCACATTTTTCATGGATCAAGCTCCAAAAGAACTAGCAACAGTGGATATGATTGAGAAAAAATGTAAAACTCTTATCGAAAAACTCTTGAGTTTTGACGAAGATCTAACAACTGCAAAAATCGCTATTCCACTTTCTTTTTCATCTCTTGAAACAAGATCAATAATTTCTAGAGATAAACTTGAGGATATAAACCGGAAAAATTCAAGGAGTTTGTTAGTACCCACAGAAATAGGCAATGTGTTAAAAGAACTCAACAAGATCGAGCAAACAATTGATAATCTAGATCCAGAGTTAGATGATCTATTATCAGAATATCAAATATTCGCAAATTGTGAACTCTCAAAATGGAAAGGACAATTTGAAAACATTGGAATTAAAATAAACAATAATACCATAACAAAGTTTGAAAGAGGTATTGCTTTAGGAAAAAGACTTGAAAGCATAACAGCAATAATCGAAAGTAGTAGAGCAATTGCTAAAGAAATCATTGAAGTTACTACCAAAATTTATAGTGGAATTTGTTTACTTTATGATCCTAATCTGCCTATCAATAGTCAATCAATACTTTTTGCACGCAGACAGCTAAAAGAAAAAACAGTTCCATGGAATGTGTTTGAGACTCTTTATGTTTCATTGATTAGCATGAAAAAAAATTATGTTCAACAAATATCTAGTTCCATAGAGAACCTAGAACACTCTTTAAAAACATTAAATGATTTTAACAAGAAAAATGAAAAACTATCAAAAGCTTTAGGTGACGATTACCCAGAACTAATTGCTTTAACACAAAAAGTTGCGGCTACATCCATTAATATTGACAAAAATAATTTTAGCATAATAAATGTAATTACAATAAAGAATGTATTCGATTCTTGTGTTGGCATTACAAAAAAAATATTCTCGCTTCTTTTTGAAAACCTACTGATGAAGGAAAAAACTGTCGAGAGTCTGACACCACCCGAAGGTTACTTGTGGGGTAAGAATCTTGAAATAAAAGAAAAAATGTCCTCGGCAATTAAAATGTTTAAAAGAACCACAAAATACAAATCTTCAAAAGTCTTAGAAAAATTGCCACTCTTTTTATCTCTAGCAGAAGATGGAATGGAAACCATAATTAATTATAATGAAAAAGAAGAACTACTGCTAAACTATCCAGTTGCAGAAATTGTTGTAGAAGAACAACTAAAGAAAAATAAACAAGTAACAGCCAAAGATCTCCCATTTGATCCAAAATATTCGTTAGAATACCTCAAACTTTTCCATAGCAAAAGATATCATGAATCCACTTTTGACGAAACAAACAATGTTCTTAGTAACAAAAAATAGTTTTACAAATGTATTTTTAAAAAAAATGGTACTTTGAAGCAAATTAATTTTCCATATTTGAGATAGTCGAATTTTCTAATTTTTGTAGTATTAAACTGTGTATATTAATAATAGCCTTATCATGTTTACGAAAAAAATAATTGAAGACACAACCCTTAAGATTTATAGGTGGGTCTTAATAATCTTGGATGATGAGCTTAAGAGTCATAGAGCATAAGCTGTGATAATGACTCGACGGGCGAACTGACAATTTAATGTGCAGAAAATACTATTCTGCTCGTTGTTTCAACAAAAAAGGTTATATCCATAAGAGGTGAACAAAAATCGAAATAAAAATTGATGCTTCAGAACTAAAAAGTGAAGGAAAAGAAACCATTATAAATTTAGCAGATTTTATAAAAAACAAAATGAATGCAAATATATCTATTGAATCTCAAATAATTAACGCAACTATTGAAACTGAGGGAACCTCAAAAAAGTATATGCGTTTGATAGTTAAGAAATTTCTTCATAAGTCTGAGCTTAAAGAATATTATAGGGTTTTAAGTGAGAACGAAGATACTCTAAAAATTAAAGAAAAGAAAATTTATGAAGAATAGGCTCAACATAGCTATTAATTCACTTTTTATATTTTTTATTTATAGTGGGTTATGTTAAGTTTTTTTGAATTATGTTATTTAATTATTTTAGTGTTATTTAATAGAGAAACATATAAAAGATAACGGTGTTTTTATGGAAAGAAAGGCGTAAATTAGCAATGAAATGCCAAATATGTGGACAAGAAACTTTTTTACCATTTCAATGTCCATACTGCGCCGATCAATTTTGTACAGGTCATCGTTTACCTGAAAGTCATAATTGTCCAAAAATGGATTTAGTTCGTGCATCCAAAAGAAAAAACACTATGGTGTTTAGAGAACAAAATTCATTTGAGTATAGAGTTAATTATGGAAAAATCCGCCAATCCAAGAAAAATATTTATTTTGGCTACAAAGAACTCAAACATTTAATGTTAGGAACGATATTAGTCATCGGTGTAGGATTATCTATAGGTGCATCGGCTGGTCAAGAAATACTAAATATGATTGTGTTGGCTGCTATATTGACTACCTCTTTTTTCATTCATGAAATTGCTCATAAAGTAACAGCGCAAAAAAGTGGATTATGGGCAGAGTTCCGCTTGACTCTATGGGGTAGTATGTTAACAGCGGTGTTTATGGTCTTACCCGGACCTTTCAAAATAATTTCTCCTGGAGTTGTAATGATTTCTGGGTCTGCAAAACAAGGTGATATAGGAAAAATATCAATTGCTGGCCCATTAACAAATATTGTACTTTCTAGTGTTTTTTTGGGTTTATTCTTTATGTTTCCTTATTACTCTTGGATTTTTGCCGTTGGAGCTTTGATTAACTCCTATATTGCTCTCTTTAATCTTATGCCATTTGGAATTTTAGATGGTTTTAAAATTTTTAATTGGAATAGAAAAATATGGTCAGTTTCTTTTATTTTTAGTGCGATTCTATTGATTATATCATATTCTCTTTATTAAAAAAATTATGCACTACTAAAAAAAATGACCTAATCAAAAGAATAAATCTTTTAAAATTATTAAAATAGATTTCTCTTATCTTTTTTAATCAGAGAAATTCTGATTGATTTGATGATACTATATTAATTCAATTGTAACGTGAACTTCTTCAGGTACTCGAATACGCATGATTCTTCTCATTACACGTTCTTCTGAATCAATATCAATTAACCGCTTATGGATACGCATTTCCCATCTATCCCATGTAGGTGTTCCTTCTCCAGAGGGAGCTTTTAAAGTAGGTACTCTAAGTCTTTTTGTAGGTAAAGGTACGGGTCCATTAATTTTAGCGCCTGTTTTTTGCGCGATTGCTTTAAGTTCTCCACATACGTCTTCCAGTTTTAAATAATCGGTGCTTGTTAAGCGGATCCTCGCTTTTCGTACCATTTTTAGCCCATCAATCCTACTACTTTGCGTTTTTAAGTGACTACCTTAGAGACTTAAGCGAAACATAAAAACTTATCGACGCTTTTTGGATTTCATATTCCTTTAATTGAAAACTAAATAAAGATTAATTAATTTAAGATGTTAACCCACTGTATGATTTCCCAAAAGGTAAAGATATACCAGAAGTCTAATAAGCTCAAAAACTTCAGACTATAGAATTTCAAAGTTGGAGTAAATCACATTATGATTGAAACTTTTGATGATACCTTTCCTACCGAAAAGGTACTCGAAGGCAAAGCAGAAGTTATTGTACCTAAACTTGCTGCTTTTGTATCAAAAGCTTCAGATTATGCTCCTTCTAAAGCTCCAGTTTTTTATAATCCTGTTATGGAATTGAATCGGGATATTGCTATTTTAGCAGTTAAAGCCTACCAAAAAATGATTGATAAAGAGATTTCTATTTGTGAGCCATTAACTAGTTCAGGTATTAGAGCTGTTCGTTTAGGAGTTGAAGTCTCTAATATTGGGCAAATTGTAATTGGTGACATTAATCAAAAAGCAATTCAATTGGCAAATCTTAACGTAAAGCTAAACGGTTTGAAGGAGCTTATTTTAGTAAATCATATGGACGCAAATTTGCTTTTAAGTCAATATGGGGTTCCGCGCAAAAGATTTGATGTGATTGATGTGGATCCTTTTGGTTCTCCTGTGCCTTATTTGGATACAAGTCTTAGGGCATTGCGTAATAATGGTCTATTAGCGTTAACTGCAACTGATTTAGCTCCTTTGTGTGGAGTGCATTCAAGAGCTTGTCAAAGAAAATATGGGGGTAAACCTTTGCGAACAGAATATTGTCATGAGCTCGCTATTCGACTTTTGATTGGATGTGTTGCTGCTACTGCGGCTAAATATGATATTGGACTTAGAGTACTTTTTAGTCATTCTAATGATCATTATATTCGAGTATATATCCAGATAAAATATGGCGCTAAAAAAGGAGACATAAGTATTGGAACTCTAGGGTATATACTTCATTGTTTTAATTGTTTTCATCGTGAGTTTACAAAAAATCCATTTTCAAAAAATATTAAAAACTGTCCAGAATGTAATTCAGAAATGAATTGGGCAGGACCTCTCTGGTTAGGAGAAATTTTTGAAGAATATTTTTGTGAGTTATTAGCTGAAGAAAATAGACATGTTGCTCTTCGGAATAGTGGAAAAATATGTAAAATGATTACTCTTGTCAAGGATGAAGTGGCTGAAACAGCAACTTATTATGTTATTGATAAGATTAGCGACAAGTTATCTCTCCCTGTTCCATCAGTTTTTTCATTGGTTCAAAAATTACGAGAAAAGGGATTTCGAGCTATTCCAACTCATTTTAATTCAAGAGGGATACGATCAAATGCTTCTGCACTAACTATCCAGGAGCTTATAAAAGAACTAGTCTTAAAAACAATATAATAATTATCGAGATTAGTGCTTTCAAAACTTTTCATGGTCTTAGTTGCCAAATTATTTTTTAAAAAAATACTTACTTTTTGATCAAAACTGAAGAACAATACTCTTTCAAAAGTGTTGTTTATTAGATCCTAAAAAAAAGATTTAAGAGGAAATAACTGATAGTTAGACTAAGAGTGTACTGAAATGAAAGATAGTATTGCAGTTATAGGAACAGGAATGATGGGAGGAGCAATAATAAAAAGTTTCAAAAAAAGTGGTTGTTTTAACAAAATCATTGCGGCTGACATTCGACCTAAAAGACTCAAAGAGCTAGAAAAAATGGGCATATTAACAACCGCAAACAATCTAGAGGCTGCTTCCACTTCAGATATAATTTTTATTAGCGTAAAGCCAAGCGATATTGAAAATGTTCTAAAAACAATTAAAACTGAAGTTTATGGAAAACTTGTAATTTCAGTAGCAGCCACTGTTCCCCTGAAATTCTTAAATAAATTTATTCCTGAAGCTAAAATTGTTCGAATAATGCCAAATGTAGCTGCTTTAGTTCAAGCTTCTTACACAGCTTATTGTTGTGGAGAAAATGTGACTCAGAAAGATAAAAAAAGAGTTATTGAATTATTAAATTTCTTAGGTATATGTGAAGAAGTTAATGAGAAGTATATGGATGCGATAACTGCACTTAGTGGGAGTGGCCCAGGGTATCTTTCAATAATTATAGAAAGTCTTATGTATGCTGGTTTAAAAGTTGGATTACCAAGAACTATTGCTCTAAATAGTTCTGCTCAAACAGTTTTAGGGACTGGCAAGCTTGTTTTAGATCTTCAAGAACACCCTGCAAAAATAAAGGACATGGTTACAACACCTGGCGGTACAACTATTGAAGCAATATACGAGCTTGAAGGTAGTCAGATTAGACAAGCACTAATGAATGCTGTAGAAGCAGCAACCAAGAAAAGTCAATTGATTCGTGAAAAACTAAAGGTTTAATCAAACTTGTAAAAATGAGTGTTGAAATGTTTGAAGCAGTGATTTTCGATTGGGATGGTACTTTAGCTAATACAAAAAAAACAATAGTAATGGCATTTCAAAAGGCTCTTAACGAAATTGATTGTAAAATAAGCAATTCTTTTATTGAACCCTTAATCGGAATTGGCTCAATTGAAACTTTTAGAGAAATATTAACATTTAAAAATGTGTTTTTTGATAAAAGTTTACTTGAGTTCCTTGTAAGGAAAAAAGTTCAATTCTCAATCGAGTTAAATGAAGATACCAAATTATTTGCTGGTTCTAGAGAGTTATTAGATTCCCTAGAAGGAAGAGTAAAAATGGGGTTAGCCTCCATGAACAATAGAGACTTTATAGATTTCATGTTACGAAAGTTTGATTTATCTAATTTTTTTGATTCTGTAATAACAGCTAATGAAATTTTTAATGCCAAACCCCATCCTGAAATTTTTCAAAAATGCGCAAAACAACTTTATGTTATCCCTGAACAATGTGTAGTTTTTGAAGATTCTGTTTTTGGTATACAGGCAGCTAAACAAGCTAGAATGTCTTGTATAGCAGTTCTAACAGGTGTTTATAATGCAAATGAAGTTAAAAACAAATTTCCTGACATAGTTGTTAGTTCTTTAGAAGAAAAACAAAAAATATTAAATTTTATTTTTCACTCATAATGAGATTGTTTCTCTGCTTAATGTATCTGTAATGGAACTTGTAATACACTCATTTTTTGAATAGAAGATTCTTTCATAAGAGTTATTTATCTTTAAATTAAGATTTATTACTGGGAGATGAAATTGGGAGAAGATGAGCTAATCGTGATTAGAAAGGTTCTATGTGATCATATTAAGCAAAGACACTATACTCAAAGGCGATTAGATATTCTTAATGGATTTGAGCTTGTTCTTACTAGATGTATTAATTGCCATAAAGTTCTGAATTTAGAAGCTAGACGAATTAGTCAAGCTAAAAATACTCGAAATCCTGAAAAAAAATTGCAAACTATATTGCGTAATTTATGTAAAAATTTGAAAAAAATATGTGGAAAAAACGGTTATTAATTATTTTGTTACTTAAATTACAATAGATAATCGTGAATACTTAAAAACCATTTACTATAAAACCTTTAATTGATATATTAACTAAAACAAAAAAAAGATTTGTTTATTGCAATATTTTAACTAAATAACTGAAAAAAACCATTACAGATATAACCTTTTTATTCTGTTGTCTAAAACAGTTTTTTATACATTTGAGAACTAATAGACTCTTAAAGTTGGGATGAACTAATTTTGGTTAATAATTTTATTGATAAGTGGAATAAAAAAGAAAAAGAATCATCTATTTTGTCAAAAATTAAAGATTCAAGTAAACCTTCTCAAGGTCTAAAACAACAAATTATTACTGTTATTCAGAGAATAGAAGGACAAAAGAACAAGTTAGATAATGCTTCAAAGCGATTTGAACAACGTGATTCTACGCTTTTTAATCGAATAACTAAAGCATTAACAGAAAGAGATACGATGCGCGCAAATGTATTAGCAAGTGAACTTGCAGAAATACGTAAAGTTGAAAAGATGTTGATGCATGCTGGACTTGCTTTGGAAAGCGTATCCATTAGATTAAAAACAATTTCAGAATTAGGCGAGGTTATGACTGTTTTAGCACCAGCTGCAGGAGTGCTAAATAGTATTCGTGGAGGAATGTCCGGTATATTCCCAGAAGCAGGACGAGAAATTGCGAACATTGGATCACTTCTAAACGACATAGTTAGTACAACCAACCAAGATATGCGAAGTCCAGTAGAAGTTAAATCAGCAGGCTTGGAAGCAACAAAAATCTTAAGAGAAGCAGAAGAAGCTGCCAGCAAAAAATTGCAAAAACAATTTCCAGAGATTTCAAATGATTTAAAGATTAATGAAAAAATGGATCTACTTCATTAGTTAAAAAAATTAAGTAATCATCTTCTTTTTATTTTTTTTAAATCAATTTTTTTTACTTTAACTATCAATAAAGAAATCTGTTTTATAGACATTAATCAGCTAACAAAAAGACGTTTTATTCAAAAAGACAAATAACCTATGTAACTTTTTGCCTGATTAAAAACAAGTTAATACTGTTTCACTTTCACCCTACTCTCTCACCTATACTCTTTAGTCGTTTCTAAAAATAATTTAAAAAGATTACAACGTATTCTTGTAACAGTTCAAATATACTCAACAAGGAAGCAAAAGATTGTATCAAAATACTATATTAAAAACTGCAGAACAAGGAAAACTACTTTCATTTAACACTCAAAATTTAAGTCAGTTATTTCCAGGATTTACTATTGGCGACTTTGCAGTACTCTATGGATCTAAATCGGTTTTATCGTTATCTTCACTTTTGTGTGTTAGAGCACAATTGCCTCCTCAACTTGGTGGTCTAGGAAGTAGTGTAGTTTTTGTTGATGGTGGAAATAGTTTTAAACTTTATCAGACAGCACGTATTGCAAGATTACACAATCTTAATCCGGATAAAATTTTAAAAAAAATTCATATTGCGAGGGCTTTTACTGCGTATCAAATGACATCACTTATACTTGAAAAACTAAAAGAAACAGTTAGTCGATGTGATGCTAAATTAGTTATAATATCTGATATACTTACTAAAAGTAGTGATAATGAAATTGACAGAGAGGAAATGTGTGTAATTTACAAGCAAATCATAGGATACTTGAAAAGATTCGCTAAAGAAAACAATGTATTAGTTATAGTTACAGAGAACGGAGAATCAGAAGATAGGTTTTTGCATAATCTGCTTGTTAAAAAGGCTGATACGGTAGTCAGGATTAACAAATCAAAGTATGAAAAAGAGTTTATCCTTGAGAAGCATCCAAATTATGTTTTAGGAACTGCCGATTTTCCTTCTGAAA